>JAIRXP010000079.1 GCA_031268215.1 Bifidobacteriaceae bacterium | reverse complement strand
CGCCTTGACGACCAGCCCGGCAACATGAAGACAGGGGCCCAGAAACGGGCCCCTTCTTCACGCCCACATCGCCAACCCCAATGACGCCAACATCGTCAAAATAGACGACGGCTAACACCCGCTGCCGAACGCGGAACGCGAGTACGGCTTGTCCTCGCCTGCGTCCGCCCAAAGACCGAGGCTTAAGAATCCTGCGATAACGCCAAACGCCAAGCACCCGACCAACCACCACAGGCTCGTTCGGACCATCGCCATTAATGCCCACCAGCCCACCCATACCAGAGCAGTTGATGCGATGCCTGGCGGCGAAAAGACAAGCTCAGTCTGGGCCGCTGCCTGTCCTGCGGCATTGCCATCACCATTTGCCGTCCCTGAGTCCAGCGGCTCCGGGCTCTGGACTGCGGCCACCGGCCGAGCACCCTGCGCATGGGTATCGGAGTCTGCTGAGCTGGCGTCTGCGGCAGAATTGACTGTCTTAGGGAGAGCAACGCTGTTCGCTCGCTTAAGTCTTTCCTCGCGCGACACGTTCCAGACAGAAAGTGTCTTCCGGGCGTCCTCGGGTCTTGGCCGGTTGTCTGCGCCGGTCGCGTGGGCGCCGCCGGGCAAACATGATTCTGGCGGCCCGGATACCCAGGCCGCTGCGCGTTCCAGGCACATGGCGTAAGACCAGTCTGTACGGGACTCTGAGCCGAAGACCTTCCATCCTGCGCGGGGATTGTGGGCCATGACCTGAAAGCCGTGCGGTACCGGAGCCTTGGCGATTGGGGCGAAGAACGGCAATGTCGAGGCGGCGTCGCAGAAGGCCCCCCCAACGGCGTTCAAAGTGCCTTCCCCATGGTGCCGCGACCAGGATGACCCGCCCATGGGGTAGCGAGGCGGCAGTTGTCAGCTCGAACCAGAAGCCGTCGTTGACGCTCTCCGGGGTGGCGGCGATCACGACGGCCCTGGCCGCATAGGCCTCAGCTCGGATTCGCTTCTTCCACTTCTTCCCGAGGCGGACGCGCGCGCCTCCGATGGGTGACAGGAGCACATTGCCCGGGTAGACGGTCCCGGCGGAGAGAGGGTCCCGATCGCCTGCCCGCACACTTGGGAAGAACTCTTCGGGAGGATCGGCGGCCCCTACCGGGGCGATCCGCCCCAGTTCAGTGGCAATGAGCTCCTCGAGCCCAATCCGCCTGAAGGGCAAGAGGAGCCCCAACGGTCCGGCCCCATGCAGCGACGCCCGGACCCGGAGCCTGTCCTCGTCGAAGCTCCGCAGGTACAGGAAAGCTCCGCGACCAGCGTTCCGGGTCTTAGCCTCGTCCAGCCTCAACGCCATCAACCTCTGCCCCAGCCGGTCCAGTCCATAGCACAAGACCGACCAAAGGACCAACAGCGCGAACGTGCCACCAACCCCGAGTTCTGTCGGCAGCTTCAAGAGCAACACCCTCGCCGAGTCCGCAATCGCCTCGAGACCGACTGCATCGGGGTTGACGCGCACTGCGCGCGAGCCGAACAGCGTGAACACCAACGCCAACGCGTAACCTACCGCGCCCACCACGAACACGGTTTGACCTACCGCTCGGAGCATAATGCCCGCGATGCCTCGGCCGCTGTGCGACCACGGGCGTCTGACCCGCTTCTCCACTCCCTCCTTGCGACGGGCCCAAGGTAACAGCGCAAGTGGCGCGGAAAACAAGACAGTGAAGAACCACTGCGACGGGCGGCCGGTCGCCGTACCGGCGCCGGTCCAGACCAGAACTAAGTAAAGAACCAGCGTCGCCGCCCAGGGCAGAGACCAGAAGTAGGCCAGCCGCCTAACCCGTCGGCGGCGGATCGCGCACTTCATCTCATTGTGGACCGATTCTGACGGCACCGCTGCCCCCAGCGGAACGGCCATGGCGCCCCGCTGGCGCGGCACAGTCACCAGCCGCCGGCCGGCCAGCCATGTCCAGACGTATATGGCCAAGGGGTTGGTGACGGCGCCCCGGAATGCCTCTGAAATCAATGCGAGGGCGTTGACAGGGTTGCCCACCACGGAACGTGAGATGGCTCGGCTGAGAGAGGCATTTGCCGCAGTCAGTTCGCCGACCGACCGCTCTCCTCGGATCGTCAAGGAATAGAGATTCGAGCCCTGCGCCCAAATCCGCCTGGCCTCCGAATCCGGGACAGTCGGGTGAACAGACTGTCGGAGCCCAATCCGAACAAGGGCTGTCCGGGGGTACCAGAGGAGGCCCAAGCGTCGCCGACCCGTTGCGCCACGGCGAAGGCGGTGCCTGCGGTGTCGCAGGCCGCGACATCCAGCACGGCCGCAATTCCCGCTTCCGCGTTATTCCACTCCTGCTCCGCCATCGTAGTGCCACAGCCCAGGTCGTGATCCATCAGGAAGGCTTGCCTGATAATCGGTGCGGTCCACCCCGGGTCGTCGGGTGCCCAAGATGTCGCGGAGGCGGTGGTAGCGCTAAGGTCGGCGCCTAACGGGCCTTCAGGGGGAACGCGCACCAACGCTCCACCGGCTCGCGCTAGAAGGCCCAAAGGAGTTGCGGCGACATCGCCGACAAGGTCGTTGGTCGCCACGGCCAGCGTCTCGCCGGTCGCGAGGTCAACGCGGGCCAGGCCAAGTCCCACCTGGCCTCCGTCCGTGCCCGATGTCGGGACCACAGCAATATCACCGGCCCCGGCGACCTCCGCCACCGGCCCCGGCACCGTCGCAGACAGGGGCGCCTCTTCCCCTGTCAGGGAGACTCTGACTACCCTTTCTCCGGAAACGGAGACCACCCAGGCGTTGTCGCCCTCGACCCGCACCACAGACGGCGACACACCGACCCGAACCGGGTCGCCGAGTTCGAGCTTCGCAGGATCTAACGTCTGGAGGCGTTCGAGAGCCGGCACCGCGACCAAGGCGACGCCGCCCCATGCGGCGGCACCACGCGGCATCGGCCCCACGGGAACCTCTCCATGGATCTTCCCGTCCTCCAACCGCAGAACCAACGCCGCGTCTGTCGCGGGACTGGCGGCCACCACATAATCCCCAACCAAAGTCAGGCCGTCCGTGCCGGTTATCCCGGGAATCTCACTGGACCAGGCCTCGGACAGGCGGCCCTCCGCCAGGTCATAGGCGGCAATCCGAACCGGGTGTTTCCAGCTCACGGCCACCCGGTCGCCGCGTGCCGCGACTTCGGAGGCGCCTGCGGGAATGTCACCTAGCGCCTGCACCCCGTACTCGTTGATTCGGTACACCGCGCCGTCTTCGGCGCCTAGGGCCACGGCGCCTCCGTCCCAGGCGCTGAGCTTCCACAGATCGACGGCGGCGACTACCTGACCTGGCCGGACTTGTGGCTGCGCGGGCGGCGTTTGCCTCAGGGCATGCACAAGAACTACTGCGGCCACGACCACTAAGCCGACCAGCGCCGCATGCCGCCAGCCGAGTCCCCTCAGTCCGAGGCGCAGCCGGATCGAAGCGGTTGTGCCCCGGCCCGAGGTGAGCCACCCGGCACGCTTCGCCTGCCAGCGTGCCGCCTTAGCCTTCGGCAGGCCGGGAACTCGCCCGTCATCATGGGACAGGTCCCAGCTCGCCTCCACGGCCGTCCGGTACGAAAGGTCCGTTCTAGCTGCGGAAACGAGGACGACCGGATGGCAGTTGCGGTCCAACTTGACGGCCAACGCGCAGTGACCGGGCGGCACGGCCCCAAGGACAGCACGCGGCTCCCATCCCATCGCCACCGCGAGGACCGACAGCCGTCGGCGCGCCTCGGCGAGAGGCACAGGCGGCAGCACAAAGACCGTCTTCGGCAGCGCCCAGCTCCGCGCCAAGAACTCAACTTCCTTGAAGATCGTCGGCGACCGATCCAGTACCACGACCACCAGGCTGGCTCCGAATGCTGCCTCAGTCGCGTGGCGGCCCCAGTCCTTGTCGCCGGGCACGTTTCTGGCGGCGCTGACGGGCCGCGTCGCCTTCGCCCCTGGGCGGGCAACGGCCACCACCGGACCGACCTGCCACAGCTTCCAAGCCAGCCACTCCTCGAATCTGGCGCGCGAGCCGAGGGCCGCGCGTTCCAGATTGCTGGCGTTATTCCCGTGGTGGACTCGGATGGCGGTCGGATCGTCCGCGAAGGAGCGCAACAGGAGAACCGGCCGGCGCTCATCCTCCTCGACCGCCGCTAGCACCTTCCGGCGGGTAGCCCGCCGCGCACACACGGCCGGTGTCAGTGCCAACACCAGCAACGCCACCAACCCCGGAACTGACAGCTCCCTCAACAAGCCTGTCGCATACTCGTCACCCGTAGCTTGCGCCGGCATCATCCACATGATCGTCAGGCTGGTCCATATGTTCAAGGCGGCGGTTAACGCCGCGAGCGCCGCCCAGCCTACGAGCAGGCACGACAGCGCCCCGGCGCGCCGCCCGGGCTGCCCGCCCGGCAGCGGAATCCTGACCGCCCGCGCCACATGCGCTCCCCACGCCAGCGCCAGAATAGCGGTCACTCCGTTCACGCCCTCGGCGGCCAGAGAGTCCTTGTATCCCGGGATCTTCGAACCAACGAAGTACTCAATTGTTAGCACGGCACATATACCAAGGCCGATGCCGACCGCCCGCCCCAGGCGCAGTGCCGCAGCGCGGCGCGTCGCGCCTGCCAGGTCGAGCGTCTGCGGCCTGGCGGCAGTTTGTCCCAGTCCCGGTCCCTGGCCGACCGCCGATTGACGCACCTGCTGAGGTTCGGAAGGCATGGCACGGTCCGGCGGATCTGGGACGGGCGTTGCGCGGCGGGGAGGCAGGCTCCGCCGACGCCTCGGAATCAGAGCGAGCGCCGCATCCCACCAACCGCGTGTGGCGAGTCCCCTGAGAACGGGTGCTGCCAACAACAACAACAACAAGAAGACGACGAAGGTTAACTCAGACAGCCAGAGTAGGATCTTTTCCTCTTTGGTGCTCCAGATGTTCCCGGGCGCTGCTACGTCGGACAGTTTCGGGATGGCTCGGTATTGGGCGTTGGCTACCTTGATGGCTGCCTCGATCAGCGTGTCCCAGTCGCTCTGCTCTGCGGACACCGGTGGGCCGACCACGACTACGTGGGCCGCCACTCGGCCCTTCGCGAAGTCAACTGTGATAAGCCGCGCACCAGCCGAGTCCTTCCCCATCCGGTAAGAGGCCTTCGGCGCATCGAAACGTGCGTCCTCCACGCACATCCGGCGACGGCAGGACGCCACACCCTGCGCCAGCGCTGCCGTCCGCTCCTCGGTCACGGTGACGCGCAGCAGCACCGGGCCGGGATAGGAAATGAATACGCGCTCGTACGCTGCCACCAGTGTCCGTGCGAAAACGTTGTTTGTCCCATCGCCATATGACGGCGACGAGGTGGGGAGATATTGGCTCTCGTAGGCTGCCCAACGGTCCAAATCCGGTTCGTCCACCACAAGGCTGCGCCAATCGGCTGGCGTTACCTCCGTCCGGGCCTCCCAATCCTTGTCGATCCGGCCTTTGAGTTCTACGGCAGCAGAAGCGATCAACGCCAAGGCCGCGACTACGGCCAGGAACGCCAACGCAGGCCAAGACGCGAAAAGAGCCCGGCGGCCCCGGGGCGCCGCCAGGCGGCTCTTGGGCTTGAATCTCGCCAAGGGGGTTAGTCTCTCTTTGGACGGTATTGTGGCTCGCCCACGGAAACGCGAGCTTTCGATAACGGATCTTACTGAACGCCATCTCGGATGGGAACTCGCCGACTAGCCTCAGCTTTACGTTGCCGGCAACGTAAACGTGAGGCAAGCGGTCAGCTTTCGCGATCAACTTGACGTAGATGATGGTAGAGGTCTTGGCCAGGTGTGACCCGGAATTTGACTGGCGCCCTTGGCGGGTTGCCTTTGTTGTGATCTGTCCACCCGGCCGGGGCCTGTCCGAGCACCGCCCGGGCAGGCATGACCTAATAGGAGCGTGACCCTGCCGGTCCCGTCTACGTCCTGTCTGCCCGTCCGGACGGTCCACCCCACCGCCAAGACGGAAAGGCAGAACCATCATGACACCAACCACCCCGGTGGTCGCCGGCATCGACACGCACAGCGACACCCACCACGTCGCGGTTATGACCCTGACCGGCGTCAAACTCGCCGACCGGGCGTTCCCCGCCCGCAAGGACGGCTACATGCAGGCCGCCGCGTTCGTCCGCCAGTTCGGGCAAGTCCAAACCGTCGGCGTCGAGGGCGCCAACTCCTACGGAGCCGGAATCGCCCGCCACCTCCGGCAAGACCACTTCACGGTCGCGGAGGTGATCCGGCCCAAACGCCAAGTCCGCCGGATGAAAGGCAAGACCGACCCGATCGACGCCTACGAGGCCGCCAAAGCCGTACTCGCCGAAGACCACCTGCCCGTACCGAAAACAGCCGACGGGCCGGCGGAGGCGATCCGGCAGATCCTCGCCGCCCGCGCCTCGGCGGTCAAAGCCCACACCGCCTGCTGGCGGGCGCTGCGCCACATCGCACGCCGCGCCGCATACCTGGAAGCCGAGATCGAAGAATCCACCCAAGAACTCGACGCGCTGGTCAAAGCCGCGAACCCGGCACTGGTCGCCGCGAAAGGGTTCGGGACCGTCACCGCCGCCCAACTCCTGGTCACTGCCGGGGACAACCCCGGCCGGCTCGGCTCCGAGGCCGCGTTCGCAGCGCTCACCGGGACCGCGCCACTGCCCGCATCGTCCGGGAAAACCACCCGCCACCGGCTCAACCGCGGCGGCGACCGGCAAGCCAACCAGGCATTGCACCGCATCGCGCTGGTCAGGATGGCCACGGACCAGCGAACCAAGGACTACATCGCGAAACTCACCGCCGCAGGCAAGACCGTCAAGGAAGCCATCCGGTGCCTCAAACGCGCCATCGCAAGAGAAGCGTTCAAGCTCTTGGTGAACCCGCCGCCCGTGCCCGCGTCCGACGATCTGCGGCCCTTACGGAAAGCGGCCGGCCTCACCCTGGAGACCGCCGCCCAGCACCTGGGAACATGGCCCGTCAAACTATCCCGCATCGAACGAGGACTCGCCCGCGACGACACCCTAACGGAGCAATACCGCGCCTGGCTCAAAACCCGCCTATCCACCACTTGACAACAATAGGAGCACCATGAGGCAAGACGCCCGCCGACTTGACTAAGGAACGACAGCCCACAAGTCGACCAGGAACTGATCTCGGATGGTCGCCTGCCCCAGCTGAGCAGGTGTAGTCCCCGAAAATGACGCCGCTCTCAAAGAGTTCCCTACCGCGGAGATCGCAGTTACGCGGACGCGCAGGTCCCAAGCGGTACTAACCGTAGCGTGATCACCCTTACGGACGGTGCCAGCGGCTAGGGGCTGTGGCTCAGGCGCGTAGGACGCCGGTCATTCACCGCGCTCCCAGCGTCAGCTCTTTGACCTCGTCATACTGCTGACGCACCACGGCCGCCGGCTCGCCGGCGACCACCCGCGTCCCCTCGCGTGGCCAATCCGGCAACTCACCAGTCGCGACCCAGGCGGCCTGGCGGGCGGCGCCATCGGCCACGTACTCCCCGGGTGGCGGCACAATGACGTCCCGTCCAAAGACCGTTGGAGCGATCCGCCGGACGGCCTCAGATTTGGCCCCGCCACCAATCAAGAACAGTCGCTGTACATCAAGGCCCTGGCGTTCAATGGCACTCAGACCGTCCGCCAGCAACGCCAGCAGCCCCTCCACGGCTGCCCTGGCCGCGTGAGCCGGAGTCGAATTGCCCAGCCGCCAGCCGTGCCAGGCCCCGGCGGCATGAGGTTTGTTGGGAGTGCGCTCACCTTCCAGATATGGCACCATCACCAGGCCATCGCTGCCCGGGGGCGCGGACAGCGCCAACCGGTCAAACTCTTCATAAGAGACCCCGAGGAAAGCTCGGACAGCCTCCACCACCCGTGCCCCGTTGAGCGTGCAGGCCAGCGGCAAATAACTGCCGGCCGCATCTGCGAAGCCAGCCACCAGACCCGATTCATCCGCCACCGGTACCGACGAGATCGCCGAGACCACGCCGGAGGTGCCAATCGAGATCGCCACGTCGCCTTGGCGCAGGCCCAGCCCTAAGGCGGCGGCGGCGTTATCGCCGCCGCCAGGGCCCAGAACCGCGTTGGACAGACCCCGCCCGGTGGCCTCGCCGGCCACCTCGGATGGGCCGGCCACTCGGGGCAAGATGGGCAGCCTGTCGCTTGGCCGCCCCAAGGCGTCCGCCAGCAACTCCAACTGGTAGCCCTCAGTGAATGGCGACCAATAGCCTGTGCCGGACGCATCCGAGCGGTCTGTGACAAGCTCCTCCAAGCTCCTGGCCCCGGCAAGCTTCCAAGTCAACCAGTCATGCGGTAAAGCGACCGCAGCTATCCGCGCCGCGTTGGCGGGTTCACTTTCGGCCAGCCAACGCAACTTGGTTATGGTCAAAGAGGCCACCGGCACCGAGCCAATCGCATTGACCCAGGCGCGTGCCCCCGCGGTCCGGTCGCCGTTACCCAATTCCGCGATCAGCCGCTCAGCGGCCCCGGCCGAACGCGTATCATTCCAAAGCAAAGCCGGACGAATGACCTGGCCTTCCCCGTCCAGAGCGACCAGGCCGTGTTGCTGGCCTCCAACGGAGATGGCCTCAACATCGTCAAGCCCTCCGGCGGCATCGGCGGCCGTCAGGAAGGCCTGCCACCAAGCCGCCGGGTCCACTTCGGTGCCCTCCGGATGAGCGGCTCGCCCGGACCGGTGCGGTTCGCCAGTGGCGGCATCGCGGATAACGATCTTGCAGGACTGCGTTGAAGTGTCCACGCCAGCTACCAGAGTCACCGCACACCAACCAAGAACTCCGTAGCCAAGCGGCTCCGCCAGCCATGGGCACGGCGCCAGGAACCTACGGCAAGAAACAGAATCTGTGGCATGAGAACCTCCTTCAATAGCCGGTCGTTGTCCCCTAGGGCTAGCAGAACTCTTACGCTACACGCCCCCGGCCGCCGCTAGCGTCCCTGGTCAGCAACGGCGCCAGCCTGTCGATCTGTTGCCGCAGAGCAGCCACGGTGCCGGATCCATCCAGGACCACCTGCGCGGCGGCGGCCCGTTCCGTATCCGTCACCTGTGCCGCCAGGCGGGCCTTGGCCTGATCCGGGGTCAACCCCCGCTGGGCCAACCGGGCCAACCGGAGTTCCTCAGGCGCGGCCACGGCCAACACCAGATCGAAGTCGTCAGCTTGGCCGGTCTCCACCAACAGCGGGATATCCACCACGATAGCTGGCGCGTCCTGCGCACGCGCCAGGTCCGCCAGGCGCCGCGATTCGGCCTGGATCAATGGATGCGTGATCGCCTCCAAGCGCCGGCGCGCCTCAGGATCGTTGAAGACGGTCCGCCCCAGGGCGGCCCGGTCAAGCGAGCCGTCATCACGCATGGCACCGGGGCCGAACGCCGCCGCCACCGCGGCCAGACCGGCCGTTCCCGGAGCCACCACCGCGCGAGCCACGGCATCCGAATCCACAACCGGGTAACCCAATTCCGCGAAATAGGTCAACGCGGCGGACTTCCCCGCCCCAATCCCACCGGTCAACGCCACTCTTAGCACCCCACCAGGATAGGCCGGGCAAGAGAGCCGGAGAAAAGAAAACCGGCCTGGCTGCTGGCCCGCGAGCCATTAGCCAGGCCGGTTCACGGCCGTTCGGCGATCAGTTGCTGGTCAGCTTCTCACGCAAGGCGGCCAGTGCTTCATCGGAGGCCAAAGTACCCTCAGCCTCAGACAAATCGGAGCGGTAGTTGGTGGCGCTGCCTTCCTCCACCGCGGCCGTCTGATCCGCGGCGCGGGCGCCCTGGACTTGCGTCTTGTGCGCTTGCCAGCGGGCCAAAGCGTCCGCGTAAGCCTGCTCCCAGGCCTGACGCTGCGACTCGAACCCTTCCATCCACTCGTTCGTCTCCGGGTCGAAGCCCTCCGGATATTTGTAATTGCCGTCTTCGTCGTACTCGGCCGCCATACCGTAGAGCGCTGGGTCAAAGGTCGAATCATCGCCCTCCGGATCCACGCCTTCGTTAGCTTGCTTGAGTGACAATGAGATCCGGCGGCGTTCCAAGTCCACATCAATGACTTTGACGAACACCATTTCCCCAACTTTGACGACCTGCTCTGGCTGTTCGACGTGCCGAACAGCGAGCTCAGAAATGTGAACCAGGCCCTCAATCCCGTCTTCGACCGAGACAAAAGCACCGAACGGCACCAGCTTGGTGACCTTTCCGGGCACGACTTGTCCAATCGCATGGGTGCGGGCGAACAGCTGCCACGGATCTTCCTGGGTGGCCTTGAGCGACAATGACACGCGCTCGCGGTCCAACTCAACCGACAGCACTTCGACAGTCACTTCCTGGCCAACCTTGACTACCTCATCCGGGTAGTCGATGTGCTTCCAGGACAGTTCTGAAACATGGACCAGGCCGTCCACACCGCCCAAGTCCACGAAGGCGCCAAAGTTGACAATCGAAGAAACCACACCAGTGCGGACCTGGCCCTCTTTGAGCTGCGACAAGAACGTCGAACGGACCTCAGATTGAGTCTGTTCGAGCCATGAACGGCGGGACAAGACCACATTGTTGCGCGACTTGTCCAGTTCGATGATCTTGGCGTCGAGTTCTTGACCAATGTACGGCTGTAGGTCACGTACCCGGCGCATTTCCACCAGCGAAGCCGGCAAGAAGCCACGCAAGCCAATGTCAACGATCAGGCCGCCCTTGACGACTTCGATCACGGTGCCGGTGACTATGCCATCGGCCTCCTTGATCTTCTCGATCGCCCCCCAAGCGCGCTCATACTGAGCCCGCTTCTTGGACAAGATCAGACGGCCTTCTTTGTCCTCTTTCTGGAGGACCAGGGCCTCGACTTTGTCCCCGACCGAAACGATCTGGGATGGGTCGATGTCATGTTTGATGGATAGCTCGCGCGACGGAATGACACCTTCCGTCTTGTAGCCGATGTCGAGGAGAACCTCGTCGCGGTCGACTTTGACCACTGTTCCTTCAACGATGTCGCCATCGTTGAAATACTTGATAGTGCCGTCAATGGCGGCTAGCAGGTCTTCACTGGTTCCGATGTCGTTGATGGCGATCTCGGGAGCCGGAGGCTCGGACACTACCGCTGGTAAGGATGTTGACATAGATTTACTGGACTCATTTGACTTGTAGATGGA
This sequence comes from Bifidobacteriaceae bacterium, assembly GCA_031268215.1. GTDB lineage: Bacteria > Actinomycetota > Actinomycetes > Actinomycetales > WQXJ01 > JAIRTF01. The sequence goes on along the minus strand of JAIRXP010000079.1, from coordinate 3,400 downwards.
TAGGACACACCACCCCCGAGGTCGTCAAACCGCACAGATGGCTTGGCGAGTTTACCACCTGTCGGCAGGCACTGTGCTCCCAGGCGGCGCTCGACCAGTCTGCCCCCTCAGACGGCCAGGACTTCGATCCCGAGCGACCGGAGCCGGGCCAGGACCGCCAGGTCGGCGCCGGAATCGGTGATTAGGACATCGACATTCGGGGCTCGGCAGATCTGGGCGAAGGCCCGCCGGCCGAGCTTCGACGAATCGGTCACCGCCACCACCTTGGCGGCGGCCTTGACGAGCAGCGAGTCAGTTGAGGCCACAGCGTCAGAATGGGAGCTGGCGCCAAAGACCGGATCGAAACCTTCAAGCCCCAAGAATGTGATGTCAACTGACAGCGCTTGGATTGACCTTTCGGCCAGCGGCCCAAATAACTCATAGGAATGCGCCCTTACCACCCCGCCCGTCACCACGACCTTCAAATAGGGTCTGACCAGCAACTCTCCTGCCAGGTTGACGGCGTTAGTGACGACTGTGACGGATGGTTCGCTGTCCCTGCGGGAGGCCAGTTCTGGCCTGGCCGCCAACGCCCGTCCAACCTCCAAGGTTGTCGTGCCTCCGTTCAGCGCCACGGTCGCGCCGATTGGCACCAGCGCCGCCGCGGCCGCGCCAATCCGCTTCCTTTCTTCCGCCGCCCGCCCAATCTTGAAGCGCAAAGGCAAGTCGAATGATCCAGAGTTAGCCACCACCCCGCCATGGGTGCGGGTCGCCAGACGCTGTTCATCCAAATAAACCAAGTCCCGCCGAATGGTGGCCGGCGAAGCGCCCAGAGCGGTAACAGCTGCCTCGACTTCGATCTTGCCTTCCTTGGCCAGCATGGCTAAGAGCGCCGAGATGCGGGCGTGTCGATCCATTTCCAGCCCCTTCTTTCGATGGATCAGCGGGTGGGCGGGCGGCGGTCTGAGTGATTCCCGTCCACCGTTCCAGCGCGCTATTCAGCGCATGACAAGAATACGCTCAAATTCGCTCAGAGTCTAGCGCCAGGAAGCGGCCACGCCAAGGCCTCCCAGCCCTCGCCACGTACCTTTGATGGGTCGCGGAAGGCCTGGTGACGGGTTCATTCGGCGCTGGATCCGGGGCCGTTCCGGACCGGCGACGGACGGAAGCATTGGTGCGCACTTATGAGCATTTCAGCTTGGACATGCGCGCGAACGCTCGCGTAGACTAGGTCCATCCCGTGTTAGCCAGGTAGGCGCTCAGCGTCTGCCAGCGCCATCACAGCAGCGACAGCGACGCACGCGACCCCCTTCCTAAGGGAGCCAGGCGCCAGCATTGACCGTCAGGAGAACAGTCATGAACGAGGACCCGCGATGCCGTTAGCCCACCCCGCCCAGGTGATCACCCCGGCGGCCGCTGAGGGCCGGGGCGTGGGCGCGTTCAATGTCATTCAGCTTGAGATCGCTGAGGCCATAGTCGCCGCCGCCGAGACGGCCGGCCGCCCGGTCATCCTCCAGATCTCCGAGAACTGCGTCAAGTATCACGGCGGGCTGACGCCCATCGCCAAGGCCTGCCAGGCCTTGGCGATGGACGCGGCCGTGCCGGTGGTGGTCCATTTGGATCACGCCGAATCCTCTGAACTCATCGCCCTGGCGTTTGACCTGGGCTTCAACTCGATCATGTATGACGGCTCAAAGCTGCCGGACGCGGCCAACCGCGCCTCGACTGCGGCCATCGCCACGCTGGCCCACGCCCAAGACGCTTGGTTAGAGGCCGAATTAGGTGAGATTGGCGGCAAGGACGGCGTTCACGCCCCGGGAGTCCGCACCAACCCCGCCGATGCCGCCCAATTCGTCCGCGACACCGGTATCGACACGTTGGCGGTCGCAGTGGGATCCTCTCACCCCATGACCGCTCGCAGCGCCGAACTGGACTTTGGGCTGATCGCCGCCATTCATGACGAAGTCCCAGTGCCGCTGGTGTTAGACGGGTCATCCGGTGTACCCAACGCGGACCTGGTCCGAGCTGTCAAGGCGGGCATGACCAAGATCAACATCGCGACTTTGCCTTCCCAGCATTTCAGCACCGCCGTCCGTCAGGTGCTGATGGGTCATCCCGACTTGGTGGACACTCGCAAGTGCTTTGGTCCAGCGCGCGCCGCTGTGGCCGAAGCCGTCACCACCTTGCTGAAGGTGATCCCGTAAGAATTGGTCTATTGACCGGCGGCGGCGACTGCCCGGGGGCCTCAGGGGCGTTACCCGTGCCGCCGTCACCCAGGGCATCCGGACCTACGGAGATGAGTTCGTTGGTTATCTAGCTCCAGTAGGTCAACAGAACCTTGACGAATGAGCCGAGTTTCTCATACTGGGGTCCCAGCAAGAGATTCGGCCGTAGACCGAAGATTTTGTGGGCTACTAGATGGTTGGCGCGGAACACTCGAGCGTTTGGGGCAAACGCTCGGTTTGGTCGATGTGCGGGGAATATTGGCAGAGGCTGCCGGCCCCCTGAAAACGGTCCCGTCCTCAATGCTCTCCCGGCAGCCTGGGCAGCCTGTGGACTTCCAGCCGAATTTGAGCCATATTTGGTGACATGACTTCCGGTCGTCAACCCGAGCGCCCCCCTGCAGCGGACCGGCACCAGGACCTCACTCCGCCGTCACGCCGTACGGGCCGCAAGCGTTGGCGCCGCTGGCACACGGCGGTATCAGTCTTCGTGACCGCTGCTTTGGTTGGCGGACTGGGCGCTGCTTCCCTGCGCCACTTCACGTCCGCTGGTTTCAGTGACATCTTCACTCCGGATGGCTCACCGGTACCAACCGAGCTATTCGCGGATCTTCCCTACGACTTCAACAAACCGATCAAGATTGGTCCACTAGACCCGATTCCTGTTCGGTTCGATCAGGGCATTAATGTCTACGACCTGGCTGTCGCCCACGCCCCGAAGGACTCCATCGGAGCCTCCTTCCGAGAGCTAGCTCGCGTCTACACTGACCCACTGCTCGAAAACGAGATTCCGGCCTGGGTATCCGCCGGACCGCGCCTTAATGTCCTGCAGGCCACGCCAGCCCACCAGGACCAAGGGGATGTCCACGACCCCAGGTACGCTCCCATCCTCACCGGCTGGTGGCAGGCCCAGGTTCTGTACTTCGCCCAAACAGTCGGCCCAGATGGCAAAGACCTGGGCCGCCCCCGGGTCACTCCGGCCGTTGTGACCCGCCCGGCTGATGAACTTCTGATGACACCACCAAAGCTAACACCAACCCCCGCCTCGGACGGCTCAGTTGATTTCTCCTGGAGCCGCACTCAAGGAGGCTTATGCAAAATTGGCTCTGTAAAAGCTGAGGGCGAGGACGGTTGAAATGGTTTCGGGGTGCGTTTCGTGGGGTCTGCGGTAATCGTTGTGGAGTATCCGCCAGGTTTTT
>JAIRXP010000062.1 GCA_031268215.1 Bifidobacteriaceae bacterium | reverse complement strand
AGACTGTCGTAAACGCCGGGGCACCTGATCCACACCTGAAGGCCTTCAACAACATCGGAAATGAACCACCACTCCGACTGCGGCTCTGACCAGTTCCCATCAGCGGAAACACCCCACCTCTGGTAAAACTCATCACTCCTCCTATGATCGCCCCGGTTCCATTCCGCCTTCATCACCGCGTCGAACACATTCAAAGTCCGGTGCGAATACCAAACCGAGACGCAAGCCACACCAACACAAAACGCCAACACCCCGGCCACCCAACGCCGCCAGCGCCAACACCGGCGCCACAACCGCGCCCAGGCGCCCGCGCCTCCCGGCGCGCGCCCAGGCCGGACTCCTTCGCCGCTGTCACCCGAGCCAGTCACCAGACCCCGCCTCCGAACCGCGCCAGAGATGCACAAGAACACTGAACCGGCTCCGTATCCCCGCCGGACCACCGGTGGTCTCCCTGGCACCAGAACATATCTCTCCCGAGCTTAGGCAAGCTACCCATACCAACACCTCACTGACACTTGAACGACTCACAACCCATGGGAACATCCCGATACACGACCTCAACGTTGCCCCAATCCTCTGTAGTGAACTTCACCTTCGGATTCACCGCCAAGAAGTCCGGCAACACCAACTCCTTCATCACCCACATCAACTTGTCCTCTATCTGGTCCGGATCCAAGACAAGCTCCTCCGAACCACCAGGACCAAACAGCTCCCTAGCCTGATCCGACTTATAATCCACCTCCGCCCACACCGCCAACACCCGAGTCTCCTGACGATAAACCCCCCGGTACCTCACCTCCACCTGCTCATGAGGCTCCTCCACCAGCGAAACCTCCAACTCATCAGGAAACTGCGCCGCCCACCAGCTAGTAGGCCCATTGCGGTAACCGAGGTCGTCGTACAGGGCGGGGCACCTGATCCACATCTGCAGCCCCTCGACAACATCGGAAGTGAACCACCATTCCGAATGCGGCTGCCACATATTGCCGTCGCCAGAGGCATCCCACCTGCGGTAGAACTCATCACCTTCCCATTCCACATTCATCACCGCATCGAACACATTCAGAGTCCGGTGCGGATACCACTTCGAGAACCAAACCCCACCAACACCAAGCATCACCACCAGCACCGCTGATCCGGCCACCAACCACACCTTCCGCCGCCGTGGCCGGCGCCGGCGCGGGCCACCAGCGTCCGCGTTCGTCGCGGACTCGGGCTCAAGCCCCGCTTCAAGCCCCTCGACACCCTCACTCAAGAAGGTCATTCGAACCCGCCTCCAAACTCCGCCAGAGCTTCCCAGCAACGTCGTTCTTGGGAACGAGCGGTGAATAGCCGTTCGTCAGCTCATCCGTGACCATGTACAGTGGATACCGTTCCAAGAAGCGATCTGCTCGCGTGAAAGATCCATCCGTAATCCCTGAGTAGTACTCCCTCGCTGTAATCAGAAACCCCGCGCCGTCCAGCTTGACAGCACGAGCAATGTTGACCGCATCCAAGTCCGCCTTATAATCGTCATTTCCCATAGACGGGCCTCCTTCGAGTACCCCAAGGGCATCTCCCCGCCACCCGGCATTCATCCGGCGGTCTCCTGCCGCCTCTGCCAGCCTAATGTCCTTCGGGTCCAGCTCTGTGGCGCAGGTTGCCATCAAGTGGACCAGATCTGGCTGACCCTTCGCTAAGGCCCCGCTGTGCTGATTCTTTAGGGCATTCTCAAGGTGCTGGAAGGCATCTCCGGAGACGCCGAGCCGGGAGCAGACATCTTGTAGATCGCAGGGGTCCATTTTGCCACTGGGCAGCTTCTTCTTGAAATATTCGCCCAGCGACCCATTGGTGTGAGCCCACTTGTCATCGTTGTAAGTGAATTTCGACACCACCATCGCAAAGAGGTAGGCCTGCTCGGAGGCCTCCATATCTGGGAACTCCCGTCCGATGCCAGACTCCAGCTTCACCAATGATTCGGCGGCCGCACGATCTAAGCCAAATTCGACCATGACTATCTGATAAGGCCAAAGGTGGTCCATAACCGCCGAAGAGCCGAGCGACGCTAATGTGACCGGGCTGCCCGCAGGTCTTAGACCGTTCTCGCCCAAAGCCTTAATGAGTTCCTCGGCGTGACTGAGTAGAAGGTCGATTTCGTAGGGCAGCTTCTCCCACCTATTCCCGTGGGAATCCATCGACTGATAGATGCGGATCAGGTCACGTGCGCATTGCCGATGTAGTTCGGCCTGCTGAGCCATCTGGGGAAGTGAGGTACTACCGCCAAGAGCCGCTCGGGCCTGGGCGATCAAGTCCTCTTGCTCTTGGGCCATCCTCTTATGGGCCACGTGGCCCGCCATCAGTTTGTTCTGGTCTTGGTCCACTGTAGACACTTCCTGAAGGTAGTCCTCTACGAACTGATCAATGGCCTTCCGCAGCTTTTCCGCCGCCTGCCCCAGCAAACGGGCCGCCTCGCGATGCCCGGCCCTGAAATAGACCGCCGCGGCATCGTAAGCCGCGCTCGTCAATTCGCTGGAAGCTTCCAGCGCCGCAATGGCGCCACCGAGCTTCGCCTCCGCAGCTCCAAGGAGGCCCTCAACTCGGAAGGCCCACTCCCGATGCTCCCGCATCTCCCCAAGCCGCATAACCAATTCCACCACTAGTCATCCCCCCAAACGGCCCGCCGGCCAAGCTGACGGCGTTCCTCGGCGGCTGCCACCAATGCTCGTGCTTGGCGAGCAAGTTCCTCACGGTCCTGTCCAAGCGCGTTCTCCAAGGACAGCGCCTCGTGGAGATACTCCTCCATGCTCTTACCGGACACTCCGCCAACAGGGCCCAGTTCCGCGACGGTTGCCCGGAAGAGCATCACGCCGTCGTGAGCCAAGTCTTCCGCCTCATCCAGCAGTCGGCGTTGGTCCCGCTGGTCATCCTCGGCCTGTTCAACTTCCCGGTCAAGGCGGTCCAACTCCTGGCGCTGCTCGTCATCGGGCTCCCCGCTCATGCCCGGTCCATCCTAAACGTGTTGGCCAGAGCCTGGTCGTTGTCCATCAGACCCTGATGAACCGCTGTCACCTTGTCGGCATCCTGCTCGATCACCTCTGACAAGCGTCCGGCCAAGGACTGAATGCGGCCCTGCGCTTCAAGCATCCTTCGCACAAAACCATACGTTGTCGAAGTTGGCACGGCCGGCGTCAGGTATGCGAAGTCCGCAGCCGCTTCATCCAACCCGGCGGTCACTCTGCGGACCGCATTCTCATCAGTACCGATCTTGCTCACAACCCGGTCCTCCAGATTCAGTCCGACTTCCGATTAGGGGCAACACAGGCCGTGCTGGAACAGACCGCACCGCCTTGGGTCAGAGCTTAGCGCCCCCCGTCGTTTCATTGGTGGCCCCAGAGCAGGACCGGGTGGGGCGCCGAAGGAGGGACAAGAAGAAATGGCCGGACGGCCACCGGTAACCCCGAACCGGCGGCCTTCCGGCCCAAAGTGGCCGTGGCCTCCACGCAACGCAGCGTAAAGGCCACGGCCGGTGCGGGCGGGGCGTACCCCTGCGCCCGGCCCGCACGTTCTTACAGATCGAATGTGGTCTTCCCGGTTGGTTCGGGCACAGTCACCCAACGGCCGGAACTGACCGATTCGATCGCGGCGGAAGCAATCCGGGAAGTCGCCAGCGCGTCCGCCACTGAGGCGGCCACTTGGGTCCCAGACACGACCGACCGTACAAAACGGGCTCCCTCAATGGTCTTGAGATCATCGAAGGACAGACCCATGCCCGCGCCCGGCTGGAAGCGGGCGAAGTCGCCAAACCGATGGTCTGACATCTCCCGCGTATAGCCGTAGTCCCGGGCAAAGGGTCCCGAACATATTTCAACTTCATTCATGCGCTCAAAATTCCACCCTATGACGCCGGCCGTACCGTGAACGGAGATTCCGTAGTCACAGCGCGATCCGACGCCAACTCGAGTAGCCTCAAAGGTACCAGCGGCCCCACAGCCGAAGCGGACTAACAGCGCGGCGTAGTCTTCGTTTTCGACAGGCAGCATGGGAGCGTCATCCGCCACGGCGGCGTTGTGGCCGGTGCCGGCGCCTGGCGCCGGCCGTTCCTTGATGAAGGTCTCAGTCAATGCTGAGACGGCGCCAACCGGCGATCCGACCAAGTATTGAGCCAGGTCGAAACCATGCGACAGAAGGTCGCCTAGCACCCCGGTACCCGCCTTTCCCAGTTCAAAACGCCAGGTCCGAGCACCCCGCGGGTCGGCCGAATAGTCGGCGTTCAGCTTGCAGTGGACGTTGGTGATCCGGCCAATGGCGCCCTGCGCAATCAACGTCTTGGCGTACTCAACGGCCGGAGCGTGACGATACGTGAAGCCGACGCCCGTAACTAGACCGGCGCTCTCAGCCGCGGCGACGACATCGGCGGCTTGGGCAGCACTAATACCCATAGGCTTCTCAATCCAGAAGGGTTTCCCGGCCGCTGCCGCTGCCAAAGCGAACTCGCGGTGCAGGTAGTTGGGCGCGCAGATCGACACCGCTTCAACATCCGCGTGGGCCAGTACCTCTCGGTAGTCTGCGGTGGACTGGCGGTAGCCGAACTGGCGCTGGGCGGCACTGGCGTTGGCCAGGTCCGGATCCGCGACGATCACCAGATCCGGCGTCACTTCCAGGTCGGCGTACTTGTCTGGAATCGCCCGGTAGGCACGCGAATGGAGGCGTCCCATCCAGCCCGCGGAAATCAGGCCGACCCCTAGCCGGCGCCCGGTGGCAACGTTCATTGCTCTTCTCCTTGAAAGTGTCAGTGGGGAATCCGCCCGGAGGCGAAGTTCCATTCGATTTGTTCTAGCGATTTGCCCTTGGTTTCCGGCAGGTATTTCAGGCCCCAAACTATGGCCACCACGCCCAGTCCGGCGAAGATGAAGAACGTCGTCGCTATGCCAACCCCGCCGGGCGAAACTGCCCACGGGAACAATAGCGTGATGATGAAGTTCGTGATCCACATGCAGGCCACGGCCGCTCCCATCGCCAAGCCGCGAACCCGGGACGGGAATACCTCCGCTAGTAGACACCAAGTGGCGGGCCCAACAGCCCCTTGCATGAAGGCCAAGAAAGTCACGGTCAGCCCCAATACCAGGTAAGCCTTGAATGTCGAATCCGGCAGGCCCTTGGCGACCAGCCCAATCGCGATATGAGCGCAGGTGGTAGCGACCAGCCCAACCAATACCAGCCGACGCCGGCCCACATAGCCCAACAGCCAAATGCCGACCAGCATGGCCACCACTGAAATCACGCCGTTGGCTATGTTTCCAACAATGGCTTGGTCCATGGCGACGCCAGACCGTTCAATGATTTGGGTTCCGTAATACATTACCGAGTTGACGCCGGTCACTTGGTTGATTACCGCGATTCCGATGCCGATCAGCAGGCACCGCCTTATCCAGGGAGTCCGCGTCAGGTCGTGCCATGTGGCTTTATCTTCTTCGGCTTCGCGCCTGACAGTCTCAGTGATCTCATCCAGCTCAGCTTGGGCGGCGCCTGGCGGACGGATCGATTCGAGCACCGCCAGCGCCTCCGCGTCGCGGCCCTTCATGGCGTACCAACGAGGAGATTCGGGCATCACTTTCATCCCGATCCACAAGGCGACGGCCGGGATTATGGCCATGGCCAGCATGATCCGCCAAGTGTGCCCCGCCCCGCCCATAGTGCTCGCCAGGACGGCGTTGGAGACGAAAGCCAGGAACTGGCCGGTGACAATCATCAGCTCATTCCGGGTGACCAGCCGGCCGCGCCGAGATGCGGGTGATATCTCCGCCAGATAGACCGGCACCGTGACGGAAGCCCCGCCAACCCCCAGACCCAGGGCGATCCTGGCGGCGGTCATGACGTAGCGGTCCGGCGCCAGGGCGCAGGCCGCCGCAGCCACGGTGAACACCACCGCCAGGATCAAGATAGTCTTGCGCCGGCCTATCCGGTCTGCCAGCCGGCCCGCTGCCAATGCGCCAATAGCAGCGCCGGCAATCAACGATGATGCCACCACTCCTTGCCACATTGGGTTCAGGTCGAGCTGCCCTGGAGTGGACATGAACGGCAATGCGCCGTTGATTACTCCGGTATCAAAACCGAAAAGCAGTCCGCCAAAGGTTGACACCAACACAGCGCTGCGCAGCGCTGACTGGTACCGGGTCGAATGGCGCAGTTCGTGGTCTGGAGCATCCAGTGAAGCTGCCATAGTCGGTTCCTTTCGGTGTTTGTGGTCTTCTTGGCCCTCTTAGGCCGGACCTTATGGGAGGGGGAGCGGGGAAAGGGGTGTGGGCTTGGGAGCTGCCGGGGACCCGAAGCGGCGACTGGGTTCAACCCAACAGCCCCCAAGTTCTTAAGGCGCCGGGATCAGCACCTCACGCACTAATGCGTCCAATTCGCTGTTGGCCGCCAGGAATTGGCGCAATGTCTTGCGGGTAGCGCCAAAAGTGTCGAATTCGGCCGGCTTCAGGCCGTCCGGCTCATAGGCCCGGCGGAATTCCGGAACACGTTCCAGCAGTCCTGCCAATATGTTGTGTTCAACTGGTGAATCCATCCGCGCTCCGAGTTCCAGGTTGTTGTCGTTGATCATGACCTGCCAGCTAAACGGCGGTGAGACTACAACGTCCCCGCCAACGAACTCAGTCAGGTGCAGAATGTTGCGGTAGGCAGCGGACAGCAGCCGGGCCCGTAGGCCAAGTTCGTTGAAGGCCTGGTAAGCCCGCTTGAACGCGGCCACACCAGCCCATTCCAGGTATCCGGGATCAATCGCGATCCGCTCACGCTTGACCACCTCCCGCATCCAGTCGTCGAGGCGTCCCACCATGATGGTCACAACGGGCCCCATCTTTGAGGTGTCTTCGCCTTCGGCTTGGCGGCGCTTCAGGCCACGCTCAATGGCTTGGCCGGCGGCGACCGCTTGGGCGGCGGTGAAAGAAACGGTCACGTTGACTGAGACGCCACGGTAGGTGGCCTCTTCGATAGCCTCTAGTCCCACGGCTGTGGCCGGAATCTTGACGATGACGTTGGGCGCCAGCGCGGAGAAGTGTTCAGCTTGGTCCGCCAAGGCCTGGGCATCACGGTGAAGCCTGGGATCGGTTTGCAGCGACAGCCTCCCATTAATACCTTGGTACCGCTCGAAGGCGGGTTCCAGGAGTTGGGCGGCATCGGCCGAGAGTTCTTCAACGACTTTCCAACCCAGTTCGGATTCGCCGGCTCTGGGGTGGGCGGCCGCCAGTTCTGCCAGACGCGCCTGCCAGCGGGCTTGGTCCGCTTTAATGCAGCTCAGTGCGATCACTGGATTGCAGGTCGCCCCGACCGCGCCCCAGCTAATGGCTTGGCTCAACTCGCGCGGGTCGGCGGAGTCATTCCATAGGGCCGTGGGCTGGGTGGCGGTCATTTTGGCCAGTGGGCTGGCCGGGGCCGCGCCGGTGGCTGGTCCGGGACCGGTATCCGGTACGGTACCGGCGGTGGCAGCGGTGGCAGCGGTGTTCGTGGCCGCGCTAGTGGCGGCAGCGGCGCTTGTGGCGGTCATTCTTGGTTCCTCATTCGTTCAGGGACTCGTTCAACTCGATGGAGCTAGAGCCGCAGGGGGCTTGCGTTATCAATGGCAGTTGCGTGGCTTTGCCCGCTTCATAGGCGGCTCGGGCCCGCTGGGTTGACTCCAGACTGGAGACCGCCGCCACGGGCACGTCCCACCATGAATCGGAGGGCGGGTTGGGACCTTCCGGATCAGTCTCGATGTAGATCATGACCGGCCCGGTGGCCGCTTGGGCCTGGCGGTAGGCATCCTTGAAGCTGGCTATGGTCTGGGCTTTGATCACCTCAAGACCCCAGCTCGCAGCGTTGGCTGCGATGTCGACCGGCACCGGCGGCCCATCCAGGCGCCCAGTCTGAGGGTTGCGCGCCAGGTACTTGGTGCCGAACCGCTGCGAGCCGTGCGACTCGCTCAGCGCGCCAATTGAGGCGAATCCGTGGTTTTGTAACAGCACGAAGATGACTTTGACGCCCTCTTGAACAATGGTCGCTAGCTCCATGGGAAGCATCTGGTAGGTGCCGTCGCCAACAATCGCGACCACTTCATGGTCCGGCAACGCCAGCTTGACTCCAAGCGCGGCGGGAATCTCGTAGCCCATGCAGGAGTAGGCGTATTCAACGTGATATGCGCGTGAATTCTGCGCCCGCCAAAGAGCTTGTAAGTCACCGGGCATGGAGCCGGCGGCGTTGATCAGGACATCTTCGGGTCCCATCAGTTCATTGAGTGCCCCAAAGACCTCGGTTTGAGCCGGTAGCGGCCCATGACCCAAGTTGTAACAGTGGTCGGTGATCTCCGCCCAGGCTTGACGTTCGCGGGCAATCCGGCCGGCATAATCCGGGCTGACCTGGTAGTCGCTCAGTTCTTCGCCCAGGGCGTCAAGGGCCGCGCGCGCGTCCGCCACGACCATCAGACCTGCGTGTTTGGCGGCATCGAACGCCGCCACGTTAATGTTGATGAAGGACACACCTGGGTCGCGGAATTGGGTGCGCGATGCCGTCGTGAAGTCGGAATACCGTGTTCCTATCCCGATCACCAGATCCGCACTGACCGCTAGGTGGTTGGCGGCGTGTGATCCCGTCGCCCCGACTCCGCCAACGGACCCGGGATGGTCCCAATTGATGGCGCCTTTTCCTGCCTGGGTGTCCGCCACTGGGATACCGGTGCTGGTTGCGAATGCCCTGAGAGCGGCATCGGCCCCGGAATAGACAACGCCTCCTCCAGCGATGATCAACGGGCGCTTGGCCCGTCGGATGAGCGCGGCGGCGCGGCGTAACTGGGCAGGTTCGGCTGGCGGGCGGGCAATGTGCCAGACCCGCTTGTCCAGCAGTTCGGCTGGCCAGTCGTAAGTTTCGGCTTGAACGTCTTGGGGCAGGGCGATGGTCACGGCGCCGGTTTCCGCCGGGTCGGTCAGCACGCGCATAGCCCCCATCAATGCCGAGGTCAACTGCTCGGGACGCTCCACCCGGGCGAAGAACCGCGAGACCGGCTTGAAGCAGTCGTTGACGGACGCGCCGGGGCTGGCGGGGTCCTCTAGCTGTTGCAGAACTGGATCCGCCGCGCGGGTTGCGAAGATATCGCTGGGCAGGATCAGGACTGGCAGGCGGTTGGTGGTGGCGAGCGCCGCGCCGGTGACCATGTTGGTCGCGCCGGGCCCAATTGAGGACGTGGCGGCCAGCGTGGAGAGTCTGCGCGAGGCCTTGGCGAAGGCCGCGGCGACGTGGACCGCGCCTTGTTCGTTGCGCCCCAGGTAATACAGCAGCCGGTCCTCGCCGGGGGCGGGGTCGATTTCGTTTTGGAGCAGGGCCTGGCCAAGGCCGCAGACGTTGCCGTGGCCAAAGATCCCGAACATGCCTTGGATCGCCCGGCGCTGGGCGCCGTCGCGTTCGGTGTATTGCTGGGCCAGGAAGCGCACGATCGCCTGACCGACGGTCAACCGGACCGTGCCGCGCTGCGTGGACTTGACCACTGTGGCTTACCTTCCCCGAATCGGTTTGCTTGTTGGCCCGGAAGCCTAACACAGGTTGACCGTATGTCCTAACAACCCTTTGTTTGGTGGAGGCCGTGCCCGATGCCGCTCAGGCACCTCCCAGCGTTCGCTCCAGTCACGTTGATTGGCCGGTTGACATGCGTTTAGATCTGGGCTTTCTGCCGCCTTCGTGCTATCAACCATGGGTCAAGAACAAGAACAGGCCCATTGTCGCCACTGAGCTGACAGTCGAGATAGACAGCGTCGAAGCCATCTCCCTGGTGGCCGTGCCAAAACGGATCGCCAGGATGGTTGCCATGGACGCGGTTGGGATGGCCAAAGTCACTACCACCAGTGAGGATACTTGGGCCTTCGTCGAAGTGGCGGCCATCAGCCCCCACACGGCTGCCGGCATCACCAGATTGCGGCTGATCACGTTGATCCAGACCGGCCGGGACCAGGACACCTTTTGGGAAAACAGTGTCGCGCCCGAAGCGAACAAGGCCACACCACCGGTCGCCTGCCCTAAGAGCATCAACGACCCATGCAGCATGGCAGGCAGCCCAATCCCAGCCGTGACCAGCGCGAACGCCGCCAGGGGCGACCACACCAAAGGCTCAGCGAAAGTCTGGCGCAAGCTTGAAGCTAGCTGAGCGCCAACCGGGCGCTTACCCGAGCCCCGGGTCAGCACCAGCATGACCAACGGCACCTGAACAATGTTGACCACCAGCGAGCCAATCGCAATGGCCAAGGCGGAATCAGCGTGGAACAGATCCGGCAGAACACTCGAACCAACAAAAGGCACCGCCGGCGCTCCAATCGCCAACGCCTGCAGGGCCGCCACCGGCGGCGGGCGGCGAGCTACATACCGCGAAACCAGATAGACCACGACCAGACAAACCGTCATCGCGCCAGCGATCCAAGCCAACATGGGCAGATTGGAGAACAACCGTTCGCGTGGCACCGCCATCACTCCCGCGAACAATGACAAAGGCAGGGCGTAAAGCATGACCATCCGGTTCAGAATGGTGGCCTGGGAAGCATCAAAATCATGACGTGCCCCAGCCAAGAAACCCAGCCCCAACGCCACCACTATGGGCAAGAGCGCGCCTACCAGCATTGACATACCGCACTCCTCCCTTAGGCAACTGGCGCTGCCACCAGAGTGGACCAGGCACCTGACCGGCGCCCGGCCGGCCGGCGCTATCTCATTTCCCGAGCCGCCCAAGACCATCGATCCGCCTGCTGACATGGGCAGGTCCGGCCAGCGCTGGGACGATTGACTTCCCCGCGAGCGCCGGGATGCGTCTACGCTCTAGCGTGGGAATTCGGGCGCCGGCGCTCATGCGGACCCGGGGCCAAGGCCCCAGGAACCGCCTGAAGACGAGGCCTCCGGCCCTTTTTTCAAGCAGTCCCAGTCCGGAGGTCCACCATGTATTACGCCCAGTTCCTAGCGGCGACCGAACCGCACGGCGGTGAGGCCAACCTGAAACTGCCAGACATTGGTGCCGTAACCCTGACCGGCTGGCTGACGGGCCAGTCCGTCCTGCTGATAGCCCTAGGGGTGTGCCTGATTGGCCTTGGCTTTGGTGGCTGGACGTACCTGAAGCTCAAAGCCCTGCCGGTACATCCAGCGATGAAGCGGGTGTCGGAATTGATCTTCGCCACCTGTAAGGCCTACCTGCTCAAACAGGGCCGGTTCCTCCTTATCCTGTGGGCCTTCATAGCCACCGTCATAGTCATCTACTACAAGCTGGCGGTCGGGTTCACCTGGGGACGGGTGGCCATTATCATCGCCTTCTCGCTGATCGGGATGGGCGGATCCTTCGCCGTCGCCTGGTTCGGCATCCGCGTCAACACCTTCGCCAACTCGCGTACCGCCCACGCTTCGCTGAAAGGCGAACCCTGGCCCGTCCATGCCATCCCCATGCGGTCCGGAATGTCGATTGGCATGGTCCTGATCTCATTGGAACTCCTGTTGATGCTGGTCATCTTGCTGTTCCTGCCTGGCGACATAGCTGGATCATGCTTCATTGGCTTCGCGATCGGTGAATCCCTGGGAGCATCCGCGCTGCGGATCGCCGGCGGCATCTTCACCAAGATCGCGGACATTGGTTCTGACCTAATGAAGATCGTCTTCAAGATTGACGAGGACGATCCCCGCAATCCCGGCACCATAGCGGACTGCACCGGGGACAACGCCGGCGACTCGGTTGGGCCGTCCGCGGATGGATTCGAGACCTATGGGGTCACCGGTGTCGCCTTGGTGACGTTCATCCTCCTGGGCGTGCCCAGTCCCGCCGTCCAAGCCACACTCCTGGTTTGGATTTTCACGGTCCGGGCGGTCATGCTGATCGCCTCAGTGCTCAGCTACTTCGCCAATGAGACCATTTGCCGCCGTGCACTCGCCAAGAAGGTGGACTTCGATTTCGAGGTGCCGCTGACTTCGCTGGTCTGGGTCACATCCGCGGTTTCAATTATCCTGACCTTCCTGACCACCGCGTTCATGCTGCACGGTCTTGAAGGCGGAATGTGGTGGAAGCTGTCCATCATCATCTCCCTCGGCACCCTGGCTGGCGCCTTGATCCCGGAATTGGTCAAAGTCTTCACCTCAACCAAGGCTCGCCACACCCGCGAGGTAGTTACCTCCTCCCGCGAAGGCGGTCCGTCGCTGAACATCCTGTCCGGGCTGATCGCCGGCAACTTCTCCGCTTATTGGTTGGGCATCGCCATTGTCGCTCTAATGGGCGGCGCCTACCTGGTGTCCAATCTAGGCTTAGCGGAAGCGCTGCTTGGCCTGCCGGCCGGCTCTTCTGTCCTGGCCTCCGCCGCTCCGGCGGTGTTCGCGTTTGGCCTGGTGGCGTTCGGTTTCTTAGGCATGGGCCCAGTCACCATCGCGGTTGATTCCTACGGCCCGGTGACCGATAACGCTCAATCAGTCTTCGAGCTGTCGCAGATCGAGCAAGTTGAGGGCGTTTCCGAAGAACTCGGTTACACACCCAAGTGGCGGGCTGCGAAACTCATGCTGGAAGAGAACGATGGCGCCGGCAACACCTTCAAAGCCACCGCCAAGCCGGTGCTGATCGGCACCGCCGTAGTAGGGGCCACCACCATGATCTTCTCCATCATCATGGCGTTGACGGACTCGCTGTCCACTGGCGTGGAAAACCTGTCTTTGGTCCACCCGCCGTTCTTGCTCGGGTTAGTCCTGGGCGGCGCGGTCATCTACTGGTTCACCGGCGCCTCCTCCCAAGCGGTAACGACCGGCGCCTACCGGGCAGTCGAATACATCAAGAGCCATATCAATCTGGGCTCCAGCCAGGCCGCTTCGGCCGAGGACTCCCGCCGGGTTGTTGAAATCTGTACGCAGTATGCCCAACAAGGCATGTTGACCATCTTCTTGGCGATCTTCTTCGCCACGCTATCCTTCGCCTTCGTTGAACCATACCTGTTCATTGGCTACCTAATCTCAATCGCTCTATTCGGCCTCTACCAGGCCATCTTCATGGCCAATGCGGGTGGTGCCTGGGACAACGCCAAGAAGATAGTCGAAGTTGACCTCCACCAGAAAGGCACCGCCTTGCATGACGCCACCGTCATTGGCGACACCGTGGGCGATCCTTTCAAAGACACTTCCTCAGTAGCCCTCAACCCGGTCATCAAGTTCACCACCCTCTTTGGGCTCCTGGCCGTTGAACTCGCCACCATGCTTAATGACCGCGGTCTGGGCGTCTTGGTCCACATTCTGGCGGGCGTCCTGTTCTTGATCTCAGCCGTGTTCGTCTGGCGCAGCTTCTACGCCATGCGCATCAACGTCAAGGCGGATCCCCTCCTGGCCGAATCCGTGGCCGAGGCCGAACTCCCCGCTTGACCTCCGCCCACGCCTGGCGGGGTGCCGAACTGACGTCAAGTTGCCTCGCCACCCAGTTCGCGTCAGTTAGACCCCTTGGAGCCCGATGCCGCCCACCGGGCTCCGAACATCACCGCAGGTCAGCGACTTGAGCCAATTGGGAGTCCACTTGGATGCGGTGCCAAATTGACGCGAAGTGCGAATCGCCATCAAGTTCGCGCCAGTTTGACCCCCTGCTGTGCCCGGGGTGGGTGCGTTTTCAGCGGGATGACTGGTGCGGGTCTGGCCTTTCGAAGGCCTTGATTTCGCCGCTGTCCGCGCCCACGGTCACCCTAAGAACAAGGAGTTCCTCCGTGAGCGGGCCGCCGCCGTGATACTCGGTTGTGACGTACAACTCGACGTCCAGCACATCCTCACCAGCGGCAGCGTTCGTGGTGGTCTCAAGAGACTGGACCTCCGCACTGACACCCGCAACGCTAAGGGGATCTGGAGCCCGCGCCATCGCTTCCCGGGCAGCCGCTAACTCCTCGGCATATTCGGTCAGGTCTCTGGCACCGGCGGAGGTCGCGCCGAACTTCTCAGCCAGGGCGGCCGCCGCCTCGGCCGGCGTCTGGCCACGTTTGGCAATCTGCGGCTCGGCTCCCGTTGCCGAATCATCCAGGTAGCACACCGCATATAAGTCGGTGATGATCGTCACGATTTCTTTGGAATAGACGTCAGATACTACCTGGGACAGGTCAGTCGACTTGTGGTTCGCGCCGTTGCCCCTTCTCGCTCCGTCCAGACCCATCAACACGGTCACAACTACGGCGACGCCCAGTACCGCCATGACGGCGGTCGCAATGATCTGATTGAGCTTCATCCTCCTGGAAGGATATGAGCCCACCGCTGACCCTGGCAAGTCATCAGCTTGGCATGGGAGTCGGTGATGCAGGGCCAGATTGCCGGCCGCCTCGGCCGCGTAATGGCGGGAACGGTGAAAATGGTGGATCGGCGAGTCAGAGCGAGGGCGACTGTCACGGTTCGTGTCCTTTCTGTGGCAGGTGCGGCGTCCGCTGTCACGGTTGGTGTCTTTTCGGTTCGGCACCCCCGGGGGAGGGCGTGGCGGTGACCTGGGCTTTCATTGAATGTCAGATCGAGTCATCATGGAAGAAAGACACCAAACGTGACGGTCGCCCAGCACCGGCGGTTGGAAAAAGCCAAAACCGTGGATATCGCGACGAACGCACCCTCACTGGTGCCTCACCAAGGGGCCCGTGGTCTAGCTCCGCTAGGTGAACAGAACCTTGACGAATGAGCCGAGTTCCGCCCACTTGGGGTCCCCGCGAAAGACCCGACCGTAGGGAGGAGGTTTTTCTAATGGTAGGTGGCTGGCCTGGGGCTGGGGCTGGCGTGGGGCTACTGGCAGCCCGTTCTCCGACAGGCTCCCAGGACCCCCGGAAAGGAACGTCTAACGGCAAGCCGACGGCCCCAGCAGACAGCCAGGGGCCGGCGTCCTACAAGGTCCCCGGGGACCCCGGGGAGGCGGCCCGCCGGATTGTCAGCGTCGGTGCGCCGCCCGGCGCGAATCGAGTGCTTCCAACCATGGCGCCGGATCAGTTGAACCGGCGGTCCCAGCGGCGCGGGTCGCCGCCTGTCGGTTGGACCGCCTAGTGGGCATCATTTGGCCGCTCTCATGCATGGCCTGGGCGGCCTTTTGCTTAAGCGCCCCGAAATGCGGTCCTGAACCGGCCGGCGCAGCGGAGGGTTCGGGTGAGGCTGGAGCGGTTCGTCCGCGTCCAAACGGCTGCGCCCGCTCAATGTGAACAGCGGGCAGCTCCGGCCCCGGATTAGGCGGAATCTTGGCTCGGGGGATGCGAGCACCCAAGGATCCGGCCGTTTGTGGCGGCGGGATCACCCGCACGGTGCTCGGTTCGCCATTCGCGCCCGCCCGCACCGACGCCCGGGGAATCAGCCCCGCCACCGAACTGCTTTCGGCGATGCGCCGCGGCTTGCGGACCGGCAGCCGGCCGCTTGAGCGGCCCTCCATGGCAGGACCGCTCGGAACGTATTCCCCCGTGTCAGACGAGGACCGCGACCTGGCCGCGGCCGCCCTCCGAGTCAACGGACGCGATGATGAACCGACCGAAGGATCCGCCTGGCCCGCTGCTTCCTGGCGCGGTTTGGTGGGGACCTTGGCCACATTTGCCGGCGCCTTAGCGGCAGCCTTGGCCGGCGCATCTTCGCGCTGCCGAACCGGTGTCTTGGTGGAAACCCTAGCTGGCGAAGCGGCACGGTCCGGCGCTTCTTCCTCTGCCGGTGTCTCCCCGGACGCTTCCTCCAGGTCCCCTTCCGCGGGACCTTCCGCCGCTGGTTCATCTTCCAGTGAGCCATCCGGCTCCAGATCTTCTACCGCTTCTTTCTCTGGCGCCTCATCAAGCACTTCATCCAGCACCTCATCTGGGGCTTCATCCAGTGTTTCTTCCGCTGGCACCGGCGCCAAGGTGGGCCCATCGCCAATATCAGTTAACGTATCGACCAAGTCGGCTTCGATCACCGCGGGAGTCGCCCTTCGGGGAGCAGCGAGCGTGGCGACGGGCTCCTCATCCCCGCTGTCCCCCCGGCTAGTCTCATCCAGAGCGGCACCTTCCCCCAAGTCATCCCCTTCGGGGTCAACCTCACCACGGCCGGCGTCACCACGACCGGGCGCGTCCGACGCAGCCGCCGCGTCAGAATCCGAAAGCCTCACTGGGCCAGCACTCGCCGCAAGCTGCCAGCCGGCCGCCGCCACACGCCTACGCTGACCGGACCCAGCGGTGGCCCCTTTCTGCTGGTCAGGGCTGGCGTCTTCAGCCTTCGCGTGATCCGGCGCCAAGCCAGGCGCGGCCTCAGCGCTCTGGCCGCCGCCCGGACGGCGAATGCGAGCCAGTAGGTCGCCAGGAGACCAGGCCTGGCGCGGCGAACCCGAGGAACGTACCGTCCCGCGCCGCGCGGCGATCAGCATGATCACTCCCGCCAGGAGAATGACAACGCAGGCCGCCACAATCAGGGCGAACGTGTTGTCGCCCATCCAGGAGACTGCATAGCCGAGTTTAGGTATGCGATACATGTACACCCCGACAATCTGGCTTTCAGCCACCTTTTTCTCATTTACGCTCTCGCCCGCGTCACTAGTCGTGACGAACTCGTGACCCGGTCCTTCCGTCGCTTCGCCAATCACCCGGCGCGTCTCCACCGCCGAGCTGGGCCCACCGGTTCTGAAAGTGATGATCTCCCCGGCCTCAATTGAGGCGGGGTCTTCATCCGCCCTGACCACGATCAGATCACCACGCGCGAAGGTTGGCGACATGGCGTCTCCCTCGACGCTCAATGTCTCGCCCTGGACAAGCACTGGGATCGCTCCGGCGGCCACCACCAAGACCAGCATCGCAGCAAGCAGCACAGCACTGAACGCTCCGAAGAAGCTACTCCGCGAGCTTAACGGCCTCGACGCGCCATCCACTGGCAATCCCCTGGGTCTAGCGCCAACAATCGGCGCGGGCAAATAAGGACAGGTTAAAAGGATAGGGCCACAACGGATTGATTCAACGCTTTTCAGCCCATAAATGACCTGAGCCTCAGTATTAGCCGTGCCGGGCCGCGGCGCCGGTCCCTTCCGTCAGCAAGTCAGACCGTCCCGCGGGGCCTTGCCGCCCAGCAGATACGCGTCCACCGCCTCCTGGACGCACTCATTCGAACGGCCATAGGCGGTATGGCCATTTCCCTCGTAGGTCAACAAGACGCCGGATTCGAGCTGCTCCGCCAACGCCACAGCGCCGTGATACGGCGTGGCCGGGTCACCAGTGGTACCAATCACCAGGATCGGGTCCGCCCCAGGCGCGCTGATCACATGCGGTTTTCCGGTCTGCGGGTAGGGCCAGACCTCGCATTGCTTTTCGCCGTAGGCCCAGAATTCACCCAAAGTTGGTGAAGCCTCCGCCAGAGCGGCAGCATGGGCCTGGGCTGAAGCCAGGTCAGCGGGGGCGCGGTCGTCAAGACAGTTGATGGCGACAAACGCCTCCATCATGTTTGACGTGTACTCTCCCATCTCTCGCTCCAGGTAGGCGTCTGAAAGGACCATCAGCCAGGTTCCGTTTCCGTCTCTGAGCGCTTGGGACAGGGCCATCGACTCCGCGGACCAGGTCGCTTCGTCATACATCGCCACGATGATCCCGTTCATGGCCAGCGGCAACGTCAATGTACGCCCCTTGCCGGACCCGAGCTTCAAAGGCTTGGCCGCCACGTCAGTGAGGAACTGATGCAATTCTGCCTTGGCCTCTTCTTTGGTGCCCGCAAACGGGCATTCGATTTGTCCCAAGCAATCATCGAGGTATGCACCCAGGGCGGCCTCAAACCCTGCAGCCTGTTCAACCTCATGCACATCCGCTGACACCGACGGGTCAAGCGCGCCATCGAGCACGAAGCGGCCCACCCGCTCCGGATACAGGTCGGCATAGGTGGCACCCAGGAACGTGCCATAGGAATAGCCGAGCAGGTTCAGCTTGTCGTCCCCCAACCACTCTCGCATCGCCTCCATGTCCTTAGCGGATGAGACAGTGTCGACGTACGCCAGCACTGGACCACTGTTCTCTTCGCAAGCCTTGGCGAAGGGTTCGACTATCGACAGGGATGCTTCGTACCCCTCCGGAGTGCGGGGCCAATCGGCAGCGTAGTGCTCATCGAGTTCCGCGGCCTGCGTGTAACAGGTCACCGGGGTTGATTCACCCACCCCCCGGGGATCGAAACCGACAATGTCATACCGTTCCGCCACCTCAGGGCTGATCACGCTCATGGCGTGGCCCAGGAAGCTCTTGCCGCTGCCGCCTGGACCGCCCGGATTGACCAGAAGCGAACCAATCCGAAGATCCTCGTTGGAAGCCGGCACGCGAGCCAAGGCCAATTCAATCTTCGCGCCGCCGGGGTCTTCCCAATCCAATGGCACCTCGAACGTGGAGCATTCGGCTCCTTCGGCCACGGTGCATTTGTCCCAGCCTTCGGGCACCGCCCGGTCCGGACGGGACGGCGAAGGCGACTCCGCTATTTCGTTCAGGAGACCGCATCCGCTCAACACCAGTCCGCTGAACATAGCCCAGGCGGTGATAACGGCCAAACGTCGTTTCATGTTTCTTGCCACACTCCTACTTTGACATATGTTGGGCCGCCAGTGCCGGCAACGCCAGCATGACGGCCATCGCTTCTAGCGCCAACGCCGGCGCCACGTTCCCCGCCAATCGTTGTCTAGCCAGTTCGATGGCGTCCAACCGGATCACGGTTTCCGCCACCACCGAAGTCCGGGCCTGTTCCGCCACCAGGTCAGCGTCCAACGCGTTTATCAGGTCGACCCGCGCGCCGCACTGCACCGCGAACACATCGCGGTAAAAGGCGAGCAGGTCAATGAGCGCCCGGTCCAGAGTGTCAGCCTGGCTCCGCCGGGCGCGTTTGGCCGACTCATCATCGAATTCCCGCAGCCGGGCCCGAGCGTAGTTGCTGACCTTGCGGCTGCCACCAGGCTCACCAAGTTGCTCCAGCAGTCGCGTCCGTCCAACCGCCTCGCGCTCCTGGACAACAGTCTCCGCTTCGGCCTTCGCTACCGCGTCAAGTTGGCCGGCCGCCACCACCGCCCGCGCCACGGAAGACGCAGCTTTGGGAATGTCCAGCACCTGGCGGCGCCGTTCGATCGCGGCTGGGTCACGCACCAGCCGCCGCGCCACGCCAATATGGCACTGGGCCGCCAAAGCCGCCAGCCGAGCCAGCGCCGGATCAGCCCCATCACGTTCCGTCAGCAACCCAGCCACCGCGTCTACTGACGGTATTCGCAGGGCGACCGAACGGCATCGGGAACGGATGGTTACCAAGACATCCTGGGGGCGTGGCGCCGAGAGAATCCATACCGTGTGGGGCGGCGGTTCTTCAAGGGCTTTGAGCAGGACGTTGCCGGTTCGCTCTAGCATCCGGTCAGCGTCTTCGACAATGATGATCCGCCACCGACCCTGGGATGGCGTCCGCACCGAGAGAGTAACCCATTCCCGCACGTCATCAATCGCGATAACAACCTTCTTGGTAGCCGTATCCAGCACGTCAGGATGGCTTCCGCTCAGAACCGTCCGGCAGGCCTGGCACTCCCCGCAACCGGCCTGTTCGCATTGCAACGCAGCGGCGAAAGCCCGTGCCGCCACCGAGCGCCCCGACCCGGGTGGCCCAGTAATCAACCAGGAGTGCGTCATCGATTCTGGCCGGCTGGCCGCTTGACGCAGTTGTTCTACGACGGCGGCCTGACCGGTAACGGCCTCCCAAACGCTCATGGTGCGTCCCTAGGTGGGCTGGCGGTCTCCAGTACCCGGCTCACCGCCGCCAATACCTGGCCATGCACTTTGCCTTTTGTGGCGGACGAATTGACCACGGCGTAACGTTCCGGATGGGCGGCAGCCAGTTCCCGGTAACGCTGAATGACCTTGCGGTGAAAGGCCGCTCCGGCCCGCTCCAGACGGTCCAGGGCCCCGTCCGAACCGCCCCGCCGGGATTCGATAATCCCTGGGGCGATGTCCATCAAGATGGTCAGATCCGGTTCCAGCCCGCCGGTCCCAACAGCATTGACTTGCCGGATCACCGCTTCAGCCAGGCCACGCCCACCGACTTGGTAGGCGATGGACGAATCAAGATAACGGTCAGAGATAACAACGTCTCCCCGGCCCAATGCCGGCAATATGACCTCCGCTACGTGCTGTGCCCGGTCCGCCGCGTACAGCAAGGCCTCCGCCGCCGGCTCGATTTCATCCCCATGGAGCAGCAACTCCCGTATCCGTACGCCCAGCTCCGTGCCACCGGGCTCACGCGTCACTACCAACCCTGGCCGCTCCGAGGCTCCGCCGTAGCCAGCCTTGCGCAGGGCCGCCACCAGCATCTTTACATGGGTCGATTTCCCGGCACCGTCCCCGCCCTCGAAAACAATGAACCGCCCGCGACGGCCCGCCTGAACAGCACCTGAATCCACAGTCATCAAGTCTCTCATCACGGTCTGACACCCTTGTCCACCCGGCCGTCGGTCCGTTGGTCTGCCCGATGCCGCCCGGTCACCTACCAAGCTCGACAGTCGCTCACGCCGGGCCACAGGCGCTGGCGCAGGCGCAAGGAATCGCCCTTCGCGCAAGTCAAGGCACAACCCAATCCTTGGTCAGCTCCTCTGGGTAGTAGCGCCGCTGCGCTTCCGCAATGGCCGCCGCGAAGGCCAGACCGCGCGAGCTGCCGGGCTCCGCGTCAATTGTGATCATGGGATCGGTCAGCCAGTCATCTCCAGGATCGAAATCCTCGATCTCATTCCACTTCGGGTTCACCGGAGGGCAATTGTCGAACAACTCACGCAACTGATCATCCGTGGTGTCGGCCGGCAAAGCAACATTCGGGTATGTCGCACCACCATCGATCCTGACCACGGCATCAGGCAGATCGGGATACCCATTCTTACGGGCGCACTTCGTCCAGCGATTAGTCTCTTCCGCGAGGTCCTGCTTGAATTGGGCCTCTTGTCGCGCATCGACATTCCGTTTCGGGACAAAGTAGCCAGATGACTCAAGACACTCCCGGTAGACTGCCGTGTGATCTGAGTCGCCCTCAACGAAGACCGGCTCGCGCGCGGACAATCTGGCGAACTCCTCTGCGTTCTCGTACTTACCCGTCACCATTCCGATACCATTATCAAGATCTATTACAGCGCTATCGTCGGAGATCAGCACGGGAATAACTCCCAGGTACCCAGCTACCTCCGAGCTGGATCCCTTGGCGCCGGTCCCGTTGCGCGCTACATCGAATCCTGCGTCCTCAAGACACGACGCCATCGCCTCTGCGGAGGATCGTTGGGCGTCTACGTCCTCCTCTTGGCCGCTCCTTGAGTCAGTTCCGCCAGACATGCTGGCCACGCCCGAGCGATCCGAGCAGCCGCTCATAGTCACGGCCATCAATACTGCCGAGAGGCCGCAAAGCGGCCGCAGGGATATTCGCCCTTGCGCGAGGGGCTTTCCATGCTTGATCATTAGCGACCGCTCTGCCTCAGTTGTCCGGCTCTACGCGCACGCCGCCGCCCGGCCAACTCAATCCCTGTCAGGACAATTCCTGGAGCCAGCAATACCACGTAGCCCAACGGACGCACGCCGAGTTGCCTGGTGTCCCCCAAAGCGGAACCGACCGCGAGCGGCAGCGCGTGCCATCCCACTATGATAGTTCCGTCGCCGTCCAAGGAGTTTAGACGATAGCCCATCCAAAGCACAATACCTAACCAAATGAGAATCGCACAGACAAAGCCAATTCCTACAATGCGTCCCCAACCCTTCAACTTCCTTCCGCCTTTCTGTATAGTGGTTCACGGCCATCAGACTCTCCTCGGTTCCGGAAATACCGCACCGCTGCACCGTTGGCAACCCCCAAACCGAGGCCGCTCGCGCAGACGAGCCACGCGATCACCGTTTCGTCGAAACCACCCGATCCGAACACGAACGCGAGGATGACTACGAGGAAGTAGGTAACTGCCAGAGGTGCCGTCAAACGGCCCTTATCGAGGAACCTCCCATCGATCCAGCGCACCCACCACAAACTGGTGAATCCCACGGCCCCCAGCCACAAGGCCGTCTCCACGTACACCGGATTGTGGTGTGTGAGCATCTGAACAGACACCGCCCAGATCGCCACCAGCGGTGCACCGGAAAGCGCGATGATCCCCGCGCAGGCCGTCTCCAGCGGTGCCGTCGGCGCCAACAACGCCGCCAGCACCGGCCGGTTGCCCAATACTCGGCCAACAATCAGCAGAAGCCCGCCGCAAGCGACCGAGATCAGAATTCCCAGATAGCCGGAAAGAATTAACCGGTTCACGGGTGGAATGAAGGCGAGCAGGGTGATTGATCCCAAAGTCAAGAGTGCGGTCTCCAAATACATCGACCTGAACTCTCGCGACCTCCAGACCAGACGCGCTGCCATTCGCGTGAGGGGAAACCTCGCGTTCGGACTCCATACGAGCCACGCTCTAGCGCCCCGGATGGATTCCTGGTTTCCGCCCAGGGATGGCGCGTCATTGGTAAACAGCACCCCGATCACCGAGCTGGCCGCGATCACTGCTAGAACTCCGTGGCCCCAGGCCCACCAGATCGCTCCGCCCCCTTCCGCCGTTCCTCCGTGGGCCCCCACGCGACTAAGGGCGAACACAGCCACCCAAGCCAGCACAACCAGCAAACACTCAGTGGCCAAGAGCAGCCAATTGCCCGCCAGCTTGACGCGTCGCCAAAGGCCCTGAGCAAGTCCGCGTATACCAATACCGACGCCGCCGCCAGTGGGGATGGCCATCATGGAAACCCACGCCACGGTCCCCGGAGCCGACTCCCCAGACTGCCGCATGGCTCCGAGCATGAGCGGCGCCATCGCCACCAAGAGCACCCCTCCATAGGCCAGCATCTGTGTCAATGTCCACACGTTGTGCGCAAGACGCGCGAAACTGTTAGCGCGAAGATAGCGGCTGAATTGGTCGCTGTTCGGCAGATTCCTGCCAAACGCGGCGCCCAGACCAGCCAGGGCCCCGACAATACTAAACCAGGCCTCCAGGCGGACGGGATTCATCACACCGCTGCCGGTAAGGATGAGTTCGGCGCCAAGGAATTGCTGCATTATCGCTTGCAGTCCGAACCCCCCGACCGCCGCGACCCCGTACAACGCGGCAACCCATGGAAGAAGCATCTCAATCCGCTTGCCTCCCGCCAGAGGCACCAATACAGCTCGCCACGCAGTTTGGCAGGCCACCCGCAAGGCGATTACTCTACCCATCCCCGGAACGGCCCCCATCCGTTACCAGGTCACGGTATCGCTGGCGAGAATCGTCGGGGCCAAGAACCTTAGCTGGCGTTCCCGCTATCTTCACGCAGCCTCCGACCAGCACAACCACGGAAGTAGACTCCCGCTCCGCGAAATCCAGGTCATGCGTGGCCGCGATGACCATAGAACCATTGTTGCGCTCTTCACGTAACAGACTTGCCACCTCATCCGCGGTTACCGGGTCGAGGCTATTCCTAGGCTCGTCCACAATGACCACCGCAGGCCGTCGCATCAGGCAGCAGATCAGTTGTAGCTTTTTCTTCATCCCCATGCTGAACGTGCCGATCAGCCGCCTGTCCTGGGCGTCCAAAGACAGACGCTCCGCGATCTCCAAAGCCCGTCCCACGGCGGCCTTTTCCGCCAACACGCCACATCTTCCGCACCAGGCGTGAAACCTAATCAGTTCAAGCGCCGTCAACGTAGCGGGAATAGCGTCGGGCGAATCGGAAGCCCAAGAGGCACTCCGTCTTACCGCAATCGCTCCCGGCCTGTGCATAGAGCCATTTAGCTCGACCAACCCTTCGGCTCTGGTCAATCCCAAGATTGCTTTCAGGATAGACGTCTTGCCCGCTCCATTCGGCCCGAGCAGACACATTAGATCACCATCTGGAACTTCGAAATCCACCGGCCCAATCACCCGGTCCGGGTAGGACACCTTGATTTGCTCGACCCGAAGAGACATTCCTCAAACCTTACTCGACTCGGCCGCCGCACGGTCTGCGCCTGGGCCCCCGATGCTCCGGAGCAGGTTCTTGCCGTCGCCCGCGATGGGCAGTAAGCACGCCAGATGGCCCAACGCGTAGAAGGCCAAGCAGGAACTGGCCATGCCCCAGGGATCAGTCAGCCAAAAACCTGCATGCCATGTCTGCACGAGAACCACCGCAATCATTGCCGTGCCTGCGGCCGCGAGGGGTCCGGCCACCGCCACAAAAGCGTTGGCTGCTCTTCCCCCTGCCTCTCTTCGTATCCCCAGACTTCTTCCTTCCGAAACCACGAACCTCGGCGCTAGCCCCAGAGTTCTCGCGCCGACCAGATGAGCATATTCGTGAACGAACAGCACCGCCACATGAGTCAGGCCAATCACAGCCGGCGCGATGGCCAGTGTTTCCACCGTCTTGAGATTCAGGAAGTCGGTGGCGCCGTAAACGAAGCCCATCACTACTCCCAGAACCACACAGACCAAGAGCCCAAGAACGGCCACCACACCTTGTGATCTGATCACTGCGCGAGCCAAGCCGACAGCCGTTGGCTTGTAACGCCGGCGCCGTCCCCCTCGAGCCAATCGCACCACGTCGAACGTGGCAAGGCTCAGTCCGCGGGTCTTCA
Organism: Bifidobacteriaceae bacterium; assembly: GCA_031268215.1. Classification (GTDB taxonomy): domain Bacteria; phylum Actinomycetota; class Actinomycetes; order Actinomycetales; family WQXJ01; genus JAIRTF01. The sequence goes on along the minus strand of JAIRXP010000062.1, from coordinate 27,580 downwards.
CTGCGTCAATGACACCGACGAAGACCGAATCAGCACCGGTGACTTGAATCACACCCGCGGCGTCAAGAGAGGCAACAAGCTGCAGGGAGTCATCCTCGGCCGTCCTCAAGTCGACATCGGCTGTCTGCGTGAGATACTCGGCAACAGCAGACAGCGGAACCTCCCCGACCTCCGAAATCAGTTCAACGACCCTGCGCCCCATCGAATTCAGCGCCACTTGCGCACCGGTAGCTTTGTCTTCGAGGAACTCTTCCCCCAGAACCACTCCGTCAGCCAATCGGATAGAGTCATGCAGATAGTAGCGCTTGTCCGTCATGGCGCGACCAACCTCATGGAACCTCTGTGATAGACCAGTCACCTTATCAACCCTCCGCCAGTCGCCGGACCGTGTGTGCCCGTAAATCGCCAGGATCTACGGGCACACACCGTATAGCTGCCGGTCCTTACTTGCAGACTACGTCAAGAGCTCCGTACCACGTGGTCTTGCACGATTTCGGGGTCCCCCAACAGATCGCCCGGCACGCGAGCGCAACGCCGCCGAAGAGAGCGACCGCTGCGGCCACAAGGCCCCAAATCCATTCGTCTTGGGTATCCGCTCCTTCAGTGACGATGGTCGCCAACGGGCGCTCGTACGTCGTTGTCATTGATTCTTCCCTTTCTTGGATCCTGATTGAATTCGGAGTTAGGCCGCCGCTGCGGGCCACCTTCGCCCCGGTACTGCAAGAGCGACTGTAACGGGGGGGGGGGGGGGGCGTCAAGTCGCCACGCGCTGAGGGAAGCCCAGACCTTCAAGCTTGCTACGGACACGATGACCGTCAGGACGTCGACCACCCAGCGCCGCCTCGCCGCCTTGCCGCCCGTCACTGGCCAGCCTCAAAACCCAACTGGCGCCAGGCCTCATAGACAGCAATGGCGGCCGAGTTAGCTAGATTGAGGGAACGCCGCGCAGGCAGCATAGGAATGCGAACTTGAGAAGTCACCCTTGGATGAGTCTTGACCTCGTTGGGCAAGCCATCGGGTTCGGGACCAAACAGGAGCACATCGCCCGGCTGATAGGAGATATCCGCGTAATTGGCTGTGGCATGAGTAGTGAAGGCGAAGACGCGGGCTCCGGGGTCCACGGCCGCGAAGGCCGCCTCCAGATCGGGGTGGGTTCGGAGATCGGCCAGGTCATGGTAGTCAAGGCCGCTACGGCGCAACTTGGTGTCAGTCAACTCGAAGCCAAGCGGTTCAACCAGATGTAAGCGAACGCCCGTAACCGCCGCCAATCGGATCGCGTTGCCCGTATTGGTCGGGATACGAGGAGCGTAAAACACTAAGTCAAACAAAGCTCAGCCGTCTTCATCCGAGCCAGTGCCAGCGGGGCCACCAGCGGGCCTAGCGTCTAGCCGTCCCACCAGCCTATTTACCTTTGGCCGGCTTCTTGGCGGCCTTCGTGGCGGCCTTCTTAGCCGGCGCACGGCGAGGACGCTTGGCCGGGCCACGGTCCCGTTTCTCCTGCAGCAGTTGAGCGGCGCGCTCCAGGGTGACAGTCTCCGGATCATCATCTTTGCGCAGCGTGGCATTGGTTTCACCATCCGTAACATACGGCCCGTAGCGCCCATCCTTGACCACCACGGGCTTTCCAGAGCCCGGGTCTGTGCCCAGTTCCCGCATGGGAGCGGCAGCAGCAGCTCCCCGCCGCTGCTTAGGCTGGGCGAGTATGGCCCGGGCCTGTTCCTCGGTGATGGCGAACAGATCCTCTTCGCTGGGCAGCGAACGCGAATCCGTTCCGCATTTAATGTAGGGACCGTAACGCCCGTTCTGAGCCGTGATTTCCGTGCCGTCGGTGTTGGTGCCGACCATCCGCGGCAGCGACATCAACCGCAGGGCATCCTCAAGCGTGACGGTGTCTGGAGACATTGACTTGAACAGCGACGCGTTGCGCGGCTTGGGAACCTTCCCGCCACCATCCGCTTCCTCCGCAACCTCAGTAACATAAGGGCCAAAACGGCCATTCTTGACCAGCACCACCCAGCCCGTGGCCGGATCTTTGCCAAGTTCGCGGCTCTGATCCGCCGGAGCTTCAAGCAGTTCGCGGGCCTTGGCCAGAGTCAATTCATCTGGCGCCAACTCGCCGGGCACGTTCACCCTGCGGGCCTCGCCGGCCTCCTGACCATTCTGGACCTCAAGATACGGCCCGTAGCGGCCAACCCGCAGGACAATGCCCTCCCCCAGCGGAACCGTGTTGATCTCCCGGGCGTCAATGTCGCCCTGGCCTTCAACTAGCCGTTTCAGCCCAACTTCCTTCAGTGACCCGGCCGTGCCTTCCGCCGATGCCGCCTGCCCGGGCTCCGTACCTGGAGCACCAAAGTAGAACTCGCCTAGCCACCGCGCTCGGTCCGTCCGGCCGGCTGCGATCTCATCAAGGTCATTTTCCATGGCGGCTGTGAAATCGTAATCGACAAGGTCAGCGAAGTTCTGTTCCAGTAGACGGGTGACCGCGAAGGCCAGCCAGGTCGGCACCAGCGCCATGCCCCGCCGTTCAACATAGCCGCGGTCCTCAATCACCGAAACGGTGGCGGCGTAGGTTGACGGACGTCCAATGCCACGCTTCTCCAAGGCCGCCACCAGCGACGCCTCAGTGTAACGAGGCGGCGGCGTGGTCTGATGACCCTGCGGGTCAAGAGCCAGGGTGTCAACTTCTTGGCCCTGAGCCAGCGCCGGCAAACGGGTCTCGGCCTTGGCCGTATCCTCATACCGTGCCTGATCCCGACCTTCCTCATAGGCGGCCAGGAATCCCCGGTGCGTGATGACGGTGCCCGAGGCGCTGAAAGTCGCGGTCTGGCCGTTGGCCGCCTGGCCAGTCAACCGGACCGAGACTGTCTGACCCGTGGCATCATTCATCTGCGACGCCACGGTCCGCTTCCAAATCAGGTCATAGAGTTTCAGCTCTTCGTTGGTCAGCTTCCCGGCCAGCGAATCCGGGGTTGCGAAATGATCGCCGGACGGCCGGATGGCCTCATGCGCTTCGCTGGCGTTCTTCGACTTGGTGGCGTAGTGCCGCGGCGCTGCCGGAACACTGTCTGGGCCGTAGAGTTCGCTCGCCTGACGCCGAGCGGCCGCGATCGCCTGATCCGACAGATTGGTCGAATCGGTTCGCATGTAGGTGATGTGCCCGTTTTCGTAGAGCCGCTGGGCCACCCGCATGGCGTGGCGTGAGTTCATCCGGAGCTTGCGCGAGGCCTCTTGCTGCAGGGTTGAGGTGGTGAAAGGCGCTGCGGGACGCCGCTTGTAAGGTTTCTCAGTCAAGTCCGAAACGGCGAATTGGGTCTGTCCCAGAGCCTCAGCCAGCCGACGGGCGGCTGACTCATCAAGCTGCACCAAATCCTTGCCGGTCAACTCCCCCGAATCAGAGAAATCCTTGCCGGTGGCGACGCGGCGAGCGTCAACAGCGCTCAACACCGCGCCAAAGGAGTGTCCCTCCGCAGCGAAAGTGGCCTGAATGTCCCAGTAATCGGCGGCGCTGAAGGCCATCCGTTCACGTTCACGTTCAACCACCATCCGGGTGGCCACCGACTGGACCCGTCCGGCCGACAGGCCGGCCCGGACCTTGCGCCACAGCACCGGAGAGACCTCATAGCCATAGAGGCGGTCCAAGATCCGCCGGGTCTCCTGGGCGTCAACCAAATGCAAGTCAACCTCGCGGGGATGGGAAACGGCCTGGTTGATCGCTTCTTTGGTGATCTCATGGAAGACCATCCGCTTGACCGGCACTTTCGGCTTGAGCACCTGAAGAAGGTGCCAAGCTATCGCCTCACCTTCGCGGTCTTCGTCTGTCGCCAGATAGAGTTCGTCCGCGTCTTTGAGTGCCTTGCGCAGTTCGGCGACCTTCTTCCGCTTGTCGGATTCGACAACGTAGTAAGGCTCAAAGCCGTCGTCAACGTTGACCGCGAAGCGTCCGTAAGGTCCCTTCTTCATCTCCGCAGGAAGCTCCGAAGGCTGCGGCAAGTCACGGATGTGCCCCACGGACGCCTCCACCTGGTAGTCCTTCCCCAAGTAGCGCCCAATGGTCCTGGCCTTGGTCGGTGATTCCACAATCACCAGTTTCTTGGCTGACTCCACTTTCCCCTCCTGACAAAGCGACAGATCAACGTCCCTAAACGAACAGGCTACGGCCCATGACCGTACCCCAAAACCGCCCCCGCCCGCCTACCGCCTAGTTTGGGGGACCTTCCGCGGCCCAATCTGATCCCTGGCCGCGATGGTCAGGCTGTCTATGTTGACGTGCGGCGGCTGGGCGGCTATCCACCTGACTGCCTCGGCGGCATCGGCGGCGGAAAGCGGCTCTACGCCTTCGTAAACGGCGTCCGCGGCGGCCTGGTCCCAACCGAATCTGACCAGCGAAAACTCCGTCACCACCAAGCCTGGATCAAGCTCCGTGACCCGCACCGGCGTGCCCGCCAACTCCTGGCGCAAGACACTGGTCAGGGCCCGCTCCCCGAACTTGGCGGCGTTATAGCCGGCGCCGCCGGGGTAGGGATAATGCCCCGCTATGGACACCACGTTAATCACCAAGCCGGCGGCCGCGGCCAGCAGCTTCGGCAGTAACGCTTTGGTTACCCGCACGGTGCCCAGCACATTGGTCTGGAACATCCATTCCCATTCGGCCGGGTCCGAATCGGCTATCGCCGTGGTTCCCTTGGCCCCGCCGGCGTTGTTGACCAATAGATCACAGCGGTCCACCTGGGCGACGAACTGGTCAACTGAATCTTGATCAGTCACGTCCAGCCGCAAACCCGCGGCACCATTGCCCAGTTCCCCGGCCAGACGCTCAACCCGCTCAACGCGCCGCGCGACACAGATCACCCGCCAGCCATCGCCCGCCAATGCCCGTGCTGAAGCTTCGCCAATCCCGCTCGAAGCACCCGTCACAATAGCTGTTCTCATTATCCTTACCTCGCTTCGCGGGCCCAAGACCATGGCACACAACCACCGTCAGACCCAAGACAGTGTTTGTCCTGAGCCTAACGCCCCTGTGGACGGCCCGCCGCCCGCGGCGGCGCGCAGCACCCGCGCTGAGCGTCAAGACGGCGACGGTCTGGTCAAGATGTGGTCACAATGGCGGTCTTCCGCGGTATGGGGCTTGCTGTTTGGGCTACCCAACCACCAGACTTAAGAAGTTCATTAGTTATTTCAGGAGGTCACCATGACTACCCCTCCATCGCAGCCCTCGGGTCCGTCCCCAGCTGACAACCCAGTCCCGGGAAGCGATCCGGACGGATTGGCCAACCCCAATCCGGCGCCAAGCGACGGCCAGAGCCTTTGGTCTGACCCAGCGGCAACCAGCCCGACCAGCGGATCTACCGCAGCGGGTAGCCCTTTCACTGCGCCAGGCGAGCAATCCAGCGCAGCGAACGGCGACAGCCCAACTGAGCGATTGCAGGGCTGGACCCCGCCGACCCAGCCAAGCGATTGGACGCCCACGCAGCCGGTCGGAACCGAGCCGAACAACGTCAATGACGGCCAAGCGGATGCCGGTACATATTTGGCCTCAGACGGAAACTACTACCCAACGGCGGATCTGCCTCAGACGGAAGAAGCCCAGACGCTGAGCGGCCCTGACGGGCCCAAGCCTAAGCGGCGCGGTGTGCTCGTCGCCGTATCCGTGGGCGCCGCCTTGGCGATCGCCGCTGGGGGTGCCGGGGCGCTCCTGGCCCTACGCGGCAACGGTGGAGCAGGCAGCCCCGAAGACGCGGCCGAGGCGTTCTTGACCGAGTTGTCAAGCCTCGACCTCGCCAAAATCACGGCCCGGATCGCGCCGTCAGAGCAGGATCTGATTGATCCGTACATGGAGGCCATCGAAAACCCAGGCGCCATGAGCGCCGACCAGAAGAAGACCAATGAGGCCCTAGAGGCCGCCCGTGACGCCATGTCCGTTGAGTTGAACGGACTCGAATTCGCTAGCGAGGCCATCGCTGAAGGCGTTGACCGGACGGCCGTCACTGGCGGAACCGTCACGCTTGACGCGGATATCGACAAGCTGGCGGACGCCGCTGTTGAGCTGGTCAGCATCAACGGCAGTTCCCTGTCCGGCCTCACGGAGGGCCTCGCTCTTGGCTGGGAAGCGTCTACGGGTGATCAGCTAGATCTGCAATTCGATGACTCCCTGACCCGGGAAGAAATCAGGGACGAACTCGACGCGTTCTTCCCAGTCACAAAGGAAATATCGGACCTGGTCAAAATGGTCGAGTTGGAGGACCTGTTCGTAGTCACGGTCAAGGAAGACGGCCGCTGGTTCAGCTCGCCATCAATGACTGTGGCCCAGTATCTCTATGAGTCCAGCGGAAAATCCAACGCTGATCTGGGTGACCCAATCCCGGACGGCGAGATGAAGGGCGCGTCCAAGCCCGCGGAGGCGGCGGCCAACTTTGTCGAAGGGATCCGGACCGCTTTCGACAAGCAGGACATCAGAGAGCTGGCCAAGGTCCTGCCGGTAGCGGAGTCACGCCTCGTCGCCGTCTACGGACCGGCTGTGTTCGACCCAGACGACCTGGGCTCACCTGATCTGGCTGAGGTTCTGGGAGACGTCAAAGTCTCAGCCGGTTCCAAAGTGGGAAGTCACGTCCGCCTGATCCTTGATGCGATCACCTTTGGCGATGACGCAGCCACCGTAGAGAGGTCCGGAGACACCTGGACCCTGACGGTTCCGGATATCGCGGGCGGATTGGTCGCCGACTTGACCCAAAATGACGAGAAGACCTGGACTCTCAAAGCCAACCAAACGGATGGACCTGGCCAGGCTGAGAACATCACGGCATCGGTCTCGGTTCCCTCCAAGGGCATGGTCGAGGGCGAATTCTCCTCGCCAGGGTCTACCAAGACAACCTTCGGCTATAAGAACGGTTGCTTCTCCTACCAGCAGGGCGAGGACGGCCAAGAACTCTGTGCTGAGGAATTGGGTGTGGACCTGAAGGGCTCTTCCCTCGACGGAATCACGCGCCTACCTGATTTGAAGGATCTGGTGGGCGTCAGTGCCGTCAAGGGCGCCGGTGGCGATTGGTACGTTTCCTTCGTCGCGTCGCTGCTTGATCCGGCCGTCGTGGTCCAGAACGCCATTAAGTAGTCAGCGAACCGACTGGTGCGGTGGCCCCATCGCCAGGCACCATAGTCACGTGAACCGCCTGGTCGCGGCGCTGGGCGAGCCCGCCGCTCGCTCTGAGTGCGTCACTCATGTAAAGGTGACGCCGCCGCGACCCGGCGTTCTGGCCGACTGGCCAGGTTGGGTGCCGGATTGGGTCCGCGAGGGCTACGGCCAACTTGGCGTGATCCAGCCTTGGCGCCATCAATCGGAGGCCATGACGGCAGGCCGCCAAGGCCACTGCGTGATCGCCACCGGCACCGGATCCGGCAAGTCCCTAGCCTTATGGGCGCCGGCGCTGGCGGCCTTGGACCGGCCCTACGAATTGGGGCGGATCGCGGAAGTCCACTCGCGAGCTTCCGCCCTGTACATCGCTCCGACCAAAGCACTCGCAGCGGACCAGATGGCCTCGCTCCGGGCGTTATTCCGGGCCGGTGAGACGACCGGCTTAGAAGTCTCTACTTGCGACGGCGACACTCCCGGGGATTTGCGCCGTTTCCTCGCCTCCAAAGCGGACGCCATTCTTACCAACCCGGATTTCCTGCACTTCGCATTCCTGCCAGGGCACACCCGGTGGGCCGGGTTCTTGCGAGGACTCCAGTATGTCTTGGTCGATGAACTGCATGCCTACCGAGGCGTTATGGGCGCGCACGTCGCCTGGGTGATGCGGCGCCTGCGGCGCCTGGCGCGGCACTATGGCGCGGACCCGATATTTCTGGCCGCATCCGCCACGGTCAGCGACCCAGAATTGACCTTCGCCCGGCTGATTGGCGAAGATCCGGGGATGGTGACCGCGATCCGCGAGGACACCTCCGCCCACGGCGAGCGCACCTTCGTACTGTGGCGTCCATCCGCCTTTGACGGTTCCAGCGAAGACCTACCAAGCCCCGCCGTCCAGGGCTCCGGACCTTCCGCTGTTCCCGCTCTGGCCTTGGGCGGCGCTGCGGGCCCCGCGGACCCGCCGGTCGGGCCGGTGTCCCGCCGCTCAGCGCCCGCTGAGGCCTCCCAGCTACTCGCCAACTTGGTTGACCTTGGTGCCCGGGCACTGGTCTTTGTCCGCTCACGCTATTCGGCCGAGGCTGTCGCCAGTACGACCCGTCAGACTCTGGGCCAGCCACTCGCCGCCCGGGTGGCCACTTATCGTGGCGGCTACCTTCCCGAAGAGCGCCGCGCGCTAGAAGGCCGCTTGCGCAGCGGAGCACTCCTGGGCCTGGTCTCTACCACCGCGCTGGAGCTGGGAATTGACATAGCCGGCCTTGATGCCGTGATCACGGCCGGCTGGCCGGGTACCCGGGTCGCCCTGACCCAACAAGCCGGCCGCGCCGGCCGCGCAGGCGGGGACGGACTGGCGGTCTGGGTCGCCGGGACCGACCCGCTCGATTCTTACTTGGTAGCACACCCCGAGGCGGTACTTGGCGCGCCCCTGGAGGCTGCCGTGTTCGACCCGTCCAACCCCTATGTGGCAGCGCCGCACTTGGCGGCGGCGGCCGCCGAATGGCCCATTGATGCTTCCGAGCTGCCGCTGCTGGACCGGACAGCGGCGCAGGTCATGGACGCGTTGGCCCAGACCGGCGCCGTCCGCCAGCGGGGGCGGCGCTGGTTCTGGATCCTGCCGGAGCGAGCCACCGATCTCACCGGCTTGCGCGATTCCGGCGGCGGCACCGTCCAAGTCATCGAGAATCCAACCGGGCGCATTCTGGGCACTGTCGATTCCGCCAGCGCGCCGGCCTTAGTCCATCCTGGCGCAGTCTACGTCCACCAGGGCGACACCTTCCTCGTGTCCGCCCTGGACTTGGATGGCGGGCTAGCCATGGTCGATCCGGCCCAGCCGCGCTACCGCACCATGCCCCTACACCAATCGACCGTCCAGGTGATTGACGAGTTCTCCTCCGCTCCGGGGGCGTTAGCGGACTGGCACTTTGGCATGGTCGACGTGACCTCCCAAGTGACCGGGTTCATGCGCTTGCGCGTTCCGGGCCTGGAACGGATCGACACTCAACGCCTCGACATGCCGCGATCCCATCTGCGGACCGCCGCCACCTGGATCACCATCCCGGCGGGGACCATCAAGGAGGCCGGCTTTGACGCCGCCGGCTTGCCCGGCGCCCTGCACGCCGCCGAACACGCCGCGATTGGCCTTCTGCCGTTACTCGCCACCTGTGACCGGTGGGACTTGGGCGGCCTGTCAACGGCCGTCCACGCTGACACCGGCGAGGCGACGATCTTCATTCACGATTCAGTGCCTGGCGGAGCCGGATTCGCTGAGCGCGCCTACCACCGCCGCATCCAATTGCTCGATGCCGTCCACGCCCTCCTCGCAGCCTGCCCCTGCGATGACGGTTGTCCGTCTTGCGTCCAATCACCCAAGTGCGGCAATGGGAACCAGACTCTGTCCAAGGCCGGCGCCTTGGCGCTGGTCACGGCACTGCGACAGGCGGGAACGGCGTCCTCTGGGCCGGATACGCCGGCCTGAGGATTGCGCAAGGAGCCAGAGACAAGCCGGCAAACAAGCAGCCCACACACTCCGCGACAGCCTGTTTGTTTTCATTCGACTGGAAGGCCGAGCAGCCAGTAGGTGACGCCCGGTGAGATGTCGAGGGTGACTTCAAGTTGTTCGCCAACGGCCGTTTCCGGTTCAAAGGGAAGATCGCCGGAATGGCGGATCGATTCACCGCAGTAGCCGCTGTACCAGACACCCATTGTCACCGTGAAGTAGGACTCGGGAACACACGTGACGATAAAACGGACGGCCTGCGCCCCTTCTGGCCGTTCAATGGTTACAGTTGTTGGCTCTTGCCCAGTCTGGTGGACAAGCGGCTCGCCGGGTTCGTCCCCAACCAAGTCGTTGTCTTGATCCGCCAAAGGATCATTTGGGCTTGGCGAAGGCGAAGGTGCGCTGGTTGACGAAGTACCATTCCCGGCATCGCACCCGGCGACGCCCACAAACAGCGCCGCAATGAGTGCCACGAGGGAAACGACCCTGGGGTAGTCCACGTTGGTAGGTTAGCGTCGCTGGTGTTGGGGGCTGTAAGCAGCGGCGTGTCGCGCCGACCTGTGCCGCCATGGCAATCCGCACCTGACCGCCGCAATCTCAGGAATCCGGGTCCGATGAACTTCGCTTGCCTGGGTCAGGGCCTTGGAGGGGCCTATTGGACAGCGCCGCATCAGGGCGGCCCAGCGGTGGCGGAGGCGTTGGCGGCACGGCGCCCAATCACAGGCAAATCAACCGCGATTGAACAAGTGACGGCCAGCCCATCTAGCCCGGACTGGCGGCAGACCGTCAAACTGGCCCCGCCCAGCTGGGCCACATCAGCCGCAGCCTCACAGGCCGCCGCCAAACCTTGCCCATCAATCAGCGTCTGGGCACCGGCCAAGCTGGCCAGGTCCGCTGCGGTCGCGACCCGTTGCTGGACCAGCACGCTACTGGACACCACCGTCAGGGCCACCAACATGGCCGCTAAAGCGCCAACCATGCCCACCACAAGCACCGTGCCAGAACCTTGCTCCTCCAGGGGACAGTCAACCCTAGCCACAGCCGCGCGCCGGTTCACACATGGCCACCGCCTCGACGTTGGCCAGCCGTGATCCGAACGGAGGTACCGCTAGTTGGCGACCGCAAGTCACCCGGACCAAGCCGCCACCGCGGACAACACCAACCACCAACGGACTCCCGCCAACAGCCTCCGCGGCCGCCCTGACGGCCGAATCATCCTCGCCCAGCGCCGCCGCCCTGGCCCCAGCCCTAGCCGCTCCGGCCAGGGAGACTTTGGACACCGTGGCCGCCCCGGCCGTTAGCAGCACCGCCAGCAGGACCATCACCGCTGGCAAGGCCAAAGCCAGCTCAACGGTGATGGCACCACGGTCACTTGCCTTGTCCACTAGCCCAAGGCCCGCTCGACGATTCCCAGCAGCCAACCCCGGACAGCATCAGATTGCAGGATAGCCAGAAGCAATCCGGCGAACCCGGCCGCGGTCAGAATGGCGATGGCGTATTCAGCCGTTACGCCGCCAGCTTCTAAGTCATCAGCTAGCAGGTTCGGGACCGCGTATCGGTCCCTTGAGACCTGCCCAATCTGGCCTCCAGAGTTGAAGAGCTTGCGTTTCATTTGTTGTTGCCTTTCCGGATAGATCCAACTGTCTGTCCAGCCAACACCCCCGCGCAGCTCCCTGCTGGCCAGAAACAAAGGGCCTGTGGACAGCAGTTTTACAACCCCGGGAGCAACTCGCCAGCAAACGACAGCACCACCGGCACCAGGCCAAGGGCTATGAACGCAGGCAGGAAACAGAGGCCTAGTGGCGCCATCAAGTGGACCCCCAGGCGTCCAGCGGCCTGGCCGCCCCGGCGGCGCTCAGCCCGCGCGGCCCGCTGGCTGACTCCTTCCAGCAAGGGACCCGCCTCAGCGCCGGATTGCCAAACCGGCGCCAGGGCCCGGCGCAGATTCTCCAAGAACGCCGTTACGGCCGGCCGCCGCCCAGAGGCCGCCCCGGCGGCCGGCGGGCCATTGGCCGGGGATCCGTTGGCCAGCCCGCTTCTCGGTTGCCGTCCGGCCCTCACGCCGGCGGCTGCCCAGGCCTCATCCCAGCTTTGCCCCGCCGCCAAGGCTCTGCCGACAGCTTCCAAGGCCCCGCCAAGGCCGCCGGGCCAGGCCATTCCAACTTCTGTGAGCGCGGTGGGCAGGACCAGTCCGGCTCGCAGAGCGGCCGCCAGAACGGCAGCGGCCAGCGGGTCCGTGCTGGGTGGCCGCGCCGCCGCGCTGATCAACGCACCTGTCCAGGCCCGGCCCGCTATCAAGAGCCCCAGGCCCGCGACCAGCGCCACAGTGCCCGCACCGCCGCCGAATAGGACCCGGAGCGGTTCGGCGCCCATGGCGCTGCCCAGGACAATGCCCAACAACGGTAAGAACTGCAATAGGCGGGCAGAGGACTTTGGCCCGGCCATGGCCGCCGTCAGAGAATCAGTGGTCTCTTGGGCTTCAGCCAATGCTCCGGTGACACAGCCCAACAGCGTGGCCGTTGAGGCCCCGGCACGAGTCGCTATTCGGTGGATCGCCACCACGGCGGACGCATAGGGACCGGCTGGCGTGCCTTCTAGCTGGCGGGCCCAGGCGATCAGGTCATCCGCCTCCGCGGGCCGGCCCAGCAAGGGCCGCCACAGTTCGGGTCCGGTCAAACCGGCCTTGGCCAGGGCGCTGATTTGTTCAACTGCCTCCGCTAGCGCCTCCAGACCACCCGCCGCAAACTCGCCGTCTTTGCTGCCCTGGCCGTCTCTTGCGTCCCAGCCGTCTTTGGCCACCCCGCCACTCTTGCCGGCCCAGCCGTCTTTCGCGAGCCTGCGACGCTCACCAATCCGACTGTCCTCTCCGGACAGGCCTCCGGAGCCCGGCCGGCCCCCGCCTGGCCCCTGCCGCCCGCCCCGGATCATGCCTGCTCCAAACGGCGCTCCAGAGCTGGCCAGCCGGGGCCCTCCGTCAACCCATCCGGCCGGAACGTCAGGGCCGTGCGGGCCACCAGATCCCCTTCGATCAGTTCAAAGGCCGCCAGTTCAGCGACCCGCCGGGGACCGCCTTGGGCCCGCTCCAGATGGATCACACCAGCCAGCGCCGCGGCGGCTTGAACCGCCACGGTCCGGCCGTCCATCGCCGCTAGAGATCCCAGCGCCACCAGCCGGGCCGGGACGTCTCGGCAAGAGTTGGCGTGGATGGTCGCAGCGGAGCCCTCGTGGCCGGTGTTCAGAGCCGTCAAGACCTCCCGCACTTCCCGTCCCCGGCATTCGCCCAGAATGATTCGGTCCGGCCGCATCCGCAGCGATTCATGGACCAAGTCGGTCAAGGTGACTGACCCAGTTCCCTCAGCGTTGGAGTTACGCGCCTCCAGGCGGACGCAATGGGGATGGCTGGTGATGATCTCCTGGGCCTCTTCAATCACCACAATCCGTTCAACCGGCGACACCAGTGACACCAACGCGGACAGCAGAGTAGTCTTCCCCGCTCCCGTCGCCCCGGACACCATCAGATTAGTCCGCGCCTCAACCAGAGCCCGCAAGACCGCCGCGCCGGCGGCGCTGACCGTGCCTTGAGCAGCCATTTCATCCAGGGCCAAGGCTTGGCGGCGAAAGATCCTGAATGAGATCAAAGGGCCACCCGGCGCCACTGGCGGCACCACCGCATGCATCCGGACACCGCCGGGCAGGTGAACATCCACCATGGGCGAGGAATCATCAAGGCGGCGGCCGCCCTGGGCCGCCAGCCGCACCGCTAATGACCGTACTGCCGCGCCATCGCCAAGATGCACCGCGACCCGCCGCAGTCCACCCGCGCCGTCAATCCAGACCGCATCAGGGCCGTTGACCAGCACATCTGTCACTCCGGGGTCTTCGAGAAGAGCGGTTAACGCCGCCGGCGCCAGCAATTCAGTCACCATTCCTCAGCGAAGGCCGCCGGGTTGAATCCTGGCAAATCCCCGCGCCCAGTGGAACGCTCACCGACAGCGGAACGCCGGCGCGCGGCGGAAGACCGCTGCCCAGGCAAGCGCCCACGCCCGGCCGGAAGCTGCCCGTCTGCGGCCGGACGGCGTCGGTTTGCCCTGGCGCGGAGCCTGCTGTGCGCTGGGCCCGGTTCTCCCGGGCCAGTCAGAACCGCCAGCTCTTGGGCCGCCATGGCCAGCTTGCCCTTCGACCGGTCCCCGGGTGTCAGCCCATGCACCAGCCCGGCCACGAAGGACCGTTCCTCGCCAACCGCGATCACCTCTCCGCCGGTCCCGTTGGCCACCTCCGCGACGCTCAGCCCGCCTCGGACCAGCCGGACCGCCACTGCGAAGTCCATTCCCAATTCACGCAGTTCTCCGGCCGCGGCCCTCAGGGAAAGGACTCCGGCTGGGTCGGCCCGGACAACGACTACCCGCAAGTCAGCCCAACTGGCGACCCGCCAGAGTCCGCCGCAGGCAGCGGGCCCGGAGTCCATCACGGTGTAGCCGCCGGGGCTCAGTTCTTCCCAGACTTCCAGCACCCGGCGAATCTGCCAAGCGGGTGCGTCTCTGGGAGGAGCACCGCCGCACAGCATTTCGACGCCACCAACCACCAGGGGCGACAATGCCCCGCTGGCCCGCACGTCTTGGCCCAACCCATCCTGACCAAAGGCCCGTTCCAGGCGTTCCGCCCAGCCGGACATCTGGTCAAGACCAACCAAGCAACCGACTGGGGCCCCAGCGCAGTTCAGGCCCGCCAGCCGGACGGTTGCGCCCGGCCCGCGCAGACGCCCAGCCAGAGCCACGGCCAGGCAACTAGTGCCAGCACCACCATGGGCGCCAATGAGCGCTACCCGCTTCGCCGCCCTCTCCGGCCGGTGAACCGATTCGACCAGGTGAGTTAACTGGCGCGCCGATTCAGGTAAAGCCAGACAGCCGCTGGCTCCCCAAGCGCGGTCTCCCAACGCGGCCCGGATGATCTCGCAACCGGGCCAAGACCGGGCGAGCGCCGCAGTGGCCGCCTGGTCGACATCGTGCCCGCAAACGACCATCCGAGGGCGGACGGCTAACTGGCTGAGCTGGTCTGGTGAGGCCACCGGCTGGACCGTCGCGCCCGCTTCCCAGATCGCGGCTGTAGCTGCTTCGGCCAAGCCGGGGTCCTCGGTCATCACGACCACCTTTGGGTTCGGCACAGCCAAATGATGCCCCCGATCCCGCGCCCGTCCAGAACCATAACCAAAAGGCGTGTGGATGACGCGGCCCCTTCACATCTGCCACAATCCTCAGGTGACCAACCGACCCGCCACAAGACCGGCCGCCTTCTTTGATCTTGACAAGACGATCATCGCCCGCAGTTCAACACTCGCGCTCACATCGACTCTGCTGGCCGAGGGAATGCTCCGCCGCCGCACAGTGCTGAGATCGGTCTACGCCCAAGCCACATATCAACTGGGCTCCGCCGGGCAGACGCAATCCGAGCGCCTGCGCCACCTGCTGGGCGGGATAATCGCCGGCTGGGACGCCGCCCGCCTGGCGGACTTGGCCCGTGAGCAGCTAGGGGCCAAAGTCGCGCCGCAAGTCTTTGAAGAAGCGGCTGAGCTGATCCAGTCCCACCGAGACGCCGGACGCGACGTAGTGATCGTGTCTGCGTCCAGCCGCGAACTGGTCGAACCGATTGGCGCCATGCTGGGTGCTGACCACTGCTTGGCTACCCGGATGGAAGTCAAAGACGGCCGCTATACCGGCGGCACCGACTTCTTCAACTACGGCCCCGCCAAGGTTGAGGCAATGACCGCACTGGCGCAACGCGAAGGCTATGACTTGACCCAGTCCTACGGCTACTCAGATTCAATCACCGACCTGCCGATGCTTGAATCGGTGGGCTACCCGGCCGTCGTCAACCCATCGCGGACTCTGCGCCGCCTGGCGGAAGAACGGGGTTGGGCAGTGGTACGTTTCGCGGCGCCCGGCCCGGTGCGCTCAGAGAACCGGCGCCTAGCGCTGACGGCGGCAGCAGCCTTCGTTGGACCGATGGTGGTGGGAGCAGGCCTGGTGATCACCTGGCATTGGTTCGCCGCGCGGCGGCAAGAATCGGCCAGTTGAAGGTCCTAGGCCGGGAGTGCTTGAATGGCAGTGTATGGCCTTTTCCCGAACCAACTTTCATCCCATCTTTTCTTGGCGTTTTCCCTTGCCAGAGGCCCAATAGACGTGATAGAAATGGAGTCATAAAGACAGCGGGCGAACAGGAACCCACGCACGTATTAACCTACGTTAAGGGCATGTCGACGGGTTCCATCCGTTACGGCAATTGGATTGCGCGATTGATAACCTGTTCGCCCGTTGCTTTATGTCTGGGCATAGATCGCGGATGTCCGCCGTGACCTGGCACGGCCCGCTCCCTGAGCGCGATCCGTCGTGACACGGTACCCTTCCTAAGAGCCTGTTCATGCGCTGCGCGCGGGAACCAAACGGGCTCCGGCCACAAGATAGGGGTTCAAGATGGCCAAGAACGCACTCGGCACCGCCATCTCCGAGGCACTAAGCCAGATCAGTGCCCTGTACCGCACCACGGCTGAACTGGCCAAAGCCCAGTTCTCCAAGGACGGTACTCGCCTGGGGTTAGGCCTGGCCCTGCTCGGCTGCGCCCTAGTGGGAGTCCTTGGCGTGGTGCCACTACTAGTTCTGGCGCTGGTCTGGGGCCTGATAGCCCTGGGCATCTGGCCGTGGGCGGCCTACTTGATAACCGCCGGAGCGGTGCTTCTAGCGGCAGCCGGTCTGGCTGTAAGCGGCCAGGCCATCCTCAAGCGGACGGCTGCCTCGATTGGCCGCACCACCCAGATGATTAAGGATTCGCTGGCCACCCTGAAGGGCGAACCGGCCCCACCGACCGAAGATAACCCGGTTTCGGAAGGCGGCCCAGAGACCGACAGTCGCCCTAATGCCGGGGCCAAACCGGCGGCATCGGCCACTCCACCCGATCAGCCAGGCAAACCAGACGGGCTCACGGAGGCCTAGTTGGCTCTGTTTGGCCCAAGGCGCGGCGCTCCCGCCGATTTCACCGCTGCGCTGATCGATGGCCCTTGGACGCATCGGTTCGTGGCCGCGCGCGGCCTGCGGTTCCATGCCGCCACGGCCGGACCGGACGGCGCGCGGCTAATAGTGCTCTTGCACAGCCTTCCGCAGCACTGGTGGGCCAGCCGTCATCTGCTAACCCAACTCAGCTCCGCTGGATACCGCGTCGCGGCGATTGACCTGCGCGGATGTGGAGCTTCCGACAGACCTCCAGAAGGCTACACGCTCCCAATGCTGGCCGGGGACGTGGCCGGCGTGATCACCGCTTTGGGACGGCGCTCAGCGGTCGTAGTGGGACAGGGCATTGGCGGCCAAGTGGCCTGGACCATGGTTTCGCGGACACCCACCGCGCTTGACGCGCTGATACCAGTGTCCACGGTCCACCCCGGCTCGCTGCTACCCAAACGGAGGATCCTGGTTTCGCCGCGCAGCGTGGGGCAGATCGCCGCCCTCCGGTCACCCCGTGTCGCCCGACGAATGCTGCCAGACACCACTTTCATGTCAGCGCTACTGACAACTTGGGTGTCCAACCCAGACCTGATCGACGCGGTAGCTATCGCCAGGTACACCGAAGCCATGCGCATGCCCTACGCACCAGAGAAAGTCGCACAAGTCATCCGCTGGGCCACCCGTCCGCTGCTGACCGCGGCCCACGGGCGGTTCGTGGCCTCGGTGCGCAAGCCCTCACCAGTGCCGGTACTACAACTCCAATCGGATTCGGATCCGGTCTTGCACTGGCGAGCCGCGCGGGCTGATGACCTGGGAGGAGAGGACTATCAGTTCGAACTACTGAAGGGATTGGGCCACCTGCCAATGGAGGAAGACGGCGCGCTGGTTTCCCGCCTGATCCTGGAATGGCTCCACGAGCGGGATCTGCGGCCGTGAACCTGGGCACCGCCACCCGGCGCCAAGCAGCGCTGGCTGGCGAGATATTGGCCGCCACCTTCCCTGATGCCCACTGCCAACTCGATTTCCGCGGACCGCTGGAATTGCTGATCGCCACTGTGCTGTCCGCGCAATGCACCGACGAGCGAGTAAACCTGGTCACTGCTGGGCTCTTCGCCGCCTTTCCCAGCGCCTCTGCCTATGCCGAAGCGGACATAGCCCAGATTGAAGAGCTGATCCGCCCAGTTGGGCTCTACCGCACCAAAGCCGCCTCCCTCAAGGGAATTGGCGCGGCGCTGACAGACAGGTTCGCTGGCCAGGTTCCGCGCACACTGGCGGAACTGACCTCGCTGCCGGGCGTAGGTCGCAAGACCGCCAATGTAGTACTGGGCAATGCCTTTGGCATTCCGGGCATTACCGTTGACACTCACGTCGGGCGCCTCGCGCGCCGGCTCGGCTGGACCAGCCAAAAGGACGCCAGCAAAGTTGAGGCGGTGATCGCCAGCCTGTTCCCCACCGAGCTGTGGGTGGACCTTTGCAACCAACTAATCTTCCAGGGACGCCAGGTCTGCCACGCCCGCCGGCCGGCCTGCGGCGGTTGTCGGCTCAACGCACTTTGTCCATCCGCTGAGGCATGAGCTGCAGTCAGCAGCACGGCCTAGCCAAGTTGGCTAAACTGTCCCAAGCCGCCTTTGGGCGGCGAATACCCGCAGCCGCAAACCCATCGACATGAGGTGTCTAGATGAATGCGAAACCAGACCTCACCGAAGATTCCAGCATTATCTCCGCCTCAGGTCTGTTCGCCGGCATTGATCAGGACCAGGCCGAACGCCTGCGCGCCGTAATGGTGGCCCGGCGCCTGCGGCGAGGCAGCGCGCTGTTCTGGGAAGGCGACGAGGGCGACCGCCTCTACCTGATCCAGTCCGGCATGATCAAACTGGGCCGCCGATCACCCGACGGCCGCGAGAACCTGTTGGCCGTCCTGGGCAAGGGCGAATTCATAGGCGAGCTGACATTGTTTGACCCAGGCCCACGCACAGCCACCGCCACCGCGGTGACAGACAGCCAATTGCTGGAACTCAGCCATGAGGCGGTGGGCGAATGGCTAGACCAGAACCCGGCCGCGTCAAAACACCTGCTCCAGGAACTGGCACACCGCCTGCGTCGCACCAATGAGGCTGTGACAGATCTGATCTTCGCTGACGTACCCGGACGGGTGGCCAAGGCCCTACTCGACCTGGCGGACCGCTTCGGAGAGAACACCGCCGAGGGCGTCCACGTCACCCACGGGTTGACTCAAGAGGAACTGGCCCATTTGGTTGGCGCCTCCCGCGAAACCGTCAACAAGGCCTTGGCGGACTTCATCGCCCGCAGTTGGATCCGCCTTGAGGGGCGCGGCGTCTATTTGCTGGACATCGAACGCTTGGCGCGGCGCGCGGCGTAGCGGCGCCCGGCGTTGCGGTGCCGGACCCGCGCCCGGTGCTAGACCCGCGTCCGACCGGTGCCGGACCCGTACTCGACCGGTAAGGTGAGCCGAGTGAAAACCCACCGCTTGCTCCAGGTCGGACTGCTGGCCGGCACCGCTAGCCTCGGATACGCCCTACTCGAAGCGCAATGGTACGCCCTGCGCCACGTCACCGTTCCGCTGTTGCCGGACGGAGCGGAGCCCATCAGGGTGCTGCATATTTCGGATATGCATTTGACGGCGAAGCAACGCCGCAAGACCGAATGGGTCAAGGCGCTGGCCAGCCTTGAACCCGATCTGGTGGTGACAACTGGGGACAACTACGCCTTCGCCGACGCGATGGAGACCGCGCTCGAAGCCCTTGAACCGCTCTTCAGGTTTCCGGGCGCTTTTGTGCTGGGATCAAATGACTACTATTCGGCGGTGCTGAAGAACCCGACCGCTTACCTGTTTGGCGCTTCACGCGATCACACGCGCCGCCAAGCCGATCTGCCCACCCAGGCCTTCCGCCAAGTCTTGACCGGCGCCGGCTGGAAGGACCTCGACAACGCCCGCGCCACGCTCGAATTGGGACCGGCCAAACTAATCACTGATCTGGTTGGACTGGCCGACCCGCACATGGATTGGGACAAGATGCCGGCCCCGGCCTCGCACGCTAATGCCGGGCTAGTCTTGGGTTTGGTCCATGCTCCTTACCTTGCGGCGGTCGATCAGCTAGTGGCGGACAGCGCCCGCCTAATCCTGGCCGGACACACCCACGGCGGCCAGGTGGCCTTGCCCTTCTATGGGGCTCTAGTATCCAACTCGGATCTTCCTCCGCGCTTGGCCGCCGGCCTGCATCCCTGGCCGGATTCCAAAGCCTACATCCACGTCTCGGCCGGCCTGGGCACATCACCATACGCGCCGATCCGGTTCGCCCGGCGCCCTGAGTCCACGCTCATCACCTTGGTCAGCCCCCAAGACTTCCGCGAAGGCCGCCGCCCAGGGGTGTGAAGGCCTCCCCAAGTGGTGCCCGATGCCGCCCACACGGCATCGTAAGAGTTGTCCCGTTGGGCGCGAAGAACGTCAGGCGTCTTCTTCCGGGGCGGAGGCGGCGACCCGCAGATCGGGTTCAATGTAGATGGTCTGCTGCAACGGGACGGCGGCGCGGGAGCGCGCCTCGGCGGCGTTGATGGCCTCCGCCAGTTGCTCCATGTTCAACCCAGGCTCAGGCTCAACTTTGGCCGCTACCAGGATCTCTTCCGGGCCAAGATGCATCACCCGGAGGTGAATGACCGAGGCGATCCCTTGTCCCACCAAAGCTTCTTGGACCGCCTCCAAGTGCTCCGGGACAGCCGATTCACCCAGCAGGAGCGATTTCATTTCCACCGCCAGGATGGCGGCGACCAGCACCAGCAGCAGACCAATGGCAGCCGACCCAGCACCGTCCCAGCGGCCATCTTTAGTGATCAGCGTCAGGCCAATGCCGGCGCCAGCGAACACCAAGCCGAGCAACGCCGCCGTGTCTTCCAACAGCACCACAGGCAATTCCGGGGATTTGGAATTGCGGATGAATCTGAACCAGCCTTGTTTACCTTTGGACGGTCTGGCCTCTCGGATCGCGGTGCGCAAAGAGAATGACTCCATGATGATCGCCGCCACCACCACTGCAACCGGGACCCAGCGCCAGGATTCGATCGGCTCAGGGTTCTTGAGTTTCTCATAGGCTTCATAGAGGGCAAACAGCCCGCCAAGCGAAAACAGCACCAGCGCCACGATGAATGACCAGAAGTACCGGCCCCGGCCGTAGCCGAAGGGATGTTTGGCATCGGGCCGGCGCTTGGCCTCCTTTCCGCCCCACAGAAGCAACACCTGGTTGCCTGAATCGGCCACGGAGTGGACCGATTCCGCCAGCATTGAACTGGAGCCAGTCAGCGCGAACGCGACGAACTTCGTGACCGCGATTCCCAGGTTGGCGCTGAGAGCCGCGAGGATCGCCTTAGTTCCGGAGTGAGCGCTCAATTGTCACCTTTCAGTTGAGCCAGTCTGATGGAGCCCCGGCTGGCAGGCCCGCTGGGGCGCCGGCCGGTTGGGGAACGAGTTGTCCAATCCAGGTTATAGGCAACTGGCCCTGGCACTTCACAAGTCCTGCCGGGCCCGGTCCCGGGTCAACCCAGCCCACAGTGGGGAAGTCAAAGCGAAGATGGCGGGCATCACCGGGTAGCGGTACCGCGGCTGCACTTCAATAGCTAGGTGAGCTGCCGCGTAAGCCGCCACCAATAGGCCCAAGAACAGCGCCACTTCATTCCAGCGGCGGCCGCGGCTTATCAGCGCCACACCCAACGCCGCCGCCAGCACCACCGGCACGAACAGGCCCCGCTCAAACAACACCGAATAATGCGCCACAGTGAACTTGTGACGATCAGGCACCTCGTGACCTTCACCCTTGATCGCAGGCCAGAACTGAAAAGCGGCCGTGTCATTCTGGGCCCATAAGACTCGTAGCTGCCGCACAACAATCTGGCGCCAACGGTCCGGCAATGCCGCCAAATTGTCTTCAAGCATGGCCCGCGCCCGCTGGCGGGCATCAGGGGGCGCCACCGGGCCATGAAAGCCAAGCGCCTCAGCCGGCCGGTTGACCCCGCCGTGGAAAGACAACCCGATCACGAACTTCCACTCTGGCAAATTGTTGCTCACCCCGGCCGGGTTTACACCGGAAGCCTTGACGGCGGCATCGGCCACCGCCCCCGCCAAACCGTAAGTCGCCAATCCGACCGCCACCACGGCCCCTGCCATACCCAAACGGGCCCAGCCCTGCCCCCGGCGGCGAGCGATCACCGGGCCCAGGACCAACGCCGCCGGGCGGGCCAGGTTGCCAATCTGCAAGGCCATCCCACCAGACAGCGCCAGCACCCATAATCGCCAGTCCTGCCACCGCGGACCCCGTCAGCCGGCGGGCGAACAAAAAGGTCAACAGATTCACGCCCGCCATGGCCAGCGCGTTCACCGCCAGCAGCGGAACCCAGGATCCGCCAAAGAGCTTCAGCATGACCGCCTCATAAATGGCGAACGGCGTCTGATAGGCGAAAAACACCCAATACGCTTCCTGGCTGAAGCTGTAATCACCAACCGCTATTGACTCCGCTGCCCGCCAGATGATCAAGAAATCTGACCACTGTTCGGTCTGCCAACTGAAAACCATCATCAGCTTGACTGCCAAGAAACCGCTGAACAACCCCGCCGGGAGCACCCACTTGGGCAGCCCCAACTTCCGCCAGGCAGTCAGGACCCGTCGCCCGGCGAGCCGCCACAAGACCACACCCAACGCGCTCGCCAACCCGAACACCAGCCACCACAACGCCTGCGGCAGACCCGACCCATAGACCACAGCTACCGCGCCAATCGTCGCTAACGAACCGAAAGACACCGCCGCCGCCATCCAACGCAGCACGCGGCCCGTCCTCGTCTCCGCCACTGACCCCCCAATCACTTGCTCATTGGCGCACTCTTCTCAACCAGGTTATACGCAACCGACAGTGGCCCTTCCGTCCGGGGCTGGCACTGCTCGCACGGCTGACAGTCACCTTGTCATGGCGACCGCTTCCAAACGGCCGCTCCGCGGGTTGCCCGCCCCGCCTCAGGCCGCCACTGACACCGCTGGTGACGGCCAGTTACGACAGCCGTCGGTCACCCGTCCATCGCAGAACGCCCGTAGGCGACTGGCGGGTCAGACCGCGTTGAAGTAGAACAAAGGTGTGATGACTGAGACCTTGTAGCCGTCCTTCAGTGTGACAGTCACGGAGTCCTCGCCCATGCAGGCGCCCTCGTCCAGGGCCGCGCCCTCGACCTCGGCAGAGGCGAGTTCCACGTTGTCCCCGTCGAAGAAATAGATGATCCCGCACTGGTCGCCCGGCACGGTTAGCTGGTACTTACCCGCGGGGATGTCCTTCCCCACAAACCAGTGGCCACTGGTGAGTTGGAACGCCGGGCCGGCCTCCAAGCTCCGCTCCACGGGAGTGAAGGTGAGGACGAACGGCCCACCCTTCGAGTCGGCCGTGATCTGCAGCCATTCGCCCTCCAACAAGTCGCCGGTCCAGGTGTCCTCCCCGTAGGCGTTGCTCAGCATGATTCGGCCGTGTGAGGAGGCGAAAGCGAAATTGGCCTGGCCGTCATCCTTGATGGTGGCCACATAGCGCCCGGGACGGATGTCGACGCCGACCTCGTAATCGCCTGGCGTGTCGAACGTCACGGTGGCCGGAATGTCATCCAGGGAGGACTTGGACTCGGACGGATCGGGGTCGGGGGCGTCACTGGTCTTGGCGGGGGAGTCCTGCTTGGGGGAGTCCGCGGAGTCCTCGTCCCCGCCGCCTAGCAGAAGGACTGCGGCCACCGCCACCGCAGCAACGGCCACGGCCGCGACTAGCCAGAACCACCATTGCTTGAAAATCGGCGGCTTGGCCGCAGCTACCGTGGTTTCAGGCGGCGTCTGGTAGGGATCCGAGGGCGGAATGGTGGTCACGAGGATTGCCTCTTTTCGAGCCGTTGGGTTGTCGCGGCCAACACTACCGGTTAGCTAGGTCCCCGGCCCGACCCGACCCCGAAGTAGGATCCTCTCCGCCAAACCCGGCTCCTATCGCCTGTTGATTGCGGTCATGGCTTGTCCACGAGCCCGACTTTCTCACCCAGCCACCTGAGCACAGTTACTTGCCTTGTGGCAACGGTGACGGTGACGGGTACACCCGGAACGACAGACGGCGCAGTGCTGTCAGCACGTGCGGCGGCTGGGGTCTCCACGCGCAGGTCAACCACGTAGTACGCCTGGCCTTCTTCTGTAGCTCTTGCTGCGGCCGCGATACGGTCGACCCGGCACCTGGTGCCGTTAGTGCCCAGGCCGGGGATTTCTGGGAGTTCGCAGGTTATTTCACTGCCCTCGGCTAGATTCACTGCCATCTCGGGGCGCATCGCGACTTGCGCGCGAACGGAACCGCCGCCTTCGGGGACCACCAGGAAGACTTCTTGTCCCGCTTCGACCCGGTCGCCTTCGCGCAGGCTTAAGGTCAGGTCGACGACGCCCGCGACCGGCGCGGCGAGGGTAGCCCGAGCGATCTCGAAGTCAAGGCTCGACGCTTCCAGCGACAGCTCGACTTGCCGCTGGTGCAGTTGCTGTTCGGCGGATGAAATCGACAGCATGAACTGAGCTGTCACGTAGCTGCGCGGTTCGCTTACCGTTGGGGTGCTCGTGGCTTCGAGTTGAGCACGCAACGCGCTAATCTCTTTGCCGTACTCGTCTCGTTGTGCATCTACGCTCGCGATCTGGGTTTCGACTTGGACGATGAAGTCCGCGTCGTAGGCGGCTGTCACACCAGCGTTGTCGCCGCCTGGCTTCGGGCGGCCCGCTCTGTACGACTGGTACAAGGCCTGGCAATAGGAGTCCGCGGACGAGAAAGCGGTCCCGGACCGGATAGTTTGGGCGAGGCGGTTGAGTTCTTCCTCGCGCTTGCCGAGTTTAGCAACCGACGCCTCGCTAGCCGTCAAAGAAGCGCGCGCCGCCACCTCGGAGGACACGTTTGTCTCATAGTCGATCTGAGCTGCGGCTTCCGCCTTGGCCAGCTCTTCGCGGTACTTCTCCAACTCGTAATAGAACAACGATTCCGCAGCCGGATCGAACGGGTTCGTCCCCAAGTCGGCAGCGGCCCGCAGGCGCCTGTAACCCTCCAGGGTGTCCTCGTTGCGGCGTTGTTCCGACGCGACTTGGTCCCTGCGGTCCCCGAGTTGGTCCGTTTCCAACACCACTACAGCCTCACCCGGCGCAACCGTAGCACCGTCCCCCGCCTCCACCCGCGCCACAATCCCGGACGACGCCGCCATCACCGCGCGCACCGGCTCATCGGAAGTCACAGCGCCGACCGCGCTTTGGGTTTCCTCGATCTTGAGGAATCCGAGGAAGACCGCCACCACGGCGACAACCACGGCCGCCGCTAACACCGCCGCGCGCACCGCCCGCGGCGGCTCGCTCGACAACACCTCACGGGTCGTACCCACATCGGTCAGATCGATGTATTCAGCCTTCACGGCCCAGGCTCCCGCCAGCCCCTGGAAGGCGCAGCCGGGCCGGACCGGTCACGCGAACGGGAAAACGGGTTCTGAGCGGCGCTACCGCCAGGGTACGCGGACTGGGCACGCCAAAGCGAGGCGTAAACCCCGTTAGCCGCCAACAATTCGCGATGCCGTCCCGCCTCGATCACACTGCCGTCTCGCATCACATAGATCACGTCGCACGACACCACTGTGCTCAGCCGGTGGGCGATTATCAAACGCGTGACGTCCCGGCCCAAGTCTTCGAGACGCTCCGCGACGGCCTGCTCGGAAACCGAGTCCATCTGGCTGGTCGCCTCGTCAAGCACCAACACATCGGCGTTCCGCAACAGGGCCCGGGCGATAGCCAGGCGCTGCCTCTGCCCACCCGATAAGTTCGCGGCATCTTCCTCCAGATATGACTGATACCGGGCAGGCATCGCCGCAATGAACTCATGCGCGCTGGCCCGCTCACAAGCCGCGATAATCTGCTCGGCTGTCGCGTCCGGCGCCGCGAACCGCAGGTTCTCCTCGATGGTCCCAGAGAAGAACGTGGTGTCCTGCCCAACATAAGCGATCCTTTGCCGTAACGACTCCGCAGACACGTCCTGTACAACGTGGCCGCCAACTAACACACGACCCGACTGCGCCAGGTGAAACTTCATCACCAGCTTCGCGACGGTGGTCTTGCCGCAACCGGACTCACCAACCAATCCCACGCTTGACCCCGGCGGTATGGTCAAAGACAAGTCGCGCAGCACCGGCCTGCGGGTGCCATACCGAAAAGTAACGTCCTCGAAAACGATGGGACCCGCGATCCGGTCAACCCGGACTTGGCCTGGCCCGTCGACCAACTCTGGCTCCAGCACCAACACATCCGCCAATCGCCTGGCGGCGACCGCCGCCGACTGCAACTCCGGCTGCAAACCCATCAAGTTCCGCACCGGATCCAGGAAATAGTTCAGCAGAGTCGTAAATACGACCAGTTCACCGATACTCATCCTCCCGTTCAACACCTGCACAGCACCGACCCACAGGATCACCGAGTTACCAACCGCTACCAGACCCTGCGAAATGACCTCCTGGGCGTTCTGCCACTCGCCGTACCTGAATACTGACCGCAAGAACGCCACATACAACGAGTCGGCCTTGTCCTTCATGCGTCGTTGCCCGTTATACGCCTTGACGGTCTCCGCGCCGGTGATCGTCTCAACGAAATGCGACGTGACTCTGGCGTTTCCTTCCATGATTTGCTCGTTCAACCTCGCCACCGGTTTCAGAACCACCAAACCGAGGACCACGTGCAACACCGCCACCGCAGCAGCAATAGTGAACAACAACCGGTTCTGGGCGGCCAGCACCACACAGCCACCAACCGACATCAGCACATCCACGAACACCGTAACGGTCGCGCCCGCCAGCGCCACCCTGATCTTTGAAGCGTCGGCGAACCGGGCGATCACGTCACCAACCTTGCGCGAGCCGTAAAACGTCATCGGCAGATCCGTCACGTGATCGAAGTACCCTAGCAGCAACGGGATGTCGATCCGCTGCTGAATATGCAAGACCAACTGGAACCGGGCAGCATCAAGCAATCCCTTCACCAGGTACAACCCAAGGACCGCTATCGAAACCGTGGTCAGAGTCCGCCACAACGCGCCCGGCACGACGTCATCAATGATCACCTTGAAATAGAAGGCCGCGACAATCCCCAGGGCCGTCGTCAACACCGACGCTACGGTGAGTAACGCCAAGAACGAGGTCTGCCCGCGCAACAGCCCCACGAACCGCCCAAGGCCAGAACCTTCCTTCTCTCCCTTGATGGTGCCGTCCTGGGCAGGGGCCATGATCACAAGGACGCCCGTCCAGATCTGGTCAAACTCGTCCGCAGACATCTTCACCAGGCCGCGCGCCGGGTCTGCGACAGTCAACACACCGCCCTTGATCCGGTGTATCACTACATAATGGAGCATCCCCTCCGGCGTGATCACGTGCGCTATGGCAGGCAACAGCAGATCGTTTTCACCCATCAGGGAGTCAATCGTGCCCCTCACCCCGCGTGCCGAAAACCCAAGCTCCTCAGCCGCCTTAACCAACCCCAGGGCGTTGGTCCCTAAACTGTCGGTCCCCGCCACCGCCCTGATCTTCCCCAAAGCGCGCTTCGCACCATACTGTCGGCAAACCGTGGCAATACACGCGGCGCCGCAATCAGTCGCATCCCGCTGGCGGACACACTGGAGCCTACGAATCCTCATACTCCGGCACCCCTCATCGGATCCGCCCTGTCGTTCATGGCAACCGCTTCTCGGGGCCAGCCCTGCGAACGGTCCCCGGTGGGTCTGGTGACTCTCGATTCACCCCGGCCATGAACTCCTGGCGATACACAGCCTCAGTGGTCCTCCCGTCCGGCTTCGTTTCCCGGATCAGGCGTCCTCCACCCAGAAAAAGGACCCTGTCCGCTAGATCGTCCACGAAATCCAGGAGATGGCTTGACACGAGCACGCAGCAGCCATTGGCCCGCA
>JAIRXP010000076.1 GCA_031268215.1 Bifidobacteriaceae bacterium | reverse complement strand
CTTGGGGGCCCGGGCGTTCGCGGGCGAGTGTTGAAGGGTTGTTTCGTGCGTCATGAGGCGGGACCTTCTTCCTTGGGCATTACCGGAGATTCCTAGTTGTAAAAACTCTATCCAATCGGAACGCTGGCGCGGACGCAACTTGGGGCCCGTTTCGCTCTTATCTAATTGTTGTCGTCAAACGGTTACAACCACGACGGCGGGAACGTCCGCCAAGACGAACGCCGGACGGACGGCATCGGGCAACAAAGAAAAAGGTCCCGCCGGGACAAAGCACCGGCGGGACCTACGGTCGCTTATCAAAGAGAGAACCCGGGCAAGGACCTTAGTCCACGGGCGGGAGGTCCTCCTCGCGGACTGGGGCGCCAGCCATGACCGGCGCTGGCTCGGCCGAATGCGGCAGGAAGACGAACTTCGCGTCGGAGCCTTCGCCGGTGGCGTCGACTTCGATCCTCTCGCCGGTGCGGATCTCACCGAACAGGATCTTCTCGCTCAGCACGTCCTCAATCTCACGCTGGATGGCGCGGCGCAGCGGGCGCGCCCCCAACACTGGGTCGTAGCCGCGGGTAGCCAGCAGCTTGCGGGCTGCCTCCGTCAGAGAGATCGACATGCCTTGATCATTCAGGCGCTTATCCAAGCGGACCATCATCAGATCGACAATCAGTTCGATCTGCTCTTGACTGAGCTGCGGGAAGACAATCGTGTCGTCGACCCGGTTCAAGAACTCTGGCCGGAAGTGCTGTTTCAACTCGTCCTGGACACGGTTCTTCATGCGCTCATAGTCATTCGACAGTGCGCCGCCAGCCTGGAAGCCGGTCATAACGCCCTTCGAGATGTCCTTGGTCCCCAAGTTGGTGGTCATGATGATGACCGTGTTCTTGAAGTCCACTGAACGGCCCTGAGCATCCGTCAACTTACCTTCTTCCAGGATTTGGAGCAGCGAGTTGAAGATGTCCGCATGGGCCTTTTCGACCTCATCGAAGAGCACCACTGAGAACGGCTTGCGCCGAACCTTCTCAGTTAGCTGACCGCCTTCTTCGTAGCCAACGTAGCCGGGAGGTGATCCGAACAGCCTGGACACAGTGTGGCGCTCGGCGAACTCAGACATGTCGAGCTGAATCAACGAGTCTTCATCGCCAAACAGGAATTCTGCCAAGGCTTTGGCCAACTCCGTCTTGCCGACACCAGTTGGGCCGGCGAAGATGAAGGACCCTCCGGGCCGCTTGGGATCCTTCAGCCCAGCCCGGGTGCGGCGAATGGCCTGGGACAGGGCCTTGATGGCTTCATCTTGGCCAATCACGCGCTTGTGCAGTTCGTCTTCCATCCGCAGCAGGCGGCTGGATTCCTCTTCCGTCAGTTTGATCACGGGGATTCCGGTGGACATGGCCAAGACCTCAGCGATCAACTCTTCATCGACCTCCGCGACGGTATCCAGGTCACCGGCCCGCCAGGCCTTCTCCCTTTCCGCCCGGGCCTCAGAGAGCTTGCGTTCGTCGTCCCGCAAGGCAGCGGCCTTCTCAAAGTCCTGGTTGTCGATCGCGACTTCCTTTTCCCGGCGGGTCTCAGCGATCTGTTCATCCATCTCGCGCAGCTCCGGCGGCGCGGTCATACGGCGGATCCGCAAACGCGCTCCAGCCTCATCGATCAGGTCGATCGCCTTGTCCGGCAGGTAACGGTCATTGACGTACCGGTCCGCTAGCTGGGCGGCGGCAACTAACGCCGAATCGGTGATGGAGACACGGTGATGCGATTCGTAGCGGTCCCGTAGGCCACGCAGAATATCGATGGTGTGCGCCACGGAAGGCTGCTGGACTTGGATGGGCTGGAAGCGGCGTTCCAACGCCGGATCCTTCTCCACGTACTTGCGGTATTCGTCCAGCGTGGTGGCGCCAACGGTTTGCAGCTCGCCGCGGGCCAGCATTGGCTTGAGGATGGAGGCCGCGTCGATGGCGCCCTCAGCCGCTCCGGCGCCTACCAGAGTGTGAATCTCATCAATGAACAAGATGATGTCGCCGCGGGTGCGGATTTCTTTGAGGACCTTCTTCAAGCGCTCCTCGAAGTCGCCGCGGTAGCGTGAGCCGGCGACCAGCGAACCCAGGTCAAGGGTGTAAAGCTGCTTGTCCTTGAGGGTTTCTGGGACGTCGCCGCGGACAATGTCCTGGGCCAGTCCCTCGACGATCGCGGTCTTGCCAACGCCTGGCTCGCCAATCAGCACGGGGTTGTTCTTGGTTCGGCGGCTGAGCACCTGCATGACCCGCTCAATCTCTTTTGAGCGGCCAATCACCGGGTCGAGTTTGCCTTCGCGGGCGGCCTGGGTCAGATTCAGCCCAAACTGGTCCAACACGGCGCTGCCGGCCGGCATTGATTCAACAGGCGCTGTACCGGCCATCTGCTCTTTGCCTTGGTAGACCTGCAGCATCTCAATTACCTGCTGGCGCAAACGTCCCAGGTCAGCCCCGAGTTTGACGAGCACGCGGGCAGCCACGCCCTCGCCTTCACGGATCAGGCCCAGCAGGATGTGTTCGGTGCCAATGTAGTTGTGACCCAGTTGGAGGGCCTCCCGCAAGGTCAGTTCAAGGACGCGCTTGGCGCGGGGCGTGAACGGGATATGGCTACCGGAGGGCGACTGCTGTCCCTCACCGATGATCTCTTGTACCTGGCCGCGCACCCCATCTAGGGTCATGCCAATGGCCTCCAGGGCTTTGGCAGCCACGCCTTCGCCCTCATGGATCAAGCCCAACAAGATATGCTCCGTGCCCAGGTAATTGTGGTTGAGCAGCCTGGCCTCTTCTTGGGCCAGCACAATCACCCGGCGTGCACGGTCAGTAAAGCGCTCAAACATAGTGCTCCTTCAAATCGGGGCCGTGTACGGCAGCGGCGGCTCCGCAACGAACACTTAGCCCACTCAATCGACTTTAGCTAGCAACGCAGTCCCCAAATAGCTGTGTTCGCCGTAGGCGCAGAGCCCTGAGCTGGCCCTGGACCGGGGCCAGCGAAGCTTGGATTCTACCCGGTCAGGTCCAGATCTGGCCCGCGTGGAGCGGTTGGGTCAGGTTGGGAACCCGTTGTTGCCAGCCGTCAACGCCTTCGCGGTCCTGGTCATTCCCGGACTTTGGTCACGTTCGTTACCAGCAAGTTCGCGTCCTCTTGCCCGATGCCGTTCACGCCGTCCCGCTTCCCCGCCGGCTTACGTATCCACCAGCAGCGTGACGGGGCCGTCATTGGTCAAGGTGATCCGCATGTCGGCTCCGAATACCCCCCGCGCTGCCACCAGGCCGCGTTCTTCGAGGGCCAGCGCCACGGATTCAATCAGCGGTTCGGCTACTGGACCGGGAGCTGCCTTGGACCAGGACGGCTTGCGGCCCTTCTTGGTGTCCCCGTAGAGGGTGAATTGGCTGATCACCATGACCGGGGCGGAGGCTTCTTCAAGGCTGCGTTCGCCGCGCAAGAGCTTTAGCTCAGCGATCTTTCGGGCCATGGTTTGGGCCTGGGCGGGGCCGTCGCCGTGGGTGACCCCAAGCAACACCACCAGGCCTTCGCCCATGAAACCGCTGATTTGGCGCCCGTTCACTTCGCAACGGGCGTCAACGGTGCGCTGGATGACGGCCCGCATTTCACCAGCTTCCCGGGGTGGGCGGGCCGGCCCGCCCACCGCCCCGGTACTGCTTGACGGCTGGGCGGACATCCGTCAGGAACACCAAAGCGGCCACTACAGCAACGATGGACAAGAAGCCGCCACCGTTGATTCCGGACCGGAACGGCATTATGGGCATGGCCCCCAGGCCGATCAAAGTTCCGATGGCGGTGATGGCCACCCAGGCGCCCTTGGACATCTTGCTGGCGGCGGTGTAGGCCGGGGACGGGGTTTTCAGAGCGATCACCAAAGCCGTGACCTCCGCGATCAGGGCCGCCAGGTTGAGCAACAGGATGATGACCCACAGTGGGGTCATGACCAGCGAAGACATGAACCTAGGTTAGCCGCGCTGACGCAGGGCCAGTTTTGGGGGTACCGGGCGTCTGGATGGGCGGGCATCTGATTCGCCGCTGACCGGCACAATCACAGTTTGAGCCGCCGCGATCAGGCCACCGGCGGCTTGGGGGACAGCCACGGCCAGGGACGCCTCAGGCGACAGTGAACGTTTAACCAACGCCAGGGCGATTGGCCCTTTTTCGTAGTGGATTCCGGCCGAGGTGATGTGCCCAACGGCGGATTGGTTCGCATGGACGGCGGCTCCGGCCGCTGGCAACGCCGCCTGCGACCCGTCCAGATGCAAGAACACTAAGCGCCTGGGTGGCTTGCCAGCATTGATGATCTTGGCCACAGTCTCCTGGCCGGGATAGCAGCCTGAGTTCATGGGTGTGGTGGTGCGCAGCCAGTCGAGTTCATGCGGCAGGGTCTTGCCATCCGCGGCCTCGTGGGTGGCCAGCGGCCGCCAAGCGGCGATCCGCAGGGCCTCCAGGCTAGCCGCGTCGATCTGCCGGTAGCCTAGGTGGTCTAGCTGTTCCAGCCGGGATTGGATACTAGAACCGGTGAATGCCTCGATGGTCAGCCCAGCCCAGCTCTGGCCCGGATGCGGCCTGGCCAAAGCGTAACGGGGCCAAATCTGACGGCTGGCCAAGGACGGGCCGGACGGGCCGGCTGGCCCCTGATCCGCCTCGGGCTGCTGCCCGCAGTGTGGCCAGTTATCGACGGCGGTCAGGCGAGCGGCCGGGCCAGTGGTTGAGCCGGTCTGTCCTGAGGCCCTCATTGGGCTGGGCGTGACCACAATCAGGTCCTCGTCTTGAGGGGCCGCTTCGGCCTGGAGCCGGAAACGCCGCGAGTTGATCACGTCCGCTAGGGCCCGCGGTGATCCATCGGTCAAGATCAGTAAGTCTGGGCCTTCCGCTAAGACCATCAGCCCAAACAAGATGTGCCCATGGCCATCCAGCAGCAGAGCCTCGGACCCGCCGGGCGCTGGCGCCCGGTCAGGCGGCAGAGTGGTCAGGGCGCTCAACAACCGTACCGAATCTGGGCCAGAGATCTTGACCAGGCCGGCGGCATCGGGCACGGCGAAGACCGGTTGACCAGACGCGAAGGCGCGCTGATCCGCCAAGTCGAAACGTCCCATGGCCCAGCCTACGGCCCGGTGCGCTTGAGCTGAGCGGCCATGT
Source organism: Bifidobacteriaceae bacterium (assembly GCA_031268215.1). Lineage (GTDB taxonomy): Bacteria > Actinomycetota > Actinomycetes > Actinomycetales > WQXJ01 > JAIRTF01. Next base: position 8,577 of record JAIRXP010000076.1, on the reverse strand, counting down.
AGGAGCCCAGCTCAAGGCCGAAGCCAGCGATGTCCCAGGCCCACAGCAGGTCGCCGTCAACCAGGCCGTAAATCCTGGTCGCGGCCTCGATTTCGGGTGCGGTGAGGGTCCTGACCAGGGCATCAGTGGCGAGTTGAATGCGCGGGCCGTCGATCTGGCCCAGGTAGGCGCTGAGGTAAGCGGCGGCGTCCGTGATGAGCACTTCGATCTGGAAGGGCGGGTCAGACTGGGTTTGCCCAGGTGCGACACGCCAGAAGCCGGTCTCTTCATGCCAGAGCTGCGGGTTCTCCGCGTCTTCTGGGTCTTCGGGACCCTTCGGCCCCTTTGGATCCTGCGCGTCCGGGGGCTCCTGCGGGTCCGGCAACAGCCAGGTCTGGGCGTGATACGCCAAGTAAGGGCCATCAGTGGCCCTGAACTCAAGTTCCTGGATGATGCCGCCCGGTGCTACGGGCCCATAACCAATGGTGCCCTGGCCGCGCCAGCTTCCAACAAGCCAGGCCAGCGGGTAGACCTCGGGCGGCAGATCGTCGCGCAGTGTTAGCCCCATGACAGCGACCGTACCTTTTCCGCCAGCGGCGCCCAAATCGGGGCGGGAGCCCAAGGGGCTCAGCGCATCAGGGCCGCGGCCCAGACCGGGACCGACGCTACCGCCAAGGGCAGCGTTACCAAGGCGGCATCGCGCAAGCGGAAACGGCCCGAGGCAGCGCCCCGGGATTCGCTGACCATCCAGACCGCGCCCGGAGCCACGCCGCAGGCTCCCGCGACCGCCGCACCGGCCCACCACGGGGTGCTGACCAAGAAGGCGGCCCCCGCACCGGCGCAGGCGGCCAGGGCGAATCCGCTGATGGCGGCCACCTCGACACGCCAGCCGTGGGCTGGGAGTAGCCGGTTCAGGCCCAAGGCCAGGCAGGAGACGGCCACGCCGGTGCCGGCCAGGATCGCCAAATCAACGAAGTGCTGCATGTCCCCGGCGGATACCCACAGGCCCATTGCCGCGACCGCCATCACACCGCAGGTCGTACCGGCGACGGAACGGACCAGGTCCGGCCGGGGTGCGGGCCGGCTGAGTTCGCGGATGAAGACAGCGGGGAAACCCAAGGCGATGGCCACCAGCACGGCTGACCCGTCACCGGGCTTGATGGCGGCCAGGATGATCGCCACCGCGCCCGTGAAAGCTAGGGCCAAACGGGCCGAATGCGGCTCCGGCAGGTGGGCCAGGGACGGCCAGCCAGCGATCAGCAGGGCCGTCGCCACAGCCACTGCGCCAATCAAGAACGGAACGGTATGGCCGGTCAAGGAGCCCGTTAGCAAGCCAGCGGCCGGCACGAAACCGACCACAGCGGTGACCAACAGGCGGACAAAACGTTCCACTAAACTCTCCCTCTAGTTAAATGGAGTGACACAACGGCCACAGACAACCCTACAAAGGAGCTAAGGCATGGCGGAGATTCTGCTCCTGACCGTGGCCGCTGGGGCTCCCGGTTCAGTGCTTCCGGCCCTTGAGTTTCTTCCTCACAGGGTACGGGTATTGGGGTTTGGTCCCTCATCCCTGGTCGATCTGCCGGCCACTGACTTGGTCGCCCTGGACGCTCGCCAAAACCTCCAATCCGCCCGCGCCACAGCCAGATTGTTGCAGGTGGCGGGCCTGGCGGCGCCGGTCCTGCTGGTGGTCACAGAGGGCGGCCTGACGGCCCTGAACGCGGACTGGGGTGGCCGTGATTTTGTCCTGGCCACCGCCTCTCCCGGAGAAGTTGAGGCGCGGATCCGCTTGGCCCTGGCAACGCCAGTGATGGCCGGCGCGTCCGGCCCGGATGAGTCCATTTCGCAGGGCAACTTGGTCATCAACCCGGTCGCCTACACCGCCAAATTACATGGCCGCAGCCTTGACTTGACCTACAAGGAGTTCGAGTTGCTGCGTTACCTGGCCGCTCACCCGGGGCGCGTGTTCACCCGCTCACAGCTCCTTCAAGAAGTCTGGGGCTACGACTATTACGGCGGCACCCGGACCGTGGATGTACACGTCAGGCGGTTGCGGGCGAAGCTGGGGCCTGAGAACGACCAGCTAATTGGGACGGTCCGCAACGTTGGTTACCGCTTCGACGCGCCGAAGGAACGGCATCGGTCGCGTTCTGATTCGGCTGCCGGGGCGGGTGGCGCGGTAGGCGCTGCCGGTTTGGGGGGCCGGGCTGGTACGGCCGATGCCGTTGGGGGAGTTGGGGCAGCCGGTGACGACGGCGAACCGGGCGGCTTGGCGACGCTCGATGACCCCACAGCCACGCCCAGCCGCCTGGACATCTGATCGCTGCTGGCACGGTACCCAGGCCAAAGGCGCTAGTGTTGACGGCGGCCGGACCGCGTAAGCCCCGGGCTCCAACATTTGCCGCTGCGAGCGGCCTTCGCGCCGACTGGCGCTGCGCGGTCCGGCCAGCCACCGTAACGGTCAGGCCACAGTGTCCGCATGGCTTACGCTGGTGAACGGCTATTGCTCGATGTGAGGCAGGGGTTCCAGTGCGCTTCAGTTTGACGCCTAAAGATGTGTCCTTCTTTGATCTGTTGGCGGCTCAAGCCCGTCACTTAGTGGACGGCGCGGATGTACTAGAACAGATGATCGGAGCAGAGTTCGATGAGCGGGTTGATCTGGCCATGCAGTTGCGGGAGATCGAACACAACGCGGACGTGTCGACCCACGCCATCATCAAGAAGCTGAACTCAAGCTTTGTCACGCCGTTTGACCGTGACGACATCTACGATCTGGCTTCGGCGCTGGATGACTGCATGGACTACATGGAGGAGGCGGCGGATCTGATTGTCCTGTACCGGATAGACACGCTACCCAAGAAGATCGGCAAGCAGATCACTATTCTGCGCCGGGCGGCCGCCCAGACCGCGGAGGCCATGCCCCGATTGCGGTCGCTGGATGGCCTTTCCGAATACTGGGTTGAAATCAACCGGCTCGAAAACCAGGCTGATCGCGCCTACCGTGCCCTGCTGGCGGACCTGTTCCAGTCGGAGACTGACGCCATCCTGGTGATGAAGCTGAAGGAACTGATCGAGGCGCTGGAGCACGGGGCGGACGCCTTTGAGAAGGTCGCCAACATTGTCGAGACGATCGCACTCAAGGAGTCTTGACCTTCAATGGCACCGGAGATTTTGCTGGCTGTAGCGGTCATGATGATCGCGGTCGCCTTCGATTTCACCAACGGCTTTCACGATGCCGCCAACGCCATCGCCACCGCCGTGTCAACTCGCGCTTTGCGTCCCAGAGCAGCCTTGACCATGGCGGCGCTGATGAACTTGATCGGCGCCTTGATGGGCACCGCCGTCGCTGAAACCATAGCCAAAGAGATCGTCAACCTGGACGGACTGTACCAGCATGAGCAGCTATCTATTGTGCTGGCGGCGCTGTTGGGCGCGATCACCTGGAATCTGATCACCTGGTGGTTTGGGCTGCCGTCTTCTTCCTCACACGCTCTGATTGGCGGACTGGCCGGGGCCGGTCTGGGCGCCATCCTCATCCAATGGGATGACGTGACTGTCCAATGGGGGAAGATCGGCGAGAAGGTGTTGATCCCAATGGTGGCGTCCCCGGCCATCGGTTTCACCCTGGCGTTCTTTGGCATGGTGGCGGTTCTGTGGATCTTCAAGAACTCCGCTCCGCACAAGACCATGCGGCGTTTCCGGGTGGCCCAGATCGGCTCGGCGGCGGCCTTGGCTTTGGGCCACGGCCTGCAGGACGCCCAAAAGACCATGGGCGTGATCTTCATGGCCTCCCTGGCGGTGGGTTGGAACCAGCCTCACGATGCGATTCCTTTCTGGATCAAGGCCCTGGCCGCCTCAGCCATTTCCGCCGGAACCTATTCCGGCGGCTGGCGGATCATGCGAACCCTTGGCCGCAAGGTCATCCAGGTTGATCCGGCCCGCGGCTTCGTGGCCGAGGCAACTGGGGCGATTGTCCTTTACCTGGCTGCCTTCACCCCCATCCACGCCCCGATTTCAACGACTCACACCATCACTAGCGCCATCATGGGTGTGGGCGCCACCCGCTCGCTTTCAGCCGTGCGCTGGGGAGTCGCCAAGAGCATTGTTACCGCCTGGGTCCTGACCATCCCGGCGGCGGCCCTGACGGCGGCCGCGGTGTTCCTGGCCATTCAGGGCGTTGGAGCGCTGTTTTGACTGAGATCCGGGGGTCGGCGGCTTGGCCGGCGGCCCTGGCGATGGCGATCTTGGCCGCCGCGGGCGGCTGCGGCGTGGGCGGCGGAGAATTCGACTCTGAGCCATACTGCCAACTGATCGCTGACCCGGGCGTCCGGCTGGACTCCAAAGCGCTGATCGACGGCGATAAGGGCGAACTGCGCCAGGCGCGTTCGCTCTACCGCAAGCTCCGGGACAAGGGACCGCCGGAATTACGGGAACAGTGGAATTTGATAGTGCGTGATCTGGATTCGATCGCGGAGGCGGCGTCTGGGTCGGTCTCGGCCGAAGAGGTGGACTATGAGGCCTTCGCGGACGCTTTCGCGGCGATTGAGGAAGACAAGCACGACCGCTGCGGCGGATAGCTGAATCGGGTCCGACCAGACATTCCGCCCGGAGGTGCGCGTGGATGGGCCGGCAGGGAATTCGCGTGCGAGCGGAGCCAACCGGCGCGGCGATTTGACAAATGGAGGGGGGGGGGGGGCAAACTCTCTTCGTACCCCAAAATGGGAATACGCCCAACTCATGACAAGGAGACCTGGAATGGTTGAAAGTAGGAACATATCCATCAAGACAACTGCGGCGGCAATCGCGATGGCGGCGCTCGGCTTGTTTGTCGGCGGTACCGCGTTGTGGTGGATCACCGGCACATTTGCGCTCAGCGCAGCCACGGGGACGGCAATCTGGAAGGCCTTCGAGGTCGGCGGGTGGGCACTCACTGCGGCCCTGATGGTCTTTTCGGGGGGTACCAGCGCCGCGATATACGCGGCTCTGAGGGCATTTATTGCCAAGTTGGGAAAGAAGGCTGCTCAGAAGGCATTCATCGCATGACGGCCAGTGCGGCCACCCCAGAATGGTCTTGGAAGGACCGCCGCGCGTGTCGGGTAGGATGACCGTGCAGTCGAAATCTGATGGGTGGTTGCAGGGCTACGCGAGAGCCCAATCTCCGCGCTGGTGGCGCCGCGCCGTTACCGGAGAGGCGCCACCAGCCGATATCCTAGTCGCCTCCATTGTGTACTTGGTAGTGGCGGCCCTCGGGCTGTATGTTGGGTGGGTCTACTACTCGCCGAGTGCCGCCGGCGACCGTGGTGGTTCGTCGCCCGAGTCGGTGTCTTACTTCGTGATACTTGGACAGATAGTCAGTCAAAATGCCGGGGCGGTGCTGCTGGCATTCTCCGGAGTGCTGACGTTCGGCATTACCACGGCACTTTCGACCGTGCTGACCAGCTCGTGGGTTGGCGCGACGGCTCATGCGGTCGTCGCCCAGCTCGGGATCTGGGCTGTGGCTGGGCGCGTTTGGCCGTATGTGTGTCTTGAATTCGGCGCGATTGCCGTTGCGTCCACGGCCGGCCTTTATCCCGCATCCGGCACCTTGACCGGGTTGTTGCGGCGGTCCAGCCCGACTAAGTACTGGCAGCGGCTGAGGACGTCTTTGGGAATGTTGGTTGTGGCTTTGGCGCTCGTGTTGCTGGGGGCCGGGATCGAATCGGCGCTAGTGGTGAGGGGGGAATCATGAAGGCAGAGGAAATGAATGACGCCTCGCTAGGCGCAGTGACCAATCAAGCCGATTTGACCCGCAGTGCAGCGAGCCGGGTGCCGCGGACCGCGTGGGCTGCCCTATTGTTGCTTGTTGCGATTTCGGCCGTTGCCCGCATGGGACCGGTGAAACGCGAGGTGGAACGTGAATTGGCTGCTGGGAACTCACCGTTTGATCCGTCCTATCTTGGGCCCGAGGTTTCGACTGACCTTGCGGTTATGATCGGCATCGTCGGCGCTTTGGTGGTTACTATTGGTGTGCGGGTCCTAATGGTTGCGACTGCGATGCTGTTGGATCGCCGTTTCGCAGGAGCGGGCTGGCTCCGGGTGGGGAGGCGCCGGTTTTCGCTGACTTACCTGATTGCGGCCGGCACGGTGTTAGGCGCAGAGGCCATGGCTTTTGCGCGGCCAGGCGCTGGCGTGGTCATGGGCCTGGACGTTGGTCTTTGTGCATTCGTTGTTCTTGGCTCGGCAATACTGGCACGAGGATCGCCGAGTTGGCGGCTGTGGCAGAGGCTGGGTTACTCTGCAGTAGTGGGATCGTTCTTCACGTTTGTCTTCTGAATGGATTCTCGGATGTCTCTAATGCGTTCTTACAACCGTTACAGTCGGTTGATTGCTGTTGTGTGTGCTGTGTCGCTGTGCGCCTCGCTCGCTTTGGGGGTGTTGTCCACGGATCTATCCGAGAAGCGGTTCGGGATGCTGTATCTCTGCGGCATGAGCGGAGCGATTGTGGCATTAGTCGTGGCGGCGGCGGTTCGCCGTTCGCGCATGGTAGTTGTTTGGCCAGCTCACCTTGTGGCTAGCTGGGGTTCGGCGGCAGCCGCCGGGCCCGGAGTAGTGGGTGGCTTTGCTGCTGTACTGGCGATCGCCACCACGGTGGTGAGCTTGCTTGTCGCGATGGTCGTGTGCGTTCTGCACCATGAAGTTGTCCAAAACCGACCCGTGTCGCGGCTATGAACAAAGCGTCGAAAGACCTCGGGGTGGCGCTGGACTTGTGGGCAGTGCGTTTGCTGACGAGCTTCTCGTTCCGGTTGCGTACGCGGACTTTTCTCGGAGCGGCGACTGGCGCAGTTGCGCTCGCGACTGCCCTGGCCGGAGGTATTGCTTACAACGCCGTGGCGGCTTCGCGTTACGCAGTTGGCCCAGGCGGAATAGCGTCCGAAGCAACGCTGCGTTGGGGAGCGGTAGTGGCGCTGGCGGCCGTACAGGTCTACTTGGCGGTTGGGGTGCTGCTGCGGGAGGCCTTCAGCCGCGCCCGGGTGGCGGTGCGGTCGTCGCCAATGCGGGACCTCTGGATCGCGCTGGATGTGCCACTTCGTTGGGTGGTGGCGGTGGAGCGGGGGTCGGAGCAGGTCCCACGTCTCTTGGTGACAACTGGAGCGGTGGCCGGTGCGGCCTCGGCTCTCTTGGCGATGGGAGCGTTGTGGCCGGGTCTGGCCGCCCTGGGCACGGTCGGCATTTCGCTTCTTGCCGAGGCGTCTTGTCATCGAATCGCGCTGCGGTCCGCCCAGGAGACACGGACGCGACGCTTGCCTGGCGGGGTGTGGGAGCTATACGCCATGGTCTTCGGAGCGTCTCTGGGTGTGGCGCTGCCAGTTGGGATCCGCTTGATGTCTGGGGTGGACGCGGCCGGCGTGTCAGGTGCCTTGCTCAGGGTAAACGTAACGGTACTTGGAGCCGCCGCTGTTGTGCTTGCTTTCATAGGTTTGACCGGGGTGGTTCTGGCCGTGCGGGCGGTCGCGGGCGAGCCCGCAGGCGATCTGCCTGTACTCGATATTGATGCACCAGCGTTTGCGGCGCAGCGGTTGACCATCTGGCCTCGCGGCCCGCGATGGACCCGGCCCGGCGCGATTGCCTGGGGTACCGGCAGCATGATGGTGCAGCCGGCGGTTCTTTCGGTCTTTCGATTGCTGCTCGTGGGCTGCGGCGCTGCCGTCGGTGCGTGGTTGACAGCCGGTCCGGTCTTGGCTGACAGAGTCTTTCAAGGAGTGTCCCTGGAAGACGCGGCCCGGGTCGGGGCAATCGTGGCTGTCGCTGGGTTGGGCAGCTTTGTGGCCGTGGTGACGGTTGTCGTTGCGGGTCAGTCAACCCGCCTCTGGGAGTACCGGACAATGTGGGAGCAAGGTGGGAGTGCCGTGACCCTGTGGTCGGGTCATGTCATGGGTGGGCTCATCCAGGCGGCCGCCTTCGGCGCCGTGGCAACTGCCGCAGTCGCTGCCTTGACCGGTCGGGTTGATTGGATAATCGTGGTTGTGGCTATCTCGGTTGTGTTGGCGGATCTCCTGGGGGATTCTCTGTTCGCACGGCCAGCAGTTGGTGATTCGGACGGAGGTTCGGCCAGCGGCGGCGCCGGGATCGTTAGTTTTGTCGCGGCGGCGCCTGTATTCGTGGCGGCAGTAGCGGGCGGGCTGTGGGCATCTCTGGCCTGTGTCTATGTGGCCGCGTTAGCGGCCGCCTGTTACCTTTGCTTCGCGTTCCGCTTGCGAGTGATATCCATGGTGCCGCGACCATGACCGCGTCAGAGCCCATAATCCGGTTCGATGGAGTCAGCGCAGGCTGGATTGAGGACTGCCCTGTTGTCCAAGACTTGACGTTGGCATTTGACTCTCCCGGTGTGACAGCTCTCACCGGGCGGAATGGCACGGGGAAGTCCACGGTCGTCGAGCTGATCAGTGGATACTTGCGGCCTTGGACAGGTGCTGTAGAGGTCAACGGTTTCTCTGCTCAGTCAGCTGCGGCGAGAGCTAAACGCCGCGTTTGCCGGACCGCGCCAGCGTTGTTCAGCTTGATGACGGTGAGGGACCACCTGGTTTTGTCTGCCCGGTCCGCCGGCTGTGATGTGGATGC
>JAIRXP010000038.1 GCA_031268215.1 Bifidobacteriaceae bacterium | reverse complement strand
GGCAGGCTGACGGTTGATGGTCAACTGTTAGACACCCAAACAACCAACACCCTGTTGTGCGACACTACGATCATGCGGGCCGTGCTCGGAACGAAACACCAGATCCTGGATATAGGACGCACCACCAGGATCATCCCACCCACGATCCGTACCGCCCTGACCCTACGAGACAAGGGATGCTCGTTTCAGGGTTGTGACCGGCCACCCGAAGCCTGTCAAGCCCACCACGTACAACCCTGGCAGAAAGGCGGGCCCACCCGGTTAAACAACCTGATCCTCCTATGCCCCACCCACCACAGGCTTATCGAACCCCCCAGGGACGGAACCCCAGCCGATTGGAACCCACATTTACGCGAAGACGGACTCTGGGAACTGATCCCACCCAACTGGTTCAACCCCAACCAAACCCCACTCCTCCACCACCGCCACAAACCCAACCCACCACCCCACCCGGATAACCCCTAAACAGGCGAAGCCCGCCCAAGGATTACCGTTACCCAGTTTCCTGAGCTGTCCCGGCGGCATCGTCGGTAATACTGGGCGGAAAAGCGGGACGGCCCACCAGGCGGGCGAAGGGGAATGGAGGAATTCCGTCGCCTTATGCCTGGTGGGCCGCCTCTGTTGCGGATTCAACCCACGTTTTGGATGCTGTTATTCGTCATGCTCGTCTTCGTCGTCATGGTCGCCATGTTCATGCTCGCCGGCGCCCTCACCGGTGACACCGGTGATCTCAAGCGGCGCCACGGTCAGGGTGCCAGACTTCCAGACTTCGCCAGTGGCGGGGTCCACGGCGACAATCGCCTTATTAGCCGGGTCGGTGACATAGATCATGCCTTCGACCAGGACTACTTTGGGAGCAGCGGCCTGCCACTCGGCCGGTGCTTGCCAGGGGCTGATCACCGGATATGACCCCGTGACTACACCACTGGTCACGTCAATGAAGTGGAGCTTGCCATCCAGGCCCAAGACAAAGGCCCGGCCGTCATCCGTGAAGCCCGAATCGTTGAAGCCGTAATAGGCCGTTGGAAGTTTAACCAGTTTGATCGCTCCGCCCGCGGTGTCAGTCAATGAGACCTGGTCCATCGGTTGGCCTTCGGTGTCGTAATCACCCAGCACTACTGGTGAGTCTTCGGTGCCATACAGCGATGACAGGCCGCCGGCCGGTGCGGGCGCGGGAATCTTGGTGATGGCGCCGTCTTTGTAGACCAAGGCGCCGTCCTGGCAGCCAAACACCGCTGCCTCGCCGGCGGCTACCGCTTCGCCATGAATAGCTGGGCAATCGCTGGAGGCGGCGACCTGGGCACCGGCCGCGTCCAGGACCACAATCCCGCTGCGCGCTTCTTCGGTGCCCTGGCTGACCACGAGCGAGCCATCTGGCAGAGCCACCGCCACGCCGTGGTGCGCGGCTGGCGCGTCGTATTCGCGCACACTTTCATCGAGATCGTCAGAATCGAGGACATCTACGTGGCCAGTGCCGTCGTCAAACAACGCGGTCAGTCCGTCGTGGGCCACCACGTGGCCTGGCTGCTTCGCCTCATAGGCCAGCCCTTCCTCCAATACCGGGGCACCAGCGTAATAGTGTGCGTGATCACCATGCGCTGAGGCAAACACACCGGTGTCGAGGAGCTTGAAGCCACCCTCGGTAGAAACGAAGACATGGCGTTCATCGCCCGCCGGATTGATCCGATTGAAACCGCTGAGTGGCAGGTCGGCGACCAGTTCCAGACTGAGAGCGTCAAGCACCTGAACACCACCGTCGTAGGTGATAACCAGCCGTGGGGCTGGGGCTGCTACCTCGGCGGGATCGTGCTCATCCTGGCTGGCCGTAGGGGACGGCGACGGCTTGGCGGCGGTGTCCTGACCGCACGCGCTGAGCGCCAAGGCGGCGGTGATAGCCGCCAGCCCAGCGGTGGCGCTGGCCATACGGCGGCGGGAGATTGGGGCAAGTAGATCCATAGTGCGATGCGAGCTGGCTCGCGTCTCCTTTCGGTTGAACGATTGGCGATCTCCGGAGATCGGACCTAGCCTAACACACAAATGATAATCGTTCTCATTCCCGCTCCGCGCGGCGCCCCCGGCCGCCACTTCGCTGGCGCCGCCATCACGGCCGCGCGAACAGTTACCGGCCGCGCAAGCGGGGCCAGCAACCGGCGGCCAACGCCGTGGCCGCCCCAACCACCGCAACCGTCCCCATTGCAGGCGGCAACGAACCGCTGACCAGCACAATCAAGATTCCCCACGCGGCGCTGGCCAACTCCGGCCAGACCTGCCAGGCGGCCCGGAAAATGGGCGCGGGATCACCCATCGGCGAAGACATGGGCACGTACAAAGCATCCGGCATTGGGCCCTTGGCCCGCTCCATTACATTCAACGCGGCCAGGGCCGCCGCGGTCGCAAGCCACACCGGGAGCAGCCGGACACCAGTCCCGGCACCCAACGCACCGCCAATGGCCAACGCGCTGGCCGTGCCCGCCAGCGGCATCACCGCATGGACTCCAAGCAGACGCCAGCCGGCCACGCCATAACTTGAGGGTGAACTGGCGTCCTCCGTCACGTGGAACAGGCCATCGCTCAGACCACGGATCCCGGCCGCCGCCAGCACACAGGCTACGGCTGCCAGGGTGGCCGGTCCCAGACCTGATGCCGCGCCCGTTGACATGACCGCAGCGCGGCCCATCCAGGCTCCGGCCAAGGCGATGGCTGCGAGCGCCGCACCCAGGCGGGCTGGCGTGCGCGCCACTGCCAGCAGATCAAGCCAAATCGCCCGCGACCACCACCGCTGCCCCCACCGGGCAGCGCGCCGAACCCGGCGGGCCGGCCAGGCCTCATAGGCCAGTCCAGCCTCCGAAACGTGACCTGAACGGACCGCCAGGCTAGCGGCCGACCACCGCTCAGATTGAAGCAGCGTCAAGGACGGATCAAGGCCGCTTAGCAGCGCGGGCGCGGCAGCAGCAGCTAGCAGACCAGTCACCGAAATAAGCACTACCAATAACTGGGAAAGGGCTCCTATCCCGGCCGGAGCCGCCCACCAGGCGCTCCCGCGGACCAGTTCAAAACCGGGCCGAGTGCTCGCCACCAGAGCCAGACCCAGCGATCCAGCCCCAACAACCCGGCCAGCTAGAGGCCACCGTTGCCCGGCCAGCCAGGCCGCCAAGGCCGCCAAGATGGCGCCAAGCCAACCCATTGCCGCAGCGGCCGCCTGGCCCGGGGTAACCGCACCGGCCAGGGCTGCCAGGCCACAGCCCGCCACGACCAAGACCAGGCCGGTCAGGCCCAGGCCAAGCCAATTACGCAGTAATGGGCGGCGCAACGACACGCGCCAAGGCGCTGGCCCCTCCAGCGCCAACGCCACCCGGAACGGTTCCGCCATGACCGGGCCGCGCACGGCTCCCAGAGCCAAAGCCGCTAGCACTCCAACCGCCATGACCGCCAACTGACGCGGCCAAGGGGTCATCCAAACCATCGCGTCTATCACCGGCCCGCTGCGCAACGCCCGGCCCAGCACGGCAGCGGCCATGGCCGCAATGATGACCAAGGTCAAGGCCACCGAATACAGACCGCCCGCATCCCATCTGGACGGCTGGGCCGCCGGCTCAGCCATCCGCGCCCTGGCGAAGCCCAAGCAAGTCAATCACCTGATTGGCCATCGATAAGCGCAACGCTTGGCTGTGGGTAGCCACCACCACAGCCGCGCCGCCTTCAGCGGCCCGCCGCAATTCGGCCTCAAGGGCCCGCAAACGGTCATCATCTAGGGCGTGATCCGGTTCATCAAGCAGCAACAGACCGAACGGCCGTGCCAATGTCACGCATAACGATGCCGCTTGGACCTGACCCAGCGAAAGCTGATGCGGGAAGCGGTTCGCCAAGCCGGCTATATCGAAGACCCCCAACAGCCGGTCACACTCCTGGGCAGCATCCTTAGCGGTAAAACCCCAGGTCATGGCCGCGAGCACAATGTGTTCGGCAATCGTCATGGTGTGAGACAGCGGCCGGGGCGAAAGCATCTGGGCGACGTGCCGGCGGAACGGCGGACGGCGCTGGTCAGGCGCAAGACCGTAAACTCTGGCTATACCCGAACTAGGCCGCTGCTGGCCGGCCAAGACTCGCAACAGAGTCGTCTTACCAACCCCATTCGGCCCGGTCAACAGAGCGATCTGGCCCGCCAGCAACTCGAACCCAATGACCGGCAACATCAGCGCCGGACCTTGCCGCACGCAGACCTCCCTAAGATCAACGGCCGGCGGCGAGCCGGGGAACACCGCGGGACGTTTATGCCCCGTCATAATAAGGGCGCCAATTCCTCCGCCACTTCGGTTAGCGCGGCTGAAGCGCACACAAGCTGACCCCAACCGCTAGGACGCCGGCGCAAAACCGGCATCCTAGGCCCCAACCTCTGCTTGCCTTCCGAGTCTTCGCCGGTCAGCGTTCCGCTGACCGCGGGCGACACGGCCGGAGCGTGGCTATTCGCCACGCTCCTAGAAGCAAAGTCCATATACACAAGGGTAAACCTGCGCGGAATAGCTGATCCCACAGGTGTCGCGGCCTGCCCCGCCCCGCTAGCGAGAGCACCCACACGGATCAGTTGGGCCTGACGGACCTCCCGGTCAGCGCCCCAACCAGCCCAAGAGCCGGTATAGCAACTGCGTAGCGCCTGGCATGAAGCCGCAGCCGTGATGGTAAGTCGGGTCCATGGTCATGACAACGACCTCGGCCGGGAATGAGGCCGGGTCACGGTAGATGATCGCCTTGGGCGGCTCAATACCCTCCTCAAGCGTGACCAAGGCGGTGGCGCCCGGCGGGACGGTCAACGCGCCATGGTGGTGCCAATCGACCGCCGAACGGTCCAGGTAATCCCAGAGCGGATCGCCTTGACCGGCTGGCCGCCGGGTGGGGTCTTCGCCAGTGCGCCAGGCCCAGAAGTTGGTGGGCCTCGGTTCCTCCTGTGCGCCAGGAAGCCAAGAGCTGACCCGGTTCTCTCCTCCTATCACCACGCGAGCGCCTGGCCGGGACAAGAATTCGAGCACCAGCGGGGCGTTGCGGGCCATCACCGCCGGATGCTGGCGGCACGCCACGAAAAGGGAATCAACCTGGGCCAATGCCTGGCTGGTCAATTCCGGAGCGTAGAGGTCAACTAGGTCAAGTGACATCAAGGCCGGATCCCGTAGACACGCCAGATGATAGAAACTACCCGGATGCAAGAACCCGATCCGGGCCCTCGGATCGCCGCCAGCCGGCCGGCCCAGGCCCGCGGCGCCAGGAACCGGACCGGTTGTAATGGGGCTGGTCATAGTGCCTCTCCTTCCAGATAGCTGAGCACCCGGTCGCTCCAGCCGGCGGCGCTGGTCCCCGGAGTATCGAAACCAAGCAAGTCGTTTCCGGCATGCACAATTACCTCGCCGGCGCCAAGCCGGTAGGACACGTCAACCGGCAGTTTCCCCGGCCCAATCCCGGTAATAGACCGCGCCTCCGGCGGCAGCCCAACCATGTAGCTCCGGGCATAGAAGCCGCCCACGCCAATTCGCAACAAGTCGTCAAAAGTGTGGTTGCCTGGCACCCCGGTCCGCAACAAGATGTCCCGCCGGTCAATGCCTTCCCAGACTGGATGCGATTCAAGCGCGGTCAGCCAAATGTCATCCACACCATGGAAATGCAGTTTGCGCCATTGCGGGAGGCCGGCGATGAAAGGAACCACCGGATGGCCGTTAACCAGGAGCTTTCCGCCTGACCGCACCCAGTTCTCAAGGGTCGCCCGGTGCGACGCCAGATAACGTTGATCGGCGCTGATCCCCAGCATCACCCCGGAAAACTGCGCAAGATCGGCCGCCTCCAGTTCGTATAAGTCGGCCCGGACCACGCGGCCGTGCCGGTCCAGACGCTCGGACGGCTCAACTGGACGCATCACGAATTCGGCCACCAACGGCCGTCCTGTCGCACGAAGCCCGGTCACGCTACCACCGCCTGTCGGATTGAACCCGGTTCTCCGCCCGACGCTCCCCCGCTGGTAACCGGCCCAGCGACGGCGCCGGCCAGGGCGGCATCGGGCAAGTTGCTTTCGGTACGGCCAAAGTCCGCCACTACCACGGCGCGCTCACCGAACGGCGCGCGAACCGTGGCGGCGTGAATTGGCGTCTGGTACAGATCCGTCAGGGTTGGTCCGGTAACCAACTCCCGGGCCCGGCCGTAACTGAGCGCGTCTTGATCCATCAAGATCGCCTGGCTGGCCACGGCCAGAGCGTGGCCCGGGTCATGGGTGGTCATGATGACGCCAATGCCCTCGTTCGCCAATTCCGTGGTCATGGACAACACAGCCCGTTGATTGCGCAGGTCAAGGGCGGCGCACGGTTCGTCAAGGATCAACACTGCCGGATCACAAACCAAGGCCCGGGCAATCAGTACTAGCTGGCGCTGCCCACCGGAAAGGGCCGCGTACGGCCGCTCCGCGAGCCCAGCTATGCCGACTCTTTCCAGTGCCTCCCAACCCGCCTGAGTGTCCGTGCCACTCGGCGCTGACCACGACCGCACCAGCCTGGCCCGGCCCATCACCACCATGTCCAGCACCGCGAAACGGTTCCCCGTGTCGTGGCTTTGGGGTACATAGCCGATGCCGTCGCCACAGTTGACAGCACCTTCCTTGGGCCGGCGCAGTCCCGCTAAGCAGGTCAATAAAGTGGTCTTGCCACGGGCGTTGGGACCCAGCACGGCCAGAATCTCGCCTGGGCCAACGGCCAAATCAAGGTGGCGGAACAGCCATGGCCCAGCTCCGTAACGGTGCCCAAGCCCACGTGCCTCAAGCATCGGCGGTCTCCTTTCGGGTTTGTGAAATCAGCAGATAGACAAAGAATGGCGCCCCCAGGATCGCAGTAAGGATCCCAACTGGCACTTCGGTGGCGGTGATTGATCTGGACAGCAGGTCCACCAGCAGCAAATACGCTCCGCCTAGTAGGAACGAAGCCGGAATTAGGGTGCGGTGCCCGGGGCCCAGCACCAGCCGCACCAGGTGCGGGATGACCAAGCCAACCCATCCGATTACGCCGCAGGCGGCCACTGTCGCGGCCGTCATCAGCGACACGGCGATGATCAGGATCCAGCGGAGCCGCGCCGGGTTGACGCCCAACGCGAGCGCGTCCGTGTCGCCCAGAGACAGCACATCAATGCGCCAGCGGAGCGCCGTTACGGCCACCAGCCCACAGGCCACTGGCACCACGGCTAGCCCAAGCTTGGTCCAGGTGGCCGCTGACAGCGACCCATCAGCCAGAAGGTGATGGAAGGCAGGGTTGTGTACGGATCCGCCAGGTAAGTGATTAGCGAAACCAGCGCGTCGAAGAAGGCGGCCGTCACTATCCCGCCCAGAACTATGGTCAAAATGGGTGAATCAGCACGGATTCGGCCTAATGCCATCACGATAGCCGCCGCCGCAAGTCCCAGCGCGAATGATCCGCTCATCAGGATCAGTCCGCCGCCACCTAGCGCTATGGCGAGTACTCCGCCAAAAGACGCGGCGGAGGAAACGCCGATCACATCCGGTGACACCAGCGGATTACGGAAGAGCGCTTGCAGCGCCGCGCCAGAAACCGCCAGTGCTCCCCCGACCAGAACCGCCATCAGCGATCTTGGCAGACGCACCAACGTGATCACGGTTTCTTCCTGCTTGGTCCAGGTGTGCCGCAAGTCAAAGACCGTATCCAGGCCGGTCAGTTCCAGAACCTGGTGGATCAGGATGCGAGCCGTCTCGCCGAGCGGCACCGAGTAACGCCCCACCGACAGCGCGGCCAGGAAGACCGCTCCCAAGATGATCGCTAGCACCGTTAGCGCCCAGCGGCGCTGGTGACCCCGCCGCGGCTGGGCCAGTGTGACAGGGTCGGCGTCAGCGGCCGAAGATGTCGGCGTAATTCGCGCTGTCATTGTTTATGTCGGATCGCAAGACCAAGTCGATATCATCCTCAGTCGGCGTGTAGTTGTATGTGAATTGTTCGTGTTCGCTCATCAGCGAGCGGAAGTCAACCTGGTAGGCGTCCGGATAGGCGAGAGCTGCGACCCAGTTCCACATCAGAGGGGATTCCGCACATGGCACCTGCCAGCGGTAGAAGCCAAGAGGGCTGCGGTAGACGCGCTTGTTCTTGATGGCTGAAACGTCTTGCAGCCGCGGATCGGCGTACACATCCGCGGGCGTGGCCGGGTCGAAAGCGGAGATGAAAATGATCTCCGGGTCCCAGGCGATGATTTGCTCCGGCCCAACCACCCCGTCCTGGGCTTCAGAGTCCTTTGAGACGTTGGTAACGCCGGCCGTGTCGAAGACGAACTGGGAGTAGTCACTGCCATTGGAAACCGACAGCGCCTCTTCGGTATATGACAACGACAGGCCCCGCGGCTTGTCCTGACCCAACGCCGCCGTCTTGGCTGAAACCTCTTCGGCGGCGGTGTGCATCCGCTCAATTATCTGGTTGGCCCGGTCAGTCTTGCCAATGATCTTCCCAAACATGGTGATCCACGTCTCAAGGTCTTCTTGCGTCCCGTAGCGCAGGCCGACGGTCGGGATGCCCGCCTGTTCAATGGGCTCGGTCACGTCTGTGCCCATGTCTCCCCATTGGATGACCACATCTGGTGCGAGCTTGATGATCTCTTCCATGTTCGGTTCGAAGGACCGGTCAGCGATCACTGGTGTTGTCAGCGCTTCTGGGAAGGCCTTCGAGATGATCCCGAGTTTGTTGGCGTCCAGCAGCGACTGGTTGATTCCAACGATCCGATCCCAAGAACCATCTACCGCCGCGATAATCGCTGGCGCGGGAATCACGGCTGAGGCGATCTTCTGAGCCGGTCCGTCGAGTTCGACGGTCAGGCCTCTTTGGTCCTCAAAGACAATCGCTTGACCGCTGGAGCTGGCGTCCCCGCTTGGTTCCTGGGCGTCACGGTTCGAGCAGCCGGCGATGATCAGGCCTGGCAACGTGGCGGCGACAAGGGCCGCGACGGCCCGGCGGGTTGCACGGCGGGGTACGCGGCTAGATGTGTTCGTTGGCGCAGTGCGCATACTGGTTGTCCTCCATCATCGGTGTCATAGCGGTAGCCCCCGGGGTTTCCGGAGTTCGGCTGCCCCAGGGGGCAGCGGACCTTAGGTAAGGCTTACCTTAGCTGGCGCCACTGACAATACCGCACACGCCTGCCTCCCGCCAACCCGGGATCAGACGGCCACTTTCCCTCTCGCCCCCATGGGCCCTCGGCCGTCTTCTCGACCGAGTTCAGGCCAATCAACGTCACCGGCGCTCCGGATCCGTTACGCTTATTGCGACTGTTACGACTATTTCGATGGGATGACCCAGGTGACCGCGACCTCGCCAGCCCCCGATCCCCAAGAGTCCGCACTAGCCGCGTCCTCGCTCCCGTTGGTCAACAGCGCCTTGACAGGCCCAGGGCCAATACGGCTTCGGCTTGTCGACGCGGATCAAGACATCGCGGTTCCCCGCGCCGCCTTCGCCGCCCTTCAGGAAGCGCTAGCTGCGATGGCTGACGGCGAATCAGTCGCAGTGCTACCGTCCCAGACGGAAATCTCCACCCAGCAGGCCGCTGACGCGTTGAGAGTGTCCCGACCGTTCCTGGTTGGCCTGCTTGAATCAGGCCAAATCCCGTTCCGCCAGGTCGGCACCCACCGACGGGTGAGGGCGGCCGACCTGGCGGCCTACTTACAACAGGACCATCTGCGCCGTGTGGCCGCGGCGGACGCGCTGAGCGCGGAGGCCGCCGAACTCGGGCTGATCTGATGGAGTTGGTGGTATACGACGCCAACGTCCTGTACCCATCCACGTTGCGGGATATGCTCATCCGGGTTGGCATAGCCGGACTAGCCCAACCGAAATGGACCGCCAAAATCCTGGACGAGGTGTTCGTCAACCTCCAAAGAAACCGGCCCGACCTGTCGCTTGAACGGTTGACCCGCACTCGCATCCTGATGAACGCCTCCCTGCGGGATGTCGAGGTCACCGGCCATGAACGGTGGGTAGACCAGTTTGCCCTTCCCGACCCCGGCGACCGCCATGTCCTGGCCGCAGCCATCGAGTCCGGCGCACCAGTTATTGTCACGAAAAACCTATCTGACTTCCCCGACGTCGCGCTCCAGGTGTGGGGTGTACGGGCTATCGGGCCGGATGAGTTCTTGGTCGGCCTGCAGGCCGGCCACCCGCGGACGCTCGCCAGGATCGTCTGCGACATCGCCCGGGCGTGGCGGGCGCCCCACGCCACGCCCGCCGCAGTCCTGGAAGCCCTGGCAAGAGACGCCCCCACAGTTGCCGCCCGGTTAGCCCAATCGATCAGCAAGTAGGCGACACTGCCGGGTCGGGACAAGAGCGCGCCGAAGGCCCCCTTCATCGCGGCGCGGGAAATGCTCCGAGTTCAACGGCCACAGCACCGACGAGAAACCGGAAGGTATCGATTCTTCGACCTACTCGCGGACGTTAGGCCCGAGTGCCGCTTGTGGGCCCCGCTTCGTCACGAGCAAGTTGACGCTGCGTTTACGTTAGAGGTACACAATCTTGGCGAACAGCCGCAGCGGGAAGGAGCGCAAGTGGGCGCGATTTTGGCGATAGATGACGACCCACACATCCGCGAGCTGCTCCAGGCCCTGCTGCGAGGCGCCGGTTACTCCACCCTGGTGGCCGGCGACGGTCGCGAGGCCCTGCGCGTGCTGGGCGAAGCCCAAGTTGACCTGTGCGTGGTGGACGCCATGATGCCGCACATGGACGGCACCGACTTCTGCCGGGCCGCCCGCCGTTACTACCCGGACCTGCCGCTGCTGATGCTCACGGCCAAAGGCCAATTGGGTGACAAAGTGCGCGGCTTCGACGCCGGCGCCGACGATTACCTGGTCAAGCCCTTTGAACCACTCGAGTTGATCGCCCGCGTCAAGGCGCTGCTGCGCCGCTACCGCAAAGTGGTCGAACAAGTAGCCCAGGCCGGCGCCTTGACCCTGGACAACGCCAGTCACTTGGCAAGCCTTGGCCAAGCCAGTTTGAACCTGCCGCTGAAGGAGTTCAACCTGTTGTTCTTCCTGGCCAGCCACAAGGGCCGGACCCTCACCCGGACCCAGATTCTGGACGAGGTCTGGGGATTCGACTTCGACGGCAACGAACGCACCCTCGACGTCCACATCAACCGTCTGCGCGATAGATTCGGGCCTAGCTCCGGAGCTGGCTTCAGGATCGTAACCGTACGGGGGCTCGGCTATCGTCTGGAGGACATTTGACCATGGACGATGCCGACCGCCCACCTCCCAGCCCCGCATCCAGCACCGGAGATGCCAGGGCGGAAGAACCCATCCGCCCCAACCGGCCCAGCCGATGGGCGGTTCTGGCCGGCTTCGCTTGGTTCTGGGTGGCACAACTGATCGGCTGGCTGGGGGTCAAGGCCCTGTTCGGGTGGACCGGCCGGCCGCCCGAGCCACTGGACTACATGCTCCAAGTACTGATTGGCCTACTGGTTGCCTTCCTGGGAGCACAAGTGCTCTGGAGAATCGGCGGCGACCGGACCAACACCGGCCGAAGCGTGCTGGACGCACTCGAACAGATCAGCCAAGGCGACTTCGATGTCCGAATTGAAGACCCGGGCCGGGGACCGTTCAGCGAAATGATCGACTCCGTCAACCGGATGGCCCGCGAACTGGGCACAGTTGAACAGCAACGGCAGGATTTCATCTCCAATGTGTCGCATGAGATCCAATCTCCCCTGACCTCGATCCAAGGATTCGCCGCCCTGCTGCGAGAACCGGGCCTGGACGCGGACACTCAACAGCACTATCTGGACATCATCACTGCCGAATGCCGTCGCCTGTCGGCTCTCAGCGCCAATATGCTGCGTCTCTCGGCGCTCGACGACGCCAAGATCGAAGGCCAGCCATTTCGTCTAGATGAACAGCTCCGTGAGGTGATACTGACCCTTGAGCCGCAGTGGAGCGTCAAAGGAGTCGAGGTCGAACTCGAAGCGCCCGCCTCGGTACAAGTGACCGGTGAGCCAGAGCTTCTCCATCAAGTGTGGGTCAACCTGGCGCACAACGCCATCAAATTCAGCCCGGCCAACGGACGTATCAGCGTCCGCCTAACACCTGAGCCGGCCGGCACCCCAGGCGAGCGGGCTGGTTGGCGAATCGAAGTCGAAGACCATGGCGACGGCATCGGGCAAAGTGACTTACCGCATGTCTTTGAACGCTTCTACCGCGCCGACAAAGCCCGAGCGGTGGGCGGCAATGGGCTGGGGCTGGCGCTGGCCAAGCGGATAGTGGACCTGCACGGCGGCCGCATTTGGGCGGCGTCCAAGCCTGGGGAAGGTTCAACGTTCACCGTCCGTCTGCCCTAAGGCGCGATTGGGGCTGTTTGCACTGCGTTAAGACTCAGTTCAGATGGACTTTACAGAACCCAAGCAGGCTGGCCTGGTTGCGATAAGCCAAATGAAGGAGGCAACCATGGCTGTGATCGAGGTTGAAGGCCTGGTCAAGCGATACAAGAGGGCCAAAGAGCCGTCAGTCAAATCAGTCAGTTTCGAGGTCGCCGAGGGCGAGTTCTTCGCGTTTCTGGGACCCAATGGTGCAGGCAAGACCACCACCATTTCGATTCTGACAACTACCCTGTCGAAAACCGCCGGACGGGTCCAGATCGCGGGATACGACATCGACTCCCAGGACCGTCAGGTCAGGGATCACATCGGCATCATCTTCCAGCGACCCAATCTGGACAGGACTTTGACGGCTGAGGAGAACATCCGTATCCACGCCTGCCTCTACGGCATGTACGCCTACCGGCCAACCTACAAGGCCATGCCGGCCGGCTACCGCCAGCAAGTCGAGCAACTGGCATCGATAGTCGGCGTGGGTGATTCCCTGTTCAAACGGGTGTCCAAGCTGTCAGGCGGAATGCAGCGCAAATTCGAGGTGGTGCGGGCGCTGACCCATACCCCGCATGTACTGTTCCTCGACGAGCCAACCCAAGGGCTGGACGCCGTAGCCCGCCGCGACCTGTGGGAGTACCTCGACCGGGTACGCCGTGAATGTGGCACCACCATCTTCCTGACCACGCATTACATTGATGAAGCCGAAGGAGCGGACACCGTTTGCCTGATCGACCGCGGCCAGATCGCGCTTAGCTGCCCGCCAGCGGAAATGAAGCGGCGGCTCGGCGCGGAAACCCTGGAAGACGCGTACGTCGACTATCTGCGCCGCCACGGATCCGGCACCGAAGCGGAGGGCCCAGCGCTGTACAGCGGCTCCGGCCGAACCGGCGGCGGGAGAAGGGGGCGAGGACTATGAGCGCGGAACTGACTGAGGGTCTAGTTGGCGGGCCCGGACGGCGCGGGCTGCCGGACACCTCCGCGAGGATGTCCCGGGTGGCGCGCGAAATCAACGCCGCCGTGACAGTGGCGGCTCGCGACATCACCCTGACGGTCAAGAGCCCCGGAATGCTGGCGATGAGCCTGATTATGCCGCTCATGATGATGGGGCTGATTGGCGGCAACCTGATGCAGAACATGGCCGGCGGCCTGAGCTTTGGATTCGGCCGGTTCATGCTGGTGGGCATGCTGATCAACATGATGTTCATGATGACGACCATGGGCATGACCAGTCTGGTTGATGATTCGGATGGCGACTATTCAGCCGAACTGCTGGTCTCGCCAGTGTCGCGGTACGCGATTGTGGTCGGAAAGATCATTGGCTCGTCATTCATGGCGATCGTGTCCTGCCTGGGCGTGCTGGCCGTAGGCCTGGTGATGGGGCTGACCCTAGAGCCATGGCATCTGCTGGCGCTGGCGGCGCTGGCACCATTGATGTGCCTATCAGGTGGCGCGCTGGCAATGATCGTGATGGGTGTCATCAAGAAGAACAAGACCGCCAACATGGCCGTCATGCTGCTGACCATGCCGCAAATGTTCTTGTCTGGTGTGATCATCCCGATCAGCCAGTCGAGCGGGCTGTTATGGCTGCTCAGCCGCATAATGCCGATGACCTACTGCGTCGACCTAGGGCGCGCCGTGGTTTACGCCGGATCGCCTGAATACGACGCGGTGGTGCTATTCAACCCGGCCGTCAACTTGGCTTGCGTGGCCGCGATCACAGCGATTTGCTTGGTGGCCGGGACCGTCCTGTATGCCCGGTCAGAGAAGAATCGCTGACCGCTGGAGGCAGTTGACGGATTCCCCAACGCCGCGCAGCGCTCAACGCCATCTCATAGCCGGCTTCTTGGCCGATGACGACCCGATTGTTCGCGAGCAAGTTTCGGCACGTTGGCCGTAGGACAATCGGCCCAATCGAGGTTTTGCGACCGCACTGATTTCCGGGACAATGGCGAGATGACGCAAGATGCGAACGACCCGGAACTGGCCGCTTTGGCGGATCCGGCCACGGCCGCGACCAAGCTCCAGCAGATCGCTCTGGACCGACCAGACCTCAGCGCCGCCATCCTGGCTCATCCAAACTGCTATCCGGACCTCGCTGAATGGATTCGGGCGGCACCGGATCCCGCCGACTCAGCGTTGCCGGCGGACACACCGGCGCCAACCGAGCCTGACCTGCCCGAACCCATCACACCAGAACCCGCCGCGCAGCCACCGGCCGAACCAGAGCCGGCGCCAGAACCAGAGCCACTGCCAGACCCAGCCGTGGCGGCGGACACAGCGCTGCCAGGCGACCCGGCGGACCCGGCCACCGCGCCGGCACCAACCGAGCCCGACCCGCTGGAACTCGCCGCACCGATACCAGGCGACCGGGCGGCATCGGCCACCACACCGGCACCGACCGAGAAGCGCCCGCGACGTTGGCCGGCGGCCCTGATAGGCATCGCGATTGGGCTGGTAGTGGGGCTGGCACTGGGCGCTGCCCTGGTCATTTGGGTCCTGCCGGGCCTGTTCGGAGGGTCGCTATGAGCCTCCCCCAGCCGCCTGGACCCCAGCCGCCCGAACCGCAGCCAGTCACTCCAGCGCTAACCCCCGAACAGCGGCGGGCGAGTAACATCAAACGAGCCAAGCGAGTGGCCATGATCTGCGGAATCGCCGCCGGTGTGGCCGCGGTGGCGGCCTTCGGAGCCTTCGCCTTTGTCTCGGGCTGGGGTGCCTCGAACCGCGCTGGCAACGCCACGGCCCCCCATGCCGCCCCAGAACCGGTCCTGATCGCTGTTCCGGAATACGGCCAGCGTGCCGGCGTGCTCATGCCGGATGTTCGCGGCCTCAATCAAGCCGAGGCCCGCCAAGCCCTCTCAGACGCCGGCGTCCCAGGCGAAATCGTGGCAGTCGAAGAACGGCCCGCCGCCGGCGTGCCCGGCGTGGTGATTCAGCAGACGCCGGTTCAGGGCGTCTCCATAGACAACGCCGCCCAAGTTCTGTTGGTCGTGTCAACGCCGGCGGTGGTGCCAGATGTGGTTGGCCTGACCCCAGCCGAAGGAGCGTCCGAGCTGATGGGCATGGGCGTGCGGGTGAACCAAGTCCGGGTTTACGCGCCTGGCGCGCAGATCGGCCGGATCGTGTCAACCGTGCCCGGATCCGGCGCCGGCCTGCCGGAGGAAATCGTGTTCAACGTGGCGGACAAGGCGGCCGAACTCCAACTGGCGGACAAAGAGCCCACCACCAGCCGGCCCTCGACCAGCTCGCAAGTCGAAATCAACGGCGTTCAATACGAGCGCGAGATTTCCCTAACCGGAAACGAAGACCCGGCCACGACCAGTTGGCTGATCAGCGGCAACGGCGTGGAAATGCTTGGGTCCGCGGCCCTCAACCGTCGCGCCGACGATGACGACCAAGCCGTCCTGCGAATCCTGGGCGACGGCCGCGAACTGCACCGCGTCACTCTGACGTCAAAGACGCCGGTGGCTTTACCAACCATCAACGTCAGTGGGGTACAAACGCTGACGGTGACGGTCACAGCCGTCCAGAAGGCCGGCGAAACCCGGCCACGCTCAGTCACCGTCAGTCTGCTCGACCTGAAGCTTCTGGGCAGTTACGACCAGATCGCGGCCGTCAAATGAGCCGCCGCCAGCGACCGGCCCGGGGCCGTCCGGCCGAGCCAGTAGAGCCGCCCAGCCCCCGGCCCAAAGTCCACCGGATTCGCGTGGCGGTGGTGTCCGCCCTGGTCAGCGCCCTGGTGGTGAGCCTTAGCATGGTGGGCGGCTGGTTCTTCACGGACGGCCCGGAGAAAGCTTATGCCGGCACACTTGAGGCCCTGACCAAAGCCGCCGACGGCGGCAGGTTTATTCCATTGGACGGCCGCGACGGACCCGGCGCCAAGAGCCTCGAGCCGGCTAGCCCAGTCAATTTCACGGCCGAAGCACCTCAAGCCGACGGCGCAGAATCATTCCTGGTGCAAGTCTTCGCCACAGCACCGGAGCCGGCCCGGATCTGGCTCGACGCCGGAGAGGAGCCGCGCTCGGCGGCGCCCCTGCTGATGACCGGTCCGGCCGGTGGGACAGTCGCGGCCCTGATTCACACCGACCAAGACGGCCATTTCGCCTTGGTGTCCGATGCCGCCGCCGAAGTTTCCGTCACCCTTCAGGCCGCGTTCACCAAGCCGGGCGCCGGGGGCCTTCCCGGCCCTGGCGGCAGCGCCGCGATTGACCCTTACCTGGTGCTCAACGCCGGCGGCGAGGCCGGACCAATCCCGGGGATCGATTCCCCTGCCTTGATCGCCCCGGCCGGGCTAGGCGGAGTCGACCGCGACCGTGCTGCCGGGGGCTGGCTACAGGTCACGGCCGAAGGCGAGGACGGCACTGTGCTGGCCGGCCCCAAGGACGCCCTAGTAGAGGTCGCGACTGTGACCGAAGGAGCAGGATACGCACTGGTCCCAACTGGCCTGAACACTGACGGGCGTGTCTATGTCGCCGCCCGCGGCGACCTGACAAGCCTAAGAGTGAACTTGGTCGGCTGGACGGCCGGCGCGGCACCTGATCAAGACGCTTCGATCTTCGAGGACGGCTTGGTTCTGGGCGACCTCACGGCAGGCGGGACGCCCGGCGCCGTGCCCAGCGGCGCCGTCAGCTTGCATTGCGTCCAGGTCGAGCGAGACCAGAAGCTGTCGGTCTCCGGCGAAATCGGCGGAGTCACCCTGAGCGCTCCGGTGACCCCAGCGGCGGGCCAGACGGTGCTGGCGACTGACGGCACGGCATCGGGAATCTGGGCCGGCTTTTTCGCAGCCAAAACGACGCCCGGGGCGGCTCCGACCATCCGAATCGACAGCCCGGCGCCAGGCAGCCAAATCGAGTTGGCGCAGGTTGGAGGCGAAGTCGTGTTCTCCGGTTCAGCCACCGCCGAAGCCGGCCTCCGGAGCGTCTTGCTACGGCAAGGCGACCGATATATTGGCGCCGCCGCCGTCAAACCCGTGGATTCCGGCTGGCTATGGGAGTACCGCACACAGCTTCCCACCGGCCAGCGCCGGGTGATCGTGGAAGCGACCGATGCCGCCGGGCAAGTTGGTAAGACCGAGGCCAAGTACGAGTTCATTGCGCCGGCCAGTGACGCCGTCGTGGTCTCGCCCCAAACGGTCGTGGCGGGCGATGACTTCACTAACGCCCTAATCGGCGCCGACACCGACGCCCAGTCAATGTTAACTGACACAATCTTCGACTTAACAGCCGGCGACATCTTGGTGGTGTCCCCAAATGAGCACTTGCCCCGGGGCGCCATGGCCCGAATCGAAGGCCTGGCCCAGGCCGGAGACGGGCTAGTGATCGACTACAGCACAGCCAAATTGACTGATGCCGTGCGCCAGATCGATTACGAAGTTGAGCGTCTAGCACTGTCGACTGATGACTTGCCGAGTCCCGGGGCTGTATCGCTGCGTCCGGCCGATTCCGGCCGACCTGTCGCCCAGGCGTTAGGCGAGCCTGGATCCAGCTTTTGGACATCCGAGGCGCTTTCGACCGGCGCCATCGCTCCAGCCGCTGAGCTTGGCTTCAACCGCCAAGTTGTTCAAGTCGACATCGCCGCTTCTCTGAAAGCGTTCGCGATCTCCCAGGACAGCAAGGGGACGGTGAAATCAGATGTTTCTTTGAAGGTCACCGCCAACGGCGATTCTCGCAAGCCATTGCTCAACATCGACTGGAACCGCCGTGATGAGGCAATCGACTTGGCGGAAGCTCAGGCCGCCCTCGAAGGCGCCGCTGAAGGCTCTTCAACAACACTGTCGATTAACTTGGCTGCGGCCCTGAAGACCACCCTGAACGCGTCCTTCAAATGGCATGTCGATTGGAAATGGGCCTTCTGGGATACCGACATTGTGATTGAACACTACAAAATGTGGTTGACCCAGGACATCAAAGAGACCCTGAAATTCGCCGCCACTGGAAAACTCCGTGCCCGCATGAGCGACAAAATGTATAAAGCCACTCCGGCGGCGCGGGCGACCGAAATGAAGAAACTGGCGGAGGCCGACCCGATTCTCCCGGAGGCTCGCCGCACTGTGGATATTGGTTCGGTCTATTTCGCTCTTGGGCCCGTTCCGGTGGTCATTGATTTCGAGATGGTCGCCAACGCCGGTTTCGGCGCTTACGCCGACGTTCACGCGTCAGGCACACAGGTCTTCTCCGCCACCTACGACCTTGGCTTCGCTTATGAAAACGGGAAATGGGCGCCCATCAACAAGTTCCGCCTGCGTGAAGAATCAGCCGGCGGCCAATTCGATTTCACCGCACTGCTCTCAGCCATGCCCTACTTGCGGTTCAAGGGCATGTTGTACGGCGCTGCCGGCCTGACTCTCGACTTGACGGCCTTACTGGAACTGGGTGCAGAAGCATCCGGGAGCGCCCAGCACGCGTCAGCTTCCGAATCCAATGGTGGCCAGGGAACCAACGGCGCCGAATTCTCCTGGAGCGCCAGGCTCGACCTCTATTTGATGGGATCGGTTGGCGCGGAGATTGATTTTTGGGGGCTAAACAAGCATTGGAACTCAAAAGAACTGGTCCTGGCCAAGAAGACCCTAAAGGAATGGGGCGGCGAGGCCTGCGCCGGCGACTCCTGCCCCGAAGACGAATCCAGCCAGTCCGGTACCGCGCCGCCGGATCCGGGCCAGGAATCCGCTGTCGGCCGGGGTAACCGACCCTTGATCTTGATGATGGACATCTCCGGGTCTATGCAAGGCACGCCGCTGGACGAGGCCAAACAATCGATGCAGGACCTGCTGGACGCCCAGCGCGGCGGCGAGGAGATTGGACTTTACGCCTATCCGGCGTTCGGCGGCGGTTGCGATCCGGGCTCTTTCGTGGTGCCCGTTGGGCCAGTCTCCTCGGTCACAGACCTGAAGAACGCGGTCGATGCCCTGGTTTCCTCCGGCGGGACCCCGACGGGAGAGGCGTTGCAGGCTGTGGTCGAGCAATTGGAAGCCGAAGGCCGAACCGGCGCGTCGATTGTGCTGGTATCCGACGGCGAGTCGAACTGCAGCATTGATCCTTGTGAGATGGCACGCCAAATCCGGGCGCGCGGATTCGAGGTTTCAATCCCGACGGTCGCTTTCAACATCTCCGAAGCCGGCCGAACCGAACTCCAGTGCATCGCTGACGCCACCGAATCACCCGCGGTCGAGGTCCAAGGCGATAGCCAAGATGAGCTTTGGGAGTTGATCAAGGATCTATCGGTAGCGGAGGTCGAGGCCTCACTGGTGACCCCGGCCAAGGCTCAGCGCGACTCGACCACAACCGTTGAAGTAACCATCTCGAATCCCTCGGCCCGCGACCTTCAAGCCGTCCGGCTTTCGGTCAAAGCCCAGGCCGGCAGCCGTGACGCGCTGGTCAAGCCGTCCCTGCTGACGGTTGGGAACCTGCGCCCCGGCGGATCCGCCACCCGCCTCATCACCGTCGATCCGGCCGGTCTCAGCGGCAAAGTCGAGATTGATTTGCTGGCTTGGGCAGACAATGCCGATGCCGTGTCTGTTGAGTCCGCCATTTCCTTGGTTGACGAGTCAGCTATCAGTTATGAGCCGGGCGAACTGCTCCAAGGCGATGTGGTAGCGGTTGGCGACGGATTCGCCGGCGAAGACCCGATCGCCGTCACGGACTTGGCCGGCTCAAAGAGCGCGGGCGAGGCACCCGTCACCGTTTCGATTGGCGCCGAAGAGGTCGGGCTAGCGCAATTGCTGGAACTATGCCGCCGGGCCGTTTGCGCCGTCGATGACCCGTCGCTGCTCAACGCCATCCGGGTGGCTCAGGAAATCGACTTGACCTCCGTGTATGAGCGTATCGCCACTCAAATGGCCGGGCCGGAGGACGGCCCAAGACCGCTCATTGTGACTGCCTATTCTTACTTGTTCTCGGATTCCGGCGGACGCGACTGCTCTGACGAGTATTCGGCGGATGAGGTCTTGGCCTTCAACACTCTGATCGCGACTCTCAACCGGGCGGCGGACGCCGCTGTCCGGGAAGCCCAGGAGGACGGCTACGAGGTCTATTTCGTGGCCGACACCGCCAATGCGCTGACCGAGTGGGCTGACTTGTCGCTCTGCTCGGATGCCGATCAGGGCATCAAGCGGGAGGCCGGGCAAGTGTCGCTGACAGAGCCCGGCCGGGCCGCCACCGCCAAGGCCCTGGCGCGCTGGAGCCAGGGGCGGGAACGACTGGCGACATCCCAGCCACCCCACCCGTTACCGGCACCGGCCAAACGCCATTTCCTGTCTGGGCTGTTTGAGCCGAAGGTGGCGGTTCGGATGGACGCCCACCCGGTGGCCTCCTTCGCGGACATTGATGTGACCCCGGCCGGCGTCCGGACGCCGGCCGTCAAGCCTGGCCAGGAGCTAGTTGTTGAAGGCGAGGGCTACGCGGTCGGCACCATGGTCACTCTGATGCTCTATTTAGAGAGGCCGGTCCTGCTGGGCACTTTCCAGGTCGGTCCCTCAGGGATGCTCAGCGCCGCCGTCGCCATGCCGGCCTATCTCCCAGTTGGCTCGACCCAGCTAGCACTGTTGGGCGTGACTGATGCGGGCCAGTCGGAGCGGCTGGTGTCCGAATTGGCGGTTGAGGCGCCGGTGCCGCTCAGCACGGCTTTGCTCTTGATAGGTGGGGTGGCGGGGATTGTTCTGACCGTGATCTTGGCGCTTGTCTCCATCCGCGCCCGGCGCCGCCGGGTTCGCCTGGCATTGTCCTGACATTTCGGCCCGGTATCGGGTGCTGGCGCTGCGTTTGGGCGCGGGGTTGCCTTACATCTTGACTTCTGCGACCGGATCGGCTTTCTCTTCCCAAACGATCACCCAGTCGCCGTTCTCGATGGCCGGGAACAACAGGGGCTCGTCCTTGGTCAAAGCGGGATTGTAAGTCCAATCAATCCCGTACCCACCGTGTTCCGGGTTCACGGTGACACCGGAGAAGCGCTCGAATACGGAGCCATGAACGCGGATCGTGCCAATGCTCCGTCCCGCGACCAGGGGATCGACACTTTGGACGGTGAACGACCCTTTAGCTGTGTATATCGCGGCATCCATGTAAACCTTTCCCGTGCCGCCCTTGTAATCGCTCGGCCATACACCCTGGTCAACGTACTGGAAGTGGGCAGGCGGGACACCAGACTCCCACACCGGCGCACCCCAAGCCGTACCGCTGGCATTCGCCTTCACAGTTTGCAGGACCGGGTTGAAAATCTCAACCCGATCACCAGCCATCAAACCGATCAACGCCCCCGAATCAGGCTCAGCAATAATGTCACCAGTTACTACTATGTCCCGATCAGCCACAACTGTCAGATTCTTACCCCCAAACTCACCCTCAATCCAAACGTTACCAAGCCCAGCCATCTTCTCCGGCTGCGCCATCGCGATCTCCTCCTTGAACTCAGCCCCAACTGATGGCGCCTCACCCGTGTACGTCCCCAGAGGCAACCCATCCCCAATCTCCCCAGCCTTGATCCTCTCCGGAACCACACCCTCCATCGCATCAACAAAGATCAACCCATCCGTCGGGATAGTCGCCACCGCCCCGCCCGACGACTTCAACTCAGTGATCGCACCGCAACCATCCCGGTAGTCAGTGGTCCCCTTCGACCACACTCGCATCGACTCGCCCTGCAACACTATCCTTGTTGGGCCCCGATACGCACAACCCACCCCATCATCAAACGCCATCTGCTTCGGCTTCTGAGTCGTCGGGAACTCCAACGGTTCACGCCAACTAGGAGCCTCACCCCGCCAACCGACGCTCCCCACACTCATGTTGGAATCATTAGGATCCCACAGCCACTGGGTTGTACACAGATTCCAGGTAGCCTTGTTCTCAGGGTCCACTTCTTTACACCTCGGCAACGAAGAAGTAAAAGGCCCGGAAATCTTCGCGCCAAACCCGACGAACACATCATTCGTATGAACCGGACCGTCCAAACCAATCGAGCTATAGTCGTTGACATCACCAGACCACGCACTCAGTTCGCACAGGTAGGAGTAATTATAGCGATCTACATACAGTCTGGTTTTCCCTTCGCTGGCCGGAACAAACGGACTGGCGTCCCAGGCGTAATAAGGCTTCGGTGCTCCCGGCACATACCCAGCGCCACACTCCTCAGAAGTAGCATCAGGCAAGTACCTGTAGCCCGTGAAGCTGGCCCAGCCCTCTATGTCGGTCGGGTCCGTTATCGAATAGTCGTTCATATACAACCAGTTCGTGGTCAGCTCGCGGCTGATCCGGACCTTGATGGACCGGTAGACATCGTTTGACCGGCCAGTCGAAACAACCACAATCGACTGAGCCAACTCAGAGCTAGAAACAACCGCGTAGTGGTACTCCTGGCCACCAGACAAGAGCTTGTACTTCGCTGGTCCTTCATCCCAGCCGCAGTCCGCCGCGAACACATCCCCCTCCGCGGCCGGCCCCCCAACAGCCTCATTCACGCAATATCCATCATCTGCGGTGACATGATCGATATAGTTCGGATCAACCCGCAGTTGAGCCAACAGATCATTCACACCGGACTCGGCCGCCTCCAAAGCCAAATCCACGTCCTGCGCCGACCGCGAATACTTAGTCGAAGCTGACACGAACGAGAGCGACCCCAGCACCATCACCAACACAATCGAGAACGACACCAACACCGGCACCATCGCGATCCCACGCTCATCCCGCCGGCCTACACCCCGCCGGCGCGCGCTCCTGAAGAGTAGGTCCCTCATCACAACCGACTCCATTCCCTAACCTCGTAGCGTTTCAACAAGGTGGCCGATGCCTCCCCATCTGAGCTACCACGCTCGCCAGCCACCCGGACCTTCAGCTCAACAGCCGTCACCCGAGCCAGGTCATTACTGCCAGTGACGTTCGAAACAGCCTCAGCGACCCCGCCACCTTTCACCAGCACATACGAGAACACGTCATCGCCCACAACATTCCGAGCCACCACAAGATCCTCAAACAAGTCATCAGGACACCCAGCATTGCCATGACGACAAAAGCCCACCACCGCACCATCGTCATCCACCACCGGCGCCTGCACACACCGCCGCAACACCCCCGCCTCGGCCGGCCCATCCGTCCAGCATGCCCCACCAACTACAAAGGTCACCAACGAGACCACACCACCAGCCTCCCCGCCGTCACCGGGCGGTAATGCTGAGGTGAACCTCATCTTGTCCGGGCCCGCCGTCAGGAACACCGCCGCTCCTGTATCAGCGGGATCCAGCGCCGCATGCGATAACGCATCACCCAGCCACACGCTCGCTTGACGAATATCATCAACTCGACCCTGCCGGGCCAGATTCCTCGCATCACTCCTCACGGCGAACACCGTCACCGTAGTCAGCAGCCCCATCAGAATCGAACCAATCGCCATCACGGTCACCAGCTCAGCCAGCGTCATTCCCCGCTCACGCTCGCTGTCGCTCTGACTCGAAACTCGAAACCAAGATCTCATGGAACCTGCACACTCTTCTCTGCCTGATCACCCGGCAACAACGTAACCGTCACAACCGGGACACCATTGATCTCGACGCTGTAAATACCGGGCCAAACCACATCAAACACGGCTTCTCCCCCCACAACGCCCGCCACCACTGGAGCAACAATCCCGCTAGCCGGCGCCAACGACACACTGTCAGCCACACCGCCAGTAACAAGAGCGGTAAATGACGCCGCCCGCTCATAATCGTCAAAGTTGACCGTCCGTGACTCGCCCGCACTAACCAACGGCTCCGTCCTAGTGGGATGAACCTCCTGACTCGGAGTCACAAACACACCAGCACCGGTGTACCCCAGCACAGTCACTTCATAATTAGACTCCCCGCCCAACGGCTTCACCAAGAAGATCGCGCATCCGGCGGAGTCAGTCACTGCGGTAGCCGACGTACCCGCCCCAGTCACCTGAACCCTCACATTCGGCCTCGGCCCGGCCACGCCGCCGCCACCCGGGTCCAAAGTCCCAGAAACCTTCACGCCCAATGCCGCCTCACCCGAACCTAATCCCAACGTCGCATCGCGACTAGGTGGAAACAGCTTCGCAGCCGTGTGCGGACGCGTCGCAGCCCCCATGCCCTTCCAACTCACAGTCACCGTCACCAACAGCGCCGACTGACTCAACGAGCCACCCTCCACGGTGTTACAAGCCGAACCCGAACCCACCGCCCGCAACTCCACATGACGCTCCACCATGAACTTCTCACCCTCAACCCCGAACGCGTACCGCGCATCACCCGAATCCATATCGGCCGGCACATTAGGATTCACCTCATCCTCGAGACCCGCCAAGGGACCCGCCAAAGCCCCCGCCGCGATCACCGCCTCACCCGCCAACTTCAACTCCCGATCAGCCAACCCACTGGCCACCACCCGAGCCCGATTATCCGCACTCGCCGACTCACCCTGCGACAACACCGCGAAAACCGCCACCGAAAACAGAGTCAACAACACCATCGCCACCACTACCTCAACAATGCTCGTACCCCCATCACCCAACGCCGCCTGCTCGACCCCGCCGGCCCGACCCGCCTGATCAACCCGCCCAGCCCGACCAACACGACTGGTCCGGGGCCACCAGATGCCGCCCACGCGACTACCAGAGCCCCTAAGATCACCCAGGTAATTGAGTTCCCCAAGTTTCCCGGGGTCGCTAACGCACCCCGACACACTCACACCCAAACCACCAGTTTGCATGTCACCCCTCACAGATTGCAGTTACCAACCCGACCGGCCGACCCTTTATGGGCGAACCTTTACTAACAGAAGCCAACATTAACCCCACCCCACCAGCCGTGTCTCTCCCCTATACAGGTACTCCTACCGAAAACCCGCGATAACCAATCACATATCCGACGGCCCAGCTCCAACGGCGGGTATGTCCCTTATAGTGGCCGGATTTTGAGGCAACGTTGCTTGCCCGGCAGCGCGGGCAACCAGGACCACTATTTGGCCCGTACGTGCCGACCGGAGTGGCACGCCCCATTCCAGCGAGATGCACGGGATTGGTGTTACACTGATCCCGTGGCGAACGTGACGTTGGCGATTGACGACGGATCATTGCGCCGTGCGCGCATCCGCGCCGTGATGGAAGGCACCTCGGTGAACCGTGTCGTCAGGGACTTCGTCGAGCGCTACGCCGACGGCGGCGCGGACCAGGAGCAGGCGGCGGAGAACCTGATCGCGCTCGCGGCCCAGTCTGGCGCCTCTTCGGGTGCGGGGGGACGGACCTGGACAAGGGAACAACTCTATGAGCGCTAGCGCGTTCTATGACACGAACGTCTTGATCTATGTCTTTGACCAGGCCGAACCCGCCAAGCAGGCCCGGGCACAGGAACTGCTAAGTAGCGTCCGGCCAACCTTGAGTGCTCAGGTACTGTCAGAGTTCTACGTGACGGTCACCCGCAAACTTGCCAAACCGGTGAGTCCGGAACTCGCCCAGCAGGCGGTGGCGGAATGGTCGCGGTTCACCGTTGTGCCGGTCACCGGCGCGTTGGTCCAAGCGGCAGCGGCGACCGCCGCCGAGTGCCAGCTCTCCTACTGGGATTCCTTGATAGTCGAAGCTGCTCTAGCGGGCGGCTGCCGGGAGCTCTTGACTGAAGACCTGTCAGACGGCGCCACCCTCCGCGGAGTGCGCATTCGTAACCCGTTCGTCTAACACGCCGTGACCAAGCCGCTCACCGCGAAGCCTTTAACCGAGACCGGCAGACAAGCACTCCCAGACCGGTAACGGTCCCGTTATCGCCCCGGAGGGGCTCCCGGCGCGGATTAGCCTCAGAAGATTGCCAGGGGGCCCAGGCGTTTCCGAGGGCCGTCACTCCCGGCGATCAACCACGCAGACGGAAAGGGACCATCAACAATGGCGAGAAAACGGCGGACCAGAGCACTCGCGGCGGCAGCGATCTTGGGGGTCGCGATGGCGGGCATGGCGGCGCCAGCGACGTGGGCGGGACCGGGCGACTTCGCGGTCACGGGCGGAAACGAGGGCACCGACTGGAGCTATGCCAGCGGTTGCTTGACTGTAACCGAAGGCGGCACGTACACGATCTCGATGGCGCCCGGCCTGACCTTCACCACTGAGCAGGTAGTGGTGGCCGCCGGCGTGAGGGCTGAACTCACCTTGGACGGGGTGTCGATAGACCGCAGCGGCGCTGGCGCGGGCTCTCCGCTGGCCGTTAAGCCCGGCGCGGCCGTCGATTTGACTTTGACCGGCACCAATACGCTGACAGCGGCGGACTCGGCGGCCGGCATAGCGGTGGAGGTCGGCACAGAGTTGACGATCACCGCCGCCAGCACGGGTTCCTTGGCGGCCGTCGGCGGCCAAAGAGGCGCCGGGATCGGCGGTTACCGGTTCGCCCCTGCCGGAGACATCACGATCAACGGCGGAACCATCGCGGCGACCGGAGGCCGGGAGGCTGCCGGGATTGGCGGCGGCCAGTACGGCGCCGGCGGGACCGTAACCGTAAATGGCGGCCATGTCAGCGCAGTCGGCGGCCTCAACGGTGCAGGCATCGGCGGTGGCCTGCAAGGCTCCGGCGGCACGACCACGATCAACGGCGGCACGGTCGCCGCCGAAGGAAACGAACGCAGCGCCGGTATCGGCGGCGGCTGGTATGGAGGCGCCGGGGCCGTGACAGTCACGGGCGGCGCGGTGACCGCCACCAGCGGACTGCGCACCGCCGGTATAGGCGCTGGCTACGATGCGACCACCGCCGGGAATGTCGTCATCTCGGGCGGCGCTGTTGACGCGGTCGGCGGCGATTATGGCGCTGGCATAGGGGCAGCGATGTCAGGCGCGGGAGTGACCATCGACATCAGCGGCGGCACCGTGACGGCGACCGGCGGCCAGGTTGGAGTTGGCATTCGCACGGGCAGCGGGATGTTGACGATTGGCGGTGGCCAGGTGACTGCTGTGGGCGGCGCGTTCGCGATCGGTTCGGCGTCCATGTCGTTGACTCCCGCACGCTACGCCTACTGGACAAACGGCGTGCCGCAGGCGTCCGGCTCAGACCGCTTCTTCTACCCGGCAGACCCGGCCTTCGCGCCCGCCAACTCGATCAGATACGCCAAGTTCGACCTGGCGCCAGTCGGTTCCGCGACGGTCGCGGATGCCATTATCACCGGCGTTCCAGGGTTGACGCTGCCTTCCGGGCAGACCGCCGTAATCACGTTGCACGATGCCGTACTCTCAGCCGCGTTCACCGGTCACGACATCGCTGGGTGGTTCGCGTCGCTCCCAACCGGATTGACGGCATCGGCCAACGGTGCGGCAGGGTCCCAAACCGTCACGGTCAGCTTCGCGGGCACGCCTACGGCAACCGCGACAGCGCCGCTCGCCCTGACGGTACCGGGCACCGCGCTGCTTGGCGGCCAAGACCTCGCAGTGGCGCCGAACCCCGACGCCAGATTCGACATCACCACCCCATATGCCGTCACGCTGTCCGTGACGAGCCCCTACGCCTTCCCCGGCCTGACCCGCGGGTATGACCCGGGCGATGCGACGGCCAGGCCGGTCTTGGTGACAAACACCGGCACCAACCCGACTGGCCCGCTGACGGTGGCGATGTCCGGCGCGAACCCATCCGCCTTCGCGCTGTCTAGCGGCTCGCTGAACAGTATCGCGGCCAGTGGTGATGCTTCTTTCACCGTTCTGCCCGTGGCCGGCTTGCCGTCTGGCGCCTACACCGCGACAGTCACGGTGTCTGGCTCAAATGGGATCATCGCCAGCTTCGATGTCAGTTTGACAGTGGCTGATCCAGGGGCGAGTGCCCCCAAGCCCGAGCCGACGCTCGCAGCGAACAGCGACCTACCTTTGACCGGCGCACCGGGAGCGATGCCTGCGCTTTGGGCCGCGCTCATCGCCCTGATGTCCGGTCTGGTCCTGCTGCGCTCGTCGCGTAGCTGGGGTCACCGGTAGGCGGCGCGCAGCGCCTCAGCCAGAGGCGCACGGCGCACCGCCAATCCTATGGGTGGCAGTTGGGCCAGCAGAGCCTCGGCCGGGGCGTGGACCGGGGCGGCCCGCGCCACCGGAGCGGGCATATCCCAATAGCGCTCAAGACACCCAGACAGGGGAGCCACCGGGTCTGGAACGTCTTCGCGATCCGCCGGCACCGAGCCGACGCGCGCCGCGGACAACGCGTCGAGCAGCTCTTCCCTGTCCCGGCCGCGCCATCCCAACACCTCGAATGGATCCTCGTCGAAGCGCTCCGCGAGCAGGTAGAACACCGCCGCCAGGTGTTTGCACGGCACGGACCAGTCTGGGCATGAGCAATCCATGGTCAGATCGCCAGACTTGGCTGGGAACAGGTTCAATCCCAGGGACTCGAACAAGCCGACGATTTCCTCTGGCATCTCGCCGGCCAAGAGCTTCGCCGTATACCAGGCATCCTGCGACAGCGCCTCTATCACCTGGCCCCATTCGGCCTTGCCGAACGCGCTCAAGCCAATCCGAACCCGGTAAGGTCTGGGCCGCGATCCTTGAACGTCCGCCGTCACAGAGCCCGCCTCAACCCGCAAGTCCAACACCTGGCCGCGACGGGCGTAGTTCTTGCCACGGGTCAGCCGCGAGCCCATGCCGAAGGATTCGAGCACCGCGATGAAGCGCCCCGACCACCAACTCTCACCTATCCCGCCGCGCTTGGAGCGCGCTTTGATGCCACCTTCCACCCGAATGGGGCTCGAGGGCGGATACCACCCGCGCCAGTCACTCACCGACAGCCCCTTCGGTCAGGGCAAACAAGTCGCGCAGGTTGGCGGTCGAAAGCTCGGTCAACCAACCCTCGCCGCCTCCCACCACCATGTCCGCCAGCGCCTTCTTGTCTTCGATCATCGCGTCGATCTTCTCCTCCAGTGTGCCCTGAGTGACGAACTTGCGAACCTGCACACCGCGCTTCTGCCCAATCCGGAACGCCCGGTCAGTGGCTTGATTCTCCACGGCGGGGTTCCACCACCGGTCCACGTGGATTACATGGTTCGCGGCGGTAAGGTTCAGGCCGGTTCCGCCCGCCTTCAGGGATAGGACGAACAACGGCGGGCCGTCCCCGGATTGGAACGCCGCCACCATCTCCTCGCGGCGCACCCGGGACAGGGACCCGTGCAGGAACAGCGGCTTGAATCCAAACCGCTCCGCGATCTCCTCGACCAGGAGGCCGCCGAACTCGGTGAACTGGGTGAATAGCAGGGCCTTGTCACCCTCCGCGATCAACTCCGCGAGGATTTCCATCAGCCGCACAACTTTGCCTGAACGCCGCGCCGCGGCTGGCCCCTGGTGCAGGAACTGCGCCGGATGGTTGCAGATTTGTTTCAGCTTAGTCATGGCGGCCAGCACCTTAGCCCGGCGCTCCATGCCCTCCGCCTGGTCGATCTCCTCCATCATGTCGATCACCACCGCCTGGTAGAGGCTGGCTTGTTCCGGTGTCAGTATGCACGGCTCGTTCATCTCGATCTTCTCCGGCAGGTCGTCGATCACAGACTTGTCCGTCTTCAGCCGCCGCAAGACATAAGGCCTGGTGATGGTTCTGAGCTGGCCGGCGGCGTCAGGGTCGCTGTACCGTTCGATGGGCCGGCCAAAGCGTTCGCGGAACCGCTCCGCCGACCCGAGGATTCCCGGGTTCAGGAAGTCCATGATGGACCGTAATTCCGCCAGCCGGTTCTCCACCGGCGTACCCGTCAGTGCCACCCGCTGGTCGCCGCGCAGCCGCCGGGCCGTCTTCGCGGCCTGCGAGTTCGAGTTCTTGATCGCCTGCGCCTCGTCCAAGACCACCCGCCGCCATTCCACCGCCGCCAGGTCGTCCGCGTCCCGCATGGCCGTTTGGTAGGTGGTCAGCGCCAGGTCCACGCCCACCAGGGTCCGCGCCAACTGCTTGCCTCGTGACCGGCCCGCGCCGTGATGGGCGTAGACCCGTAGCTTCGGCGCGAAGCGCGCTGCCTCACGCTGCCAGTTGCCGACCAGCGACATGGGGCACACCACCAGGGTGGGCTTGAGTTTTTCGGTGTCCGATGCCGTCGTGTCCGTCCCTCTATCCGCGTCACCGTCCGTCGCACCGTCCGTCGCACCGTCCGCGTCAACCCCAGCGGCGGCGCGCTCTGCCGCTTCGAGGGCCAGTAGCTGCACAGTCTTGCCCAAGCCCATGTCGTCCGCCAAGCAAGCCCCCATCCCTAACTTGGACAAGAATGCCAGCCACGCCAATCCACGCTCTTGATAGGGGCGCAATTCAGCGGCGAACCAGTCCGGTGGGGAAACCGGCTCAACCGTATGGTCGGCGCGGCCTGCCAGGAGGGCGCCCAGAGCGCCATCGGCCTCTATGCCGGTGACCGGCGCCGGTAAGTCCAAATCATCGGGGTGAGCCGCAGCCAGCCCTATCACGTCCGCCGCGGACAACTCCGTCTCTCCTTGCGTGCGTACAAAGGCCAGTGCGCGGGCCAATCTGGCCTGGTCAAAGGCCACCCACGTACCGCGCAGCCGCACCAGCGGCGTCTTCGCCTCCGCCAGCAGGGCCAATTCCTCTTCCGTCAGGGGCTGCTCTCCCAGCGCCAACCGCCAATTGAACTGGCAAATCGATTCCCGCGAGAACGAGCCGGCGCTCCCCCGTTCCGGTGGGGAGGCGGCGTGGCCGTGGAGGCCGAACGTGGAACGGGCCGTCCACCAGGACGGCACCAGAACCGCGAATCCGGCCTGGGCCAGGAGTGGGGCGCTCTCGCTAAGGAAAAGGACCAGGCGGTCATCGTCCAATTCCAAACACTCAGGACGGGCCTGGTGGAGAGCCTCGGCCAACGCCGGGTAGACCGCCGAGGCCTTGCCCAGCTCTGTCAGGAGCAACTCGTCCGGCCGGTCGAGCCAACGGGCCAATGCCTGTTGGCCATGCCACAGGCTGGCGGCCGGCAGTTGAAGCGACGGATCCTCAGCGGACTGGAGGAGGAACTCGATTCTCCAGGGCCCGGCGCCTGGGCCGCCGGAGGGATTGTCCTCGCGCTTGGCGTGTACGGACGTGTCGACCGTCGCGCCCGGTCCGCCGGCGGCATCGTAGGTCCGCTCGCCGCGCTCTTGCGGGCGCGACGGCTCCACCACGCGCAGCAGTAGGCGAGCTGGACCGACGCGGGCTTCCAGCAGGTCCTCCCAGGGGGCCAGCGACCGAGTCAACTGGTCCGCCTCGGCCAGATCCGCCGTGAAGATCCCGTCCGCGCTGGTCAACGCGGCGAGCCAGGCCTCGGCGGCCGGCGGCTGGGCCGGGCGGCGACCCCGCAGCGGCGGCAGACTGCGGACCAGATCCACCTGGGCACGGCGCAGGCGGGCGCGGACAGCGGAGTCAACCAGCGCCTCCAGGCAAGCCGTCACCACCGAATTCGGAGACTGGCCCCGCATGTCGGAAGGAAACGCTGCCTGGGCGCGGCCAACCGGCGGCAAGGCCGCGGCCAGCGATTGGAACGTGGTCAAGTCTGGCCCCTGGACAACCGGGGCCCAACGAGCGCGGAAGGAGCCGCCCGGGACTTCGGCGCGGGTGCCCCCGGTCGCCGGAGTCGCAGCCTCCAAGAGCGGCAGCACGCGGCGGCGTTCCGCCAGATCCTCGGCGAACGCCGCGACCTGGCGCAGGTGGTCCAGGGATTGCCCTTCTCGTCTGTCCGCGAATTCCGAACCAAGCAGATCCGCGGCGTGAGCAGGCTCGAATGTGGCCACCGGAACGGTCCAGCGGGCCAGAACCGGAGGGTCGTGCCGGACCTGGCGCGGGCGGCGCCGAACCAATTCCGGCGAGTCGAGGGGCGCCATCTTGAACGAGGGAAGCAGCAGTATGGCGCTACCTATAGCGGCGGCGGGGCCTGCCCCACCTATCGTTTGTGCCGCGACATCCGCGGCGATTTCCTCGGCCGGCAGCGCGAACGGGTGGAGCCGCGCGGCGCGGAACGCCTGTGACCGCGAGCTGACGGGTCTATCGGAGTCCTCGGCCCACAGGTTTAGTCCTGTGCTAGCCGACCAGAAGGCGTGAACAACGAGCACTACAGTGGATCCTGTCGGGGGGATAGGAACTGAACCCGGACGGGCACCCCAAATACTAGCCGACCGCACCAAGCGACGCGCCGCCGGATACGCCTGAGAGTCTTGTGAGGGCCACCGGCGGCCGGCCGCCATCGTCGATGGTTGCGCTAAGGGCAGTCGGCCAGCGGAGCCAATTCGATCCGGGTGATCAGTGCCGAGTTCGACGATGCCGCACAAGCGCTTCAGACGAGCCCTATGCGGAGTCATTACTCCCCTTATGTGCGGAAATCTCGGTCTTGTCTGACGGTACCGGATCCCGCAAGCTGGAGGCTGCGGCATCGGCCAACTCAAGGGCTCTGCCCACACCAAAGTACGCGAACGCTGCCAACACGATCCACTCATGGAAAGAGAAGATGCGCCGGTCGCGCTAGCCCGGTGCGGCCAGGCTGCTGGCCTGCGCTGCCGGCGAATCCGCGGCTATGGCGACCCTGCTACCGCGCGTCGACTTCGGCGACCCGTGTTCGCGGAGGCGGCCGGACTGCCCCGGTAGCCCGAGGAGCCCAAACCGATCCTGATCCCTCACCTCCATTGACAAGACCCGGCGAGCGCCGATCACCGCGACCGGGCCACGCCCTTCGGTTAGCCGTTCAAGCGTTTCGTTGGGTGCCGCCCGATGCCGCATTCGGTCCGATACTTGGGCACCCAGCTTGGGCACTCAGGCACCTACCCGCTGCTCGCCTTGGTGTTCCTGAGTTGTCGCGTTGCCCAGATTATCCTGGACTCGGTATTTCAAGGGATCGTGGTTCTGGATGTGGACGGTGATCCGAATCCGTTCGCGGCGCTGGTAGAAGTCCGGCTCCGGCAGACCAACGGCGTCGAGTGACCGAACGACCTCTGGGATTCCTGTCCCCCACTCCTCAATCAGATCCAACTCTCTGAAGATCCGTGCCAGCACCAGGTTACGGGATGACGACTCGCCGCCAGCCGAATTGGCGAACGCCACCACGGCCTGCAACACCCGGTCCTTAGACGCCAGATTCAGCTTGTACTCTCGGGTCTTGCCCTCGGTTTGCGAAACCCGGCCGGACTCATCCAGCGTCAGTTCAAACGGCATCGGACACCTCCTTCAGGTCAAGTGGAACTGCCGCAACCAGTTCTGGCGCTGACCACGAGCCACCATCGCAACATGCCGGGAGCAAGCTGACTGCCTTCTCGGTTGCCAGCGTCTCGTCTGCCACCCGCCACGGGTCTCGCTTGACATCCAACATCCAGCCCAGACGGGCGCACACGCTGTGAGCGACGCAGGTGGCAGTCGATGAGCGTTTGCTCCCTGCTGGTAACCCGGTAATTGCGGCCTTTAGGAGTCAGAACTTCCTGTGGAACCAGCCGCGTACCTTTGGGCAGGTACGGCAGATAGCGGATGCCGTCATGAGCAAACCTACCGACCCCGACGGCGGTGAAGAGCTGGACTTGGCGGCTGACGTTGTGCGCGGCTCCCAGCAGCTCCGCTAGGGCGGTAGCAGTCGGCTGCATGGTCTCCATTGTCACGTACACCACCACCCCGGCACCCAGTACCACGCGGGCGCGACAGGCAAAGCCAACCACTGGTCACGCCGCCCGTGCAGGACCCCACTGACCGAGTTCAAAGTGGAGAGCAAATGGACGCCTGAGTCCGGAAACACCAGAGGCCCGGACTTCTCCGGGCCTCTGACCTGCGCATATGGCCGCGGAGGGAGGACTTGAACCTCCGACCTCCGGGGGCCTTCTGGGCCCTTCCGGTCGCTACCGACTGGCTTGGATTAGGGCCGAATTCCTCGGTTCACCAGGGAGGACGGGTGTCCTCCAGTTCTGATCATAGTCCGTCGTCGTTGGTTCACGGCGGTTGATT
>JAIRXP010000097.1 GCA_031268215.1 Bifidobacteriaceae bacterium | reverse complement strand
CGGATTTTCCGGCTTCGCTCAGGCCGGACGTGGCGTTGGTGGTAGATAAGGCCGCCGTTGCCGTCGCACGGGGTGTGCTGGAAGGTGTGGGTGCCGCTCACCGCGCGGTGCATACCCCGCCTAGGAGCCCGTCTGGAGACAGGCTCGTCGGCGCAACCCCACCCCCAGACTGCCGCGTGACCGCTGGTGAGAGCCCTCCTCCCCCCGCGTCAACACAGGCGGAGGGTGTTGTCCAACACCCTCCTAAGGACCCTGGGGATGACTCCCCGGCCGCCGCGGACGGCGAATCTGGCGGGCCCGAAGCGGCCCGGGAAGGCGGTGGCCAGGCATGACCCTGAGCCATTTGCCCCAGTTGCTGGCCGCCGATGCGGGCATGGCCCAAGTCTTAGAGCGCGTCCGTGCCCGGGCAGGGCTCGATCCGGGTCAAAGCGACCATGTTGACATAGCCGCTATCCAGCCGGTGCGCCCGGCACTGGTGGCAGCGATGTCCCAGACCATGGCGAAGGCTTATCGGGAGGCTGGCCACGGGCCAGGTCCGCATCCTCCAGTGGTGGTGGTGACGGCATCGACCAGCGCGGCTGAGGAATTGGCGCAGGCTGTCGAGGCGATGATGCCCAAGGACACCATCGCTGTATTGCCGGCCTGGGAGACGCTGCCACATGAGCGGCTCTCGCCCCGGGCGGATACTTTGGGACGCCGCACGGCGGTATTCCGGCGGCTCGCGCACCCGGAGGCCGCCGGCCGGCGCGGGCCAATTGAACTCTTGATCACGCCGCTGCGGTCAGTCTTGCAGCCGGTGGTGGCTGGGCTGGGGGAACTTGAGCCAGTCAAACTGATGACCGGCGATCAAGCCGATCTGAGCCAGGTTGCTGAGCGTCTCTCGGCGCTGGCCTACACCCGGGTCGATATGGTCAGCCGCCGGGGCGAGTTCGCGGTTCGGGGCGGAATCTTGGATGTCTTCCCGCCTACGGAGGATCACGCTATCCGGGTCGATTTTTGGGGCGATGAAGTCGACGAGATCCGCTACTTCGCCGTGCTTGATCAGCGTTCATCGGACTTGGCGGAGGACGGCCTGTGGGCACCGTCTTGCGCCGAGCTCCTCCTCAAGCCGGCCGTTAGAGCCCGCGCCAAGGCGCTCATTGGAGCGCTGCCGGGGTTGACCGACATGCTGGACCAGATCGCTCAAGGAATCAGCGCTGAGGGTATGGAGTCACTCATCCCGGTGCTGGCGGACGGACTGACCCCGGTCCTCAATCTGGCGCCGCGGGGGTCGCTGATGCTCTTCTTAGATCCTGAGCGTTTGCGCCGGCGGGCGGAGGATCTGCTTTCCACCGCGGACGAGTTCCTGGAGGCAGCCTGGGAAGCTGCGGCCGTTGGCGCCGATTCGCCAATCGATCTGGCGAAGGGCTCCTTCTTGACCTTGGAAGAGCTTCACAAGGAGGCCATGGCGGTTGGCTGCGGCTGGTGGAACGCGTCGGTCTTTGGCTTGCCCGGCGCGGAAGAGCCGGAATTGGAGACTGGTCGGCCTGAAGGCGACAGCACCGGATGGCTCGGCGACAGCGCCGAACTTCGCGGCACGGCTCACATCGCTTTGGGCGCCCGCGAACTGGCCAACTACCACGGCCGAGTAGGCGAGGCGGTCAAGCAACTCCAGCGCTGGGTCAAGGAGGGCTGGCGGGTGGTGCTGACTACCGAAGGGGCTGGCCCAGCTAAGCGTCTGGTTGAGCGACTAGGCGGTGAAGGCGTTCCCGCCAGGCTGATTCCAGACCTCGATCAG
The DNA here is from genome assembly GCA_031268215.1 of Bifidobacteriaceae bacterium. GTDB lineage: Bacteria > Actinomycetota > Actinomycetes > Actinomycetales > WQXJ01 > JAIRTF01. The sequence goes on along the minus strand of JAIRXP010000097.1, from coordinate 26,210 downwards.
CCGGCCGCCCAGACCGGGATTGTCCTGGTCACCACCGCTTCTGGGGCCGGATTCACTGTTCCGGAGTTGAAGCTGGCCGTGGTCAGTCAGAAGGACCTGACGGGGCGCCACGGCACATCCACTCGTGATATGCGGCGGATGCCTTCGCGGCGCAAGGCGGCGGTCGATCCGCTGCAGCTCCAGGCGGGCGACTTGGTAGTTCATCAACAGCACGGTGTTGGCCGGTTCGCTGAATTGGTCAACCGGACGGTTGGCAGTGGCGAAGGCGCGGTGACTCGCGAGTATTTGTTGATCGAATACGGGCCGTCGAAGCGCGGTCAGCCAGGCGATCAGCTTTATGTGCCGACTGACGCTTTGGATCAGGTAACCCGTTATGTGGGCGGGGAAAGCCCGGCACTGAGCCGGCTGGGTGGTGCTGATTGGGCCAAGACTAAGGCTCGCGCCCGCAAGGCGGTTAGTCTTTTGGCGGATGAATTGATTCGGCTTTACGCCGCCCGTATGGCTACCAAGGGTTTCGCTTTTGGCCCGGACACCCCCTGGCAGCGGGAGCTGGAAGATGCCTTCGCCTATGTTGAGACCCCGGACCAGTTGACCACTATTGATGAGGTCAAGGGCGATATGCGGCAGACCCCACCAATGGATCGCCTGATTTGCGGGGATGTCGGTTACGGCAAGACGGAGATCGCTGTCCGGGCCGCGTTCAAGGCGGTTCAGGACGGCAAGCAAGTGGCGGTGCTGGCACCTACCACGCTGCTGGTGCGCCAGCACATGGAGACTTTCACCGACCGATACGCACCGTTCCCGGTCGAGGTCAGGGCTCTATCCAGGTTCCAGAAGCCCAAGGAGGTCAAAGCCACCAAGGACGATCTGGCGGCCGGCAAGGTGGACGTGGTAATTGGCACGCATTCGCTGATCACCGGGGATGTGCGGTTCAAGGATTTGGGGCTAGTGATAATCGACGAAGAGCAGCGCTTTGGCGTTGAGCACAAGGAAACGCTGAAGGCGCAGCGCCCAGAAGTCGACGTGCTGGCGATGTCCGCGACGCCAATTCCCAGGACTATGGAAATGGCCGTCAGTGGTATCCGCCAAATGTCCACTTTGACCACGCCGCCGGAAGAACGCCATCCAGTGCTGACTTATGTGGGACCGCGCACGCCGGGACAGATCGCCGCCGCTATAAGGCGTGAGCTGTTGCGTGAAGGACAGGTCTTTTATGTTCATAACCGGGTTCAGTCAATCAACCGGGCGGCGGCCAATTTGGCTGAGCTAATACCGGAGGCGCGCATCGCGATTGCCCACGGGCAAATGCGAGAGAACGAGCTCGAAAAGGTGATGGTGGACTTTTGGGAGAAGCGCCATGACGTCTTAGTTTGCACCACGATAGTGGAGACGGGCCTTGATATCGCCAACGCGAACACGCTCATAGTGGATGACGCGGACAAGTTTGGCCTGGCCCAACTTCACCAATTGCGCGGACGGGTTGGCCGGGGAAAGGAGCGGGCCTATGCCTACTTCTTCTACGGCCGGGGCAAGACTCTGACGGAGACGGCCCATGACCGGCTGTCTACCATCGCCGCCCAGTCCGAGTTGGGGGCCGGGATGCGAGTGGCGTTGAAGGACCTTGAGATCAGGGGCGCTGGGAACCTCCTGGGTGGTGAGCAATCGGGGCATATCGCCGGTGTCGGGTTTGACCTCTACCTGCGGATGATGGCCGAGGCGGTCGCGGAAGCCAAGGGCGAACCAGACCAAACTCCGGCCGAAGTGCTGATTGAACTGCCGGTTAACGCCCACATCCCGGATTCCTATATAGACGGGGACCGGTTGCGTCTGGAGGCTTACGCGAAACTGTCCCAGGCGGCATCGGCGGCGGATTTGGAGGCGGTGGCGGACGAACTGACCGACCGCTACGGACCCATACCGGAACCGGTCGAATCGCTGTTTGAGGTCGCCAAACTGCGGCTACAAGCGCGTGCGGCGGGTCTGACGCAAATCGCTGGCCAGGGCAAGTTCATCCGGCTGACACCTTGCGCATTGGCTGAATCGCAGCAATTGTGGCTGCGGCGAATCGCGCCTGGAACAGTCATCAAACCGGCTACGCGTACGGTCCTCATACCCCCGCCGCGCACCGGCTCAAGGCTTGGCGAGCCAGCCTTGGCGGGTGTCGGTCTGGTGCGCTGGCTGGGAGCGCTAATTGAGGACCTGGTAAAGCGTGTGCCCGGCTCCCCGCCTGCGGGAGCGTGAGGGAGCCGGATGGGGCGGGCGACCGGTAACCGCGGGGGCGAGCGTTGGTCCCGGGTCACGGCTTGGTTGATGGCTGCCGCGTTGGCCGGGTTGGGCTCGCTGACCGCCTGCCGTCAGGATGGCGTGGCCCCAGAGCCCACAGCGGCGCCGCCGTCAGCTGAGGCATTGAGGACCGCACCGTCGCGTTGGACAACGCTGGAGGGGTTCTATTCTCAGCAATTGGATTGGTCTGATTGCACTGGGGGAGGCCTGGGCGGAATGCGATGCGCGGCGCTGGCGGTCCCGATTGACTATGCCGATCCAGCCGGCGGCATGCTGCGTTTGGCGGTGGCCCGGCTGGCAGGGAAAGAATCGACCGGCTCGCTGGTCATCAACCCCGGCGGACCGGGGATTTCCGGGCTGGCCAGTCTGGCGTTTGTCAACGGCCGTATGCCCATGAGGCTCACGGACGCGCTGGACTTGGTTGGATTTGATCCGCGAGGGGTGGGGCTTTCCGCCCCGATTGATTGCCTGGACAATGCGGAGCTTGACCGGTTGGAGGCCTTTGACGCGGACGGTTCCACGGCGGAAGGCCTAGCCGCCGCGGCAGCGATGTGGGAGGAATTCGCGCTGGGCTGCGCGGAGAAGACCGGCCCGCTGCTGGCCCACGTAGATAGTGTCTCCGCCGCCCGAGACCTGGATGTCCTGCGTGCCGCGCTGGGCGAAGAACAGCTAACCTATCTGGGTTTCTCATATGGCACGTATTTGGGGGCCACCTATGCGGCATTGTTCCCGGCCAGGGTAGGCCGGATGGTGCTTGACGGCGGCGTTGACCCGAAGTTGACCCCTTTCCAGGAAAACGTTGAACAGGCCGGTGGTTTCGAGTCAGCGCTCCGGGCCTATGCGACCTACTGCCTGGGCCTGGAGGAGTGCCCATTGATGGGGAGCGTGGATGAAGCGATGGCGCGGATCGGCGCGGTTCTGAACCAACTGCGTTCCCGCCCGCCGGGCGTGGCCGGCGGTCGGGTGATGACGGCCAATCTGGCCTTCAGCGGCGTGAGGGTGACGCTGAATTCCGAGGAGTCGTGGCCCTATCTGACGGACGCGTTGGTGGGCATGCTTGAGGAAGAAAACCCCGGCCTGTTGCTGGAGCTGGCGGACGTGTCTTCGGGGCGCGGGCCGGATGGCGTCTACGCGAGCAATTCGGTCGAGGCGTTGTGGGCTATCACCTGCGCGGACGGTCGCGGCGACCCGGATCCCGCCGCCATGCGGGCTGAGGCGGAGGAGATCGCGCGGGCGGCTCCCACGGTGTGGCGGCACTTTTCTTGGAAGGCGCTGAGGTGTGAGGCGTGGCCGTACCCGGCGGCTGAACCGCCGGCTTCGTGGGCGGCTAAGGGCGCCGCTCCAATCGTGGTGATCGGTACCACTAATGATCCGGCCACTCCTTATGTTTGGTCGCAGCGGTTGGCGGACACGCTCGATTCGGCGGTGCTGGTGACCCGCGAGGGCGAGGGCCACTGCGGCTATTTGAGGGGCAGCACCTGTGTGGACCCCCTGGTGACGGAGTACCTCCTGGACGGCGTGGTGCCCCGCGACGGGAGCGTCTGTACCCCTTGACCTTCGGAACCGGGAAGGCCGGTTCTTCGCCGGCGTCCTCGGCAAGCTCGGGGCCGGAAGACCGGCGCCGGGCCACGCGAAACGCGGGAGGCGGGGATGGTCCGGTATGACGCGTAAGATGGACGCGGTGTGTGCCCGCTCCATGACTGATTTAACGACCCAAAGAAGGGAATCGACGTGGCTTTGAAGCACTTGACCAGGCATCTTGTCCTGGTGGTGGCTGGAGCGCTAGTGGTTGGTCCGGCCCTGGCGGCCTGCGACCGGTCGGATGCCGCTGCGGTGATTGGCCCGGAAGTCATCACTCAGGAACGGTTCAGTGAACTGTGGGAAGACATAAACGCGCTGGTCGCGCCCGGGGCCAGCCAGGCAGACCGCGTCCCCGTTGGTGACGTCATGGGTCAACTCGTCATGGACCGGGTCGCTTCTCAGCTACTGGCGGGCACTGATTACGACTCGCGCCTCGACGAGCTCGATTCACGGTCTTCCGAGGAGTGGGCGGAGGTGTTCGCGCGGGAGTGGGCCGCCCAGGGGCTCGAGAGCCAGGAGGTTTTGGAGCGAATAAAGAAGGCGGATCCGGAGGCCATCGCCCTCGTTGAAGGTGCCCGCGGTGGAATGTTGAACGATGCGGTCGCCGCCGGAGACATTCTTGAAGAGCAGATCAGTGAAGCCCTAGCCAAGGTCAAGCTGAATCCTCGATATGGCGAGATGAACCGCGACTGGCAGACTGACGGGGTCGTGGCCTCGATTGAACGGTCATGGGCGATCCCTGAGGCTTTGTTGGCTCCGCTTCCGGCCGAGGAGCTTTTCCCCGAGTTCGCCCCGGAATCCGGCCAGTGAAAGCTGCTGGCGCTGAGGCTGACGCTCCTCAATCTGCCCATTCCCGCACTGGCTCGTGCCAGTCATCTCCGGCGGCGGGCGCTCCGGAAAGCGCAGAGCCCCTGGCCGCGGTGGCTTACCTGGTCCAGGTTATGGCCCGGCTGCGGGCGCCCGGCGGCTGCCCCTGGGACGCCCAACAAACCCATGACTCGCTGGTCCAGTACCTGCTTGAAGAGGCCTATGAGGCGGCTGAAGCGATTGAACATGGTGACCGCGCTGACCTGCGCGAAGAATTGGGCGATGTGCTCTTGCAAGTGGTCTTTCACGCCACGATCGGGGCTGAGGATCCGGACGATCCGTTCTCGCTTGACGACTTAGCCAGAGGTGTGGCGAACAAACTGGTGCGCCGCCACCCGCACGTCTTCGCGGCTGGTGAGCCGACCGGCGTGTCCGCCGAACAGTCATACCAGCGGTGGGACCAGATCAAAGCGGAGGAGAAATCGAGGGCCTCGGTCCTCGATGGCATCCCGGTCGCCCAGTCGCCGCTGGCCCGGGCCCAAAAGGTGGTCGGAAGGGCACGGCGGGCGGGACTCAATCTGGATGTGGCGGCGGCCCTTGACTTGCCCGGTCCGGTCCCGACGGGACCGGCGGACTCAGCTAGTCGAGTGGCGCGTCCGGGAGAACTCCTAGGCGAACGGCTGGTGGCGCTGGCGGCGGAAGCCGACGCCGCCGGACTGGACGCGGAAAAGGAACTGCGGTCCGCGACTCGGCGGATAGAGTCGCGTATCAAAGAAGTGGAAGGCAACAACCCTAAATAGTCTAAGGAAAGGAACGGTGTTATGCGGATTGGCGTGCCTAAAGAGTCATCGCCTGGCGAAACACGGGTGGCGGCCAGCCCCAAATCGGTCGCTCAGTTGGTGAAACTGGGGTACTCGGTGGTGATTGAGGAAGGCGCTGGCGCCTTGGCCTCTTTCCCCGATGAGTTATACCGCGAGGCTGGTGCGGACATTGTGGCGCGGAAGGCGGCCTGGGGGGCTGACGTGGTCACCAAGATAGAACCGCCCAGCGCGGCGGAGATCGGGCTGCTGAAACCTGGAGCCGTTCTGATTGGCTTGATCGCGGCCCCCAGGAGTCCAGAATTGCTCAAGAAGCTGGCTGCGGCCAAGGTGACCGTGCTGGCAATGGATTCGGTACCGCGCATCTCGCGTGCTCAGGCGCTGGACGTGATCTCCTCAATGGCGAACATCGCCGGCTACCGTGCGGTCATCGAAGCCGCGGGTGTCTTCGGGTCCTTCTTCACCGGACAGGTCACGGCGGCCGGAAAGGTCCCGCCTGCCAAGGTGTTCGTGTCTGGCGCGGGGGTGGCCGGATTGGCGGCCATCGGCGCGGCCAGGGCCTTAGGCGCGATCGTGCGGGCGACCGACATCCGGGCCGCAGTCGCGGAACAGGTCGAGTCAATGGGAGCGGACTTCGTAGCGGTTGAGGCCGAGTCTCAGGAGTCTACCGATGGCTACGCCAAGGAGGCATCTGAGGATTACGCCGCTGCGGCGGCGCGGATGTACGCGGAACAAGTCAAGGACGTCGACATCGTGGTGACGACGGCACTGATTCCGGGCAAGCCGGCTCCCCGGTTGATCACTGAGGAGATGGTGGCCTCCATGAGGCCCGGATCGGTGATCGTGGACATGGCAGCCGGCTCCGGCGGGAACGTGGCTGGATCGGTCGCGGACAAGCTCGTGACAACCGCCAATGGCGTGAGGATTATTGGCTACACGGACTTGGCTGGGAGGTTGCCCACTCAGGCCTCGAACCTCTTCGCCCAGAACATTGTCAACCTGTTCAAGCTGATCACGCCGGGCAAAGATGGCGAACTCGTGCTGGACATGGAAGACGTAGTCATCCGAGGGATGACCGTGACCAACGACGGCGAAGTGACCTGGCCGCCACCGGCGGTGAGCGTTTCGGCGGCACCAGCCGCTGGAGCGGCGCCGCCCGGTCCGCCCCCTGAACCGGAGGTCAAGAAACCGCGAAATCCGGCGGTCGGGTATTCGGTCATGGGCGTGTGCGCGGTGGCCCTGCTGGCGTTGTTCTGGGCGTCGCCGGCCGGCCTGTTGGGACACTTCATGGTCTTCATGTTGGCGGTGGTGATTGGCTACTACGTGATTGGGAACGTCAACCATTCGCTGCATACGCCGTTGATGTCCGTCACCAACGCCATTTCCGGGATCATCATTGTCGGGTCGTTGCTGGGCCTCAGGGACGCCGATTCGTCGGTCGCGATCGTCGTGTTGTCGGTGGGGGGGATCCTGCTGGCCTCGATCAACGTGTTTGGTGGATTCACTGTGACTCAGCGGATGCTGGGAATGTTCAAGAGGAGCTGAAACCATGTCGAACTCTTTGATTCAAGGCTCCTACATTATTGCTGGCCTGGCCTTCATTTTGGCTCTGGCTGGGTTGTCGAAGCACCACACCGCTAAGCGCGGGACTGTCTTTGGCATGGTTGGTATGGGGATCGCGCTGGTGTTCACCATCCTCGGAACCGTTCTGGCCGTCCAACAGCAATTGGACTTAGACGTGCCTGGTGTTGAAGCCGGTACTGTACTGACAACCGCTGCCGCTCCTTCCTGGGCAGTGATAGCAATCGTGGTGCCAATGGCGGTGGGTGCGCTGTTGGGGATCGTCCTGGCGGTGCGCGTCGAAATGACCGGCATGCCGGAGTTGATCGCGCTGCTGCACTCGTTCGTCGGTTTGACGGCGGTGCTGGTGGGTTGGGTTTCCTACCTTGAGCCCGGTCACGTTGGCGACAAGCTCCATTACGGAGAGTTGTTCGCCGGGGTGTTCATTGGCGCGGTCACGTTCACGGGTTCGATCATCGCCTACCTGAAACTGTCCGCCAAGATGAAGTCGGCCCCGTTGGCTCTGCCCAAGCACAATCTGATCAACTTGGGAGCGGTTGTCGCGTTCCTGGCAGTGACGGTGTGGTTCGTGATCCTGCCAGAGGATCAGCACCTTGGTGGCGGCGGAGACGCCACCTTGGGCCTAGTCCTGCTGTCGGTGATGACCTTGATCGCATTGCTGCTGGGATTGCATCTGGTGGCCGCCATCGGTGGTGGCGACATGCCGGTGGTGGTGTCGATGCTGAACTCATACTCCGGTTGGGCGGCGGCCGCGGCCGGGTTCACCCTGGAGAACGACCTGCTGATCATCACCGGTGCTTTGGTTGGGTCTTCCGGCGCCTATCTGTCCTACATCATGTGCAAGGCGATGAACCGGTCGTTCATCTCCGTGATCATGGGCGGATTCGGGTCTGACGGCCAGGTTGTGGGCGAGGCCAAGGATTACGGCGAACACCGGGAGGTTATGGCTCCGGAAGTGGCGGATCTCCTCAAGGAGGCCTCTTCGGTGATCATCGCTCCTGGCTACGGCATGGCGGTGGCTCAAGCCCAGAACGCGGTGGCGGACCTGACCGGGAAGCTGCGGGCGCGGGGCGTCGAGGTGCGGTTCGCTATCCATCCAGTGGCGGGACGCTTGCCTGGTCACATGAACGTGCTGCTGGCGGAAGCGAAGGTGCCATACGACATCGTCTTCGAAATGGATGAGATCAACGAGGACTTCCCCAGCACGGATGTGGTTCTGGTGATCGGTGCCAATGACACTGTCAACCCAGCGGCCCTTGACGATCCGACCAGCCCCATCGCCGGCATGCCGGTGCTCCACGTCTGGGAGGCCGGGCAGGTCATCATCTTCAAGCGCTCGATGGCGACCGGTTACGCCGGCGTGCAGAACCCGTTGTTCTTCAACGAGAATTCGGCCATGTTGTTTGGCGACGCCAAGGACCGGGTGGAGGACATAATTCACAATCTCTAGCCCGTGAATTGTTAGCCGGCCGGCGGTTTTGCCATCTGGTTTAACCGCCGGCCGGATCATTTCTACTCAGATTTCAACCGTTTTATCCCGTCATTATTCTAAGAGCGGATGGCCGTCGGCACGAGCTGTCTGGGTGCCCGCGTCAGAGACCGGCTTTGTACGGCGCCCATTTGGGCGGCGCGCCGGCCGTGGCCTGGACGACCCGTCATGATCACTCCGCCGGCTCTGAGCGCTCGCCGCCCCGCCGTCAGAGAGGCACGTCTTACCTGGTCAGCGCAGTGCGGCCGCCAGGTAGGCGTTCGGGCCGGGTCAGTGGAGGCCGGCGCCGCCGGCGACCAACACCATCCCGTGGGATGGTGTGTTTGTCCCACGAAATGCGTGGCACCAATGCGGTAGGTGGCAAATATGAGCATAACCATGAGCCCAAAATCCAGTTCCTGGCGCGCATTATTCTGCGGAATGTTGGCGCCGCGATCCGTCGTGATTGGGCTACGCTCCAACCTAGCTGACTGTCAATTAGCTGCGGAAATTGAGACAAGCCAAGAGGAGGCGGCGCGTGCTCGTGAACGGACGATTGGGTATCTGGTTTAGTTCAGCATCAAGTGGGAACAGGAACGGGAGCGGGAACGGCCCGCGGGCTCGGCGCGGGGACGGGCGTCACGGACGCCACCGGGCGGCCCAGACCGCCCGTGCGGCCCGCGTTTGGCCGCGGATAACGGCAGGTCTAGTGGCGGCGGCCGTGGCGGTGCCGTTCATGGCCAGCCTGTCCCAGGCCGCGCCAGGCACCGCGATCCGGGTGACCCCGGCGGATCTGGCCAGCAGTGGTGATCCGCTGAAGGTGACGGTTGCGTATTCTCCCGCAGGCGTCTTTACCCTCAGTGGCGTCAGCGACGCCTTCAGCGACTCGCTCCCCAGCCCTTTGACTTTGGAGGACCACCGCCTGATCTTGAATGGGGCCTTCCCGGTCCGGGTGGAGGTTTCGATTGCTCAGGCCAGCGCCCCGGCGCTGCACCTTGAGTTGGCGGGCGTGACGATCAACGAACCCACCGCTGAACCAGCGCTCAAACTGACTAGCAACTCCAAGGTGAATCTGGATCTGACTGGTGGTTCGTCGCTGAAGTCGGATGGCGGAGCCGGAATCGATGTGGGCTCGGCAGCCCAAGTCACCGTTACTTCATCAGTCGCGGGCTCGCTTGAAGCTGTGGGAGGTCCGGCCAAGGCCGGGATTGGTGGCGCCGGCAACGTAACGATCGGCGGCGATGCGGTGGTTACGGCATCGGGCGGCTCAAATCTCACCTCCAGAAGCGGTGGCGCCGGGATTGGCGGTCACAGCGGTCCCGGCAGCAAGGCGGGAACTATCACCATAGGCGACAGCGCAACGGTCACCGCCAAAGGTGGGGTTAGCGCCGCCGGAATTGGCGGTGGCTCGGAGTCCCCTGGTGCGGTGATTACCATTGGCGGTTCCGCTACAGTCAACGCGGAGGGCGGCGGCCAGGGAGCCGGGATTGGCGGTGGCTCAAACGCCGCCAGCGGCGCCATCTCGATTGGGGGCCAGGCAACCGTGTTCGCGGGCCCCAGCCGAGACAGTGCGGCTATCGGCGCCGGCCGTAACGGCGCCATGGGGGAGATAACAATCAGCGGAAACGCGAAGGTTAGGGCGCACACACAAGTCGCCAACGTGGCGATTGGTGGCTCAGCCGGACTAGGGGAGCCTGGTTTTGTCAAGATCACGGGTTCGCCGTTGGTGCTGGCCGCCGGCAACCTGGTGGCGATTGGCGGCTACCGCGAGACCCCTTCCGCCCAGGTGCCCGGATCGGTGATCATCGAGGGCGGATATGTGATCGCCCAAGGCGGCTCAGACTCTGGGCGGTACTCCATCGGCGGTGTCAGCGGCGGAGTGAAAATCACTGGTGGGTCGGTCTATCCCGGCCGCTATTCCTTTGGCACGTCAGGTGTTCAGGACCCGGTCAACGCCAGCGGAAAGCCGGTCTTCCCGCTGTACGTACCGGCCTACGACGGCGGTGTTGATCTGACCGATCTAGATCTGAGCCAGACCGTTGGCTACCCGCAACGGACCGTCACCGGGTCGCAGCGGGACTGGATCGCAGCCAATGGTGAGGTCCCGTTCTCGGCCAGCGAAGTGTATCCGCTTCCAAGCTCCGTGCCGGCGGCGCAAGCCGATTCGGCCGCCCTGGCCGCCACGGTGTGGTTGCCGGAGAGCGAGCTGGCTGGCCTGACCATGGGCGGAGAGGACGGTGTCTACGGATTCGGTGCGGCAGTCACTGACACGAAGACCACTCCAGTTGGTCTCTATCAGTCATCCTTGATGAAGAACGTTCTCCGTTTGCGGGTCTTGAACCTTGAGGTAACCGCGGATGGAGCGGCCGGCGCGCAAACATCGTCCCAGCTAATGCTGACTTTTGACCAGCCGGTGGAGGACTTGGACGTTGATGAGATCACGGTGACTGACGGCACCGGAGCGGTCATTACTGATCCAGACGGATGGTCGTCTAACGAAGACTTCACCGTCTGGACCTTGCCCCTAGCGTCGGTGACGGAAGAGGGAACTGTAACGGTCGGCATCGGCGGCCTACCGGCGGGATTTGAGGGCTACTCGGTGCTCGGTTCGCCCGCCACCTCAGAAGTTTTCCTCAAGGCGCCGGCGCCCGTTCTGACTGCCGGCGTGGGCACCCGTACCAGCCAGGGCGCTGGAACGGCCACCTTCACATCTGACCGGCCTGGCTCCTATTGCTACCGGGTTACCGCTGCTGATGGTTCGCCGCCCACAGCGGCCGCGCTGTTCGATTCGTGTGTGCGGGGCAGCATGACGGTAGGTTCAAATACGATCTCCTTCGATCTCGATGACTCGCCTTTGTCGCCGGGTCGGTTGGTTTACGTGGCCGGAATTGACTCCAACGATTCGCTCAGCAACGTTGTCGGCGTGACAGTGCCAGCCTTTCCTGGGCTGACCGTAGTGGCCAATCCGCTCCAGGGCGGTGCGGACTCAGACCAGTTGACGTACTTGGAAGGCGCGGAGGCTTTCTTGACAGCCACCGCCCAGCCGGGTTACGAGTTTGATCATTGGCAAGTGGATGAGCCTACCGTGGGCAAGCCAACCGTGGCTGACCCCGCGGCGGCGGAGACTTCCCTCATCATGCCTTCGGCAGATGTAACGGTGACGGCCGTGTTCAAGAAGAAGGACTTGACCGTCCGCTTTGATCTGAACGCTCCGCCCAGCGACACTGCCTTCGCGGGCTGGCCAGTGACACACACCGGGCGGTTGGGTGAGGTGCTTCCTGCCGTTGGCCAGTCTCCGCCAACGGTGGTGGGTTATATGTTTGTGGGCTGGTTCACGGAGCCGTTGGGGCCCGGTGTGGCGGATTCGGACGAGGCTTGGGACTTCGCCAGCGGTGTGATCACCGCCGGAATGATTGATTCCGAGGATCAGCAGACTGTCAACATGTACGGGGCGTGGCAGGAGGCCACTACAACGGTGAGTTTCGACCTGCACGGTCCATCTGAATGCACTGTGGCGCCCGCGTCGATCACGGTCGCGACGGTGCCCAGATGGTCCAAGCTAACGGACGCCGCCGGTTATGAGACCGTTCCGGTCTGTGACGGGTTCACGTTCGCGGGTTGGTTCCTTGACGCGGAGTACGCCACGGTGGTTGGCGAAACTTCAGTGGCCGGTGCGGCTCAAGTTGTCGTGCATGCCAAATGGCTTGATCGCGGTTCGGCGGCGTACCAAGTTGAGCACTACTTGATGGATTCTGATCGCTCCGCATCCTTGGATACGCGCCACGCGCTGGCGGCCCGCATTGGCACCAGTGTGACTGCGGTTCCGCGGGTGTATCCGGGTTATCGGTTCGACCAAACATCGGTGGTTGATGGCACGGTGCTTGATGACGGCTCGCTGGTGCTGGAGCTGTACTACGAGCCGGTGGATGTGGTCGTAGTTTTCGATGCCGCTGGTGGCATTGGTGATGGGTCTGAGATCGGCTCGTATGGTGAGTTGGCGCCGGATTGGCCTGACCCGGTCCGCGACGGCCACGCCTTCGTGGGCTGGAGTTCGCAATCGGTCAGTGAATGGGACTTTGGCCAGCACGCGCTGGTCGCGGCCAATGGCGTGACCGGTTTGGATGATTCGGCGGGACGTTTGGAGCTGACCGCTAACTGGGTGGCGGCGCCTAGGATCTCAGGCGAGTCGAACGCGGTGCTGCCGGAAGGCGGATCACATGATTTCGAGCTGACAGTTACTTCAGCGGTCGGAATTGATGCGGCCGAGGTCACGGACGCCCCCGCCGGCTCCTCGGTGACGGCCGGGACGGACGGGCAGGTGTCCTTCAACGCGGGTTCACTGCCGGACGGCGAATACACATTCTCCGTTGTCTTCACCGACACGTTGGGCCAGTCGCGGACGGCGGAATTGACGGTCGTTGTGCAGGGCGCCCCGTCCGGTGCGGGGAGACATTTCTTGCTGGAAGATGACCAAACAGCGGTCCTGGTGGACGTGATGAAGGACGTGACCGGTACCAGCTTGCGGGCTCTGGACGCGGACTCGCTCACACCGGCGGCGCATGGAACGGTCACTCTGACTGATTCCGGGGCAGTGAGTTACGCGCCGCGCCCAGGCTACTGGGGGGACGATTCGTTCACCGTCCGAGTCTGTGATGACCTGGATCAATGCGAGACTCTGGCTTATTCGGTGACCATTGAGGACACTGGGTCTTCGGCGCCTATTCCCGTGTTGGATGATCCGCCGGCCGCTGGCGAGAAACCCGCCGTTGACCAGGCGCCTGGCCGGTCAGGCGCGTCTGGCGGATCTGGCGCTCGCGGATTGCCGTTGACTGGGGCTGAGTCGGCCGCTCTGGCCGGCGCCGCCTTGGCCTTGGTTCTGGGCGGAGCCTGGCTGATCGTGTGGGGCCCGGCGCGCCGTCGGCGTTCGTCTGCCGGTGGACAACACCTGAGGTAGGCCGCGCCTTCAACCGCTTTGGGGAGCGGGAGGTCCGGTGGATGCCCAGCGCCGCTGGGCCGGGTTGACCACGTTGGCGACAGGAACGCACCTGGTTGCCCAGTGCCGCCGGGCCGGTTTGACCACCTGACCGTCCGTTCCCAGCCTGGTTGGGGCACCCGCCGGTGGCCATCTGGAAGACTAGCGTGGTGAATCACGATTCCGTTGAAGCAGGATTCGTTCGGGTAGCCGCGTGCTCGGTGCCGGTCCGGTTGGCGGACCCAGAGGTCAACGCGGCGGCCATCGTTGAACAGGCGCGGGCTGCCGCCGCCGCCGGCGCCAGCTTGGTTGTGTTTCCAGAGCTGAGTTTGACGGGGTACTCGCTGGATGATCTGTTCATGCAACAACCATTGCTGGATGCGGCAGCGGCGGCATTGGCGCGGTTGGCCGAAGGCTCGGCCAGCTTGCCCGCTGTGATCATTATTGGCGCGCCGCTGCGCGTGACCCACCGGCTGTACAACTGCGCGGTCGTGATAGGGGCGGGTCGGATTCTGGGGGCGGTGCCGAAGTCGTACTTGCCGAATTACCGCGAGTTTTATGAACACCGGCAGTTCGCGTCCGGAATTGGCGTGGACCAGGTGGTCCGAATTGGCGGTCAGACGGTGCCAGTCGCCACCAGGCAACTGTTTGAAATCTCGCTGGGGTCCGCGCCCAGGCCGTCTGCGGCGCCGGATCTGTCCACTTCGCCGGACCTGTCCACCTCGCCGGATCTGTCCACGGCGTCGGCCTTGCACACGCCGCCGCCAGGCTCACCGACCGGCGGCGTCTTCCGCCTCGGTGTCGAGGTCTGTGAGGACATGTGGGTGCCCATCAGCCCAGGGGCGGAAGCCGCCTTGGCTGGTGGCGAGGTGATAGTCAATATCTCTGGCAGCCCAATCACCGTGGGCAAGGCACGTGAGCGGCGCCGCCTGGTGGAAGTTGAATCCGCGAAGCTGATCTGCGGCTACGTGTACGCCGCCGCGGGGAAAGGTGAGTCTTCAACCGATCTTGCCTGGGATGGTCAGACGCTGATCTTCGAGCGGGGTGAATGCTTGGCGGAAGGGCCACGCTTCGCTGAGCGGCCGGTCATGACGCTGGCGGACCTGGACCTCGCTGTGATCCGGCAAGACCGCCTCCGCCAGGGCACCTTTGACGACAACCGGGTCGCTTGGAGTGACCGGATTGGCGAGTTCCAGACCCGCACGGTCACACTGTGCCAAGGCCCATGCGAGGATCCGCCAAGCCAAGGGCTGGTACCCAAAGGCGCCCTGATTAGGGAGATAGCCCGCTTTCCGTTCGTGCCAGACGAGCCGGGCCGCCTTGACCAAGATTGCTACGAGGCGTACAACATTCAGGTCAGCGCCTTGGTGCGGCGCCTGGAGGCGACCGGTCAGCCGAAGATTGTGATTGGCGTGTCTGGCGGTCTCGATTCGTCGCATGCCCTGATTGTTGCCGCGAAGGCGATGGACCTGTTGGACCGGCCGCGCGCGGACATCCTGGCGTACACCATGCCCGGATTTGCCACCACTGAAGCGACCAGGGCCAGCGCGGAGGGGTTGGCGGGGGCGCTGGGGGTGAGCTTTGATGAACTGTCCATCCGGCCGGCCGCGCAGCAGATGCTGACCGATCTGCACCACCCCTTCGCCCAGGGCGAGCCTGATTATGACATCACGTTCGAAAACGTCCAGGCGGGCCTGCGGACGGACTACCTGTTCCGGTTGGCTAACTATCATGGCGGCATCGTGCTCGGTACTGGCGACTTGTCCGAACTGGCGTTGGGCTGGTGTACGTACGGCGTAGGCGATCAGATGTCCCACTACAACGTCAATGCGGGCGTGCCCAAGACCCTGATCCAGCATCTCATCCGCTGGGTCATCAAGACCGCCCAATTCGATGAGCCGGTTGGCCGGACCCTGCGGGTGATCGTTGAAACTGAGATCAGTCCGGAGCTGGTACCGCCGGGGGAGGCGGGGGAAATTCAGTCGACTCAGTCGGTGATTGGGCCGTATCCGTTGCAGGACTTCGCCCTGTATTACACGCTGCGTTTTGGCCTGACTCCCAGCCAGGTCTTTTTCCGGCTGCGCCAAGCTTGGGAGGACCCCAGTCGCGGGAAATGGCCCGATGCCGTTCCAACGGCCAGCCGCCAGGGTTACGTTCCCAGCGAATTAGTTCACTGGCTGGAGGTGTTCTATAGGCGTTTCTTCTGGGCTCAGTTCAAGCGTTCGGCCATGCCTAACGGTCCAAAGGTGGTGCGGGCCGGTTCGTTGTCGCCGCGCGGCGATTGGCGCCAGCCCTCTGATGCGATGGGTGAACTGTGGTTGCGTGAAGTTGAGGCGCTGGGGGCGCTGTTTCCGCCCGCCGGGCCGGGGACCGGACAATGAGCGCTAGTCCAGGGCCGCGGGCCGGCTTTCTGCCTGGGCCAGACGAGCCTTTCGCTCTGATTCGGCGGGGAGATTCGCCAGTAGTTGAGGTCCTGACTGGGGAAGTCATCGACGTTGCCTCAACCCAGGACATCCCGTTGGCGGACAAGCCGGTGCTGGCGATTGTCCCGTTCCGGCAAATTGCCGAACGGGGCTTCGACGTAGTTGATGATCATGCGCCGCTGCGCTGTCTGATTGTCGATGAGCGCCGCGAGGTTCCGGTGGCCCGAATGCTCGCGGCGTTGCCGCCCGAGCCACCTGAGTTCAAAGCCACGGGCTTCGACATTCCAGATGAGGATTATGCGGCGCAAGTCAAGGAGGTCATAGCGGAGGAGATCGGCCGTGGTGAGGGCGCCAATTTTGTGTTGCACCGGGCCTTTCAAGGCACGGTCAGCGGCAGTACCCGGCAGGCCGTTCTAGCTTGGATGGCGGCCCTCTTGCGGGGTGAGCAGGGAGCCTATTGGACCTACGCGGTGTTCACTGACGGATTGGCCTTCGCGGGCGCGAGCCCTGAAAGACACCTAACCATCAAGTCGGACGTGGTCACCATGAACCCGATTTCCGGTACTTACCGGCATCCTGTCCAGGGCCCAACTGTCCCTGGCATGCTGTCCTTCCTGACGGACACCAAAGAGGTCGATGAACTCTTCATGGTGGTGGATGAAGAACTAAAACTGATGTGTGCGGTTTGCCCCAGCGGCGGCCGGATGATTGGCCCATACCTGAAGCCGATGAGCCGGGTCACTCACACGGAATACCTGTTGGAGGGGTTGACGGCCAGCGATCCGCGCGAGGTACTGCGCCAGACCATGTTTGCGCCCACTGTCACTGGTTCCCCAATGCAGAATGCCTGTGCGGTGATCGCTCGCCGTGAATGCCGCCCGCGCGGCTATTACGCCGGGGTCATGGCTTTGTTCGAGGCAGGGCCAGGCGGTGTGTGGGATCTTGACGCCCCGATCCTCATTCGCACTGCCTACATTGGTCCAGGCGGGCAGGTTTCGGTTCCGGCCGGTGCTACGTTGATCCGCCACTCCGATCCGGTCAGCGAGGTGGCTGAGACCCGTACTAAGGCGGCCGGGGTCCTGGCGGCGATTGGGGCCCAGGGTCACCCGCCCGTGCCGTCCGGTCAACCTAGAACCTCGGGTCCCGTCGCGCCGGATTCCGTAGCAGCCGCCCTTCCGGCTGGTTCGAGCGCTGTCGCGCCCTCCTCGGTGGCCGGTGACCCCCGGGTCAAAGCCACCCTAGAGTACCGTAATGAACGCCTGGCTAAGTTTTGGCTGCGGCCGCAGGCGGGCGGTCCAAGTCCGCTGACGGGACTGGCCACGGTCATCGTGGACGCCGCAGATCATTTCTCGCAAATGCTGGCCCACCTGCTGAGACGCTTGGGCTCTGATGTGCGGGTGGAATCTTGGGAGACTTACCGGCCGGGCAGTGAAGGGCTGGTCATTCCCGGCCCCGGACCGGGTGACCCGTCCGGCGGTGAGCCGCGAATCGCGATGCTCCGGAGTGTGATTAGTCAACGCCTGGAAAACGGACAGCCGCTCTTGGCGGTGTGCCTTTCGCATCAGATTCTGGCCCACGGCCTGGGTCTTGATCTGCGTCAGCTAACCCGGCCACACCAGGGTGAGCAGCTAACCGATGATCTCTTTGGCCAGGCCACCACCTTGGGCTACTACAACACTTTCACGGCTGTGGCGCCACTAGAGCCTGGGCCTGGTCTTGAGGTTGTGCGGCGACGCGGTACGGACGAGGTAATCGCACTGCGGGGCCGGCACTTCGCCTCGGTTCAGGGGCACCCCGAATCCGCCCTTTCGCCCGACGGCATAGGCCTGCTGGCGCGACTGATCCCAGGGTTGCTCTGAATACCCGGCTGGGACCATGGAGATGTGGAACCTCCATCCCTATGATCGCTTGGGGGAGGTTCGCGATCACCCAACCGCCCCGCCCCGCCCGTTGGATCCGCTCCGGACAAGGAAGGGAACACGATTATGCAGTGGAACGACTTGATTGTGCGGGCATCGGCCTCGACTGTCCATGCTTATGCCCCATATTCCGGCCAAGTGGCCGGGGCAGCTGCCGTGGTAGCTGACGGCCGGGTTGTGCTTGGCTGCAATGTTGAGAACGCCATTCATGGGTTGACTCTGTGCGCCGAGTGTTCCCTGATCAGTCAATTGCGACTAACGGGAGGCGGCCGCTTGACTCAGTTCGTCTGCGTCGATGGCCTGGGCCAGGTCACCTTGCCTTGCGGAAGGTGTCGAGAGCTACTGTGGGAGCACGCTGGCCCCGAACTGCGGCTGATGACCCCGCAAGGTGAACGGACTCTGGCGGAGGTGTTGCCGGATGGCGGCCGTGAGCGGGCCGCCGCTGGGTGGGGCCCGGGAGCGAAGGATAATGGCGGACATGAACCGCACCGACCTGGCTCAGATAATTGACCACACCCTGTTGGCGCCGGCGGCGACGGGCGCCGAGGCCCGGGCCCTGGTAAAGGAAGGTCAGCGCCTTGGCGTTTGGGCGGTGTGTCTGTCGCCTTCAATGATTCCCCTGGTCACCGGCGGTCTACGGTTGGCCGTTGTGTGTGGATTCCCCTCCGGGGCACACTATCCGGAAGTTAAAGCGGCGGAGGCGGCGCGGGCCCGCGCGGATGGGGCCGATGAACTCGATATGGTCGTCAATCAGCGGTGGCTGGCGGAAGAGGACTGGGACAGAGCAGCCCAAGACATCGCCGCCGTCAGAGCAGCCTTTCCCGGGCCGGGCGTGCTGAAAGTGATACTTGAGACAGCCGCCTTGACGGATCGCCAGATTGTCCGGGCGGCGCAGACCGCCGCCGCGGAAGGCGCTGATTTCGTGAAAACTTCCACCGGCTTTCATCCGGCTGGCGGCGCCTCCGTCAGCGCGGTTGAACTCCTGGCCAAAGCGGTTGGACCAGAAGTGGGAGTCAAGGCGGCCGGTGGCATTCGGACCGCTGAACAGGCCCTTGCGCTGGCTGCGGCCGGGGCGACCCGTCTAGGGGTGTCCGCCACCGCCCAAGTGCTGGCGGGTCTGCCCGAGTGATGCTGGCCCGCATGACCCGGTGTTTCGCGTGGGCCAGGCCGTCCGCGTGCCCGGCGGTTTGTGCGGCCGGGCCGCGTCTGGCGGTCCGGGCGGCCGGCGCCCAATCCAGCGCCCAGCCAAACCGCTTTGCAGTAACGTAAACGAGTCCGGCTGGGACCGGGAACCGAACAACCGAGAGGTGGGCAATGCCATGCCGGGCCTGACTAATGCGCTCAAGGCCAAAGTGGAGGCCTGGATGGCCGCTGATCCAGATCCGACGGCCCGGGAGGAACTGGCCGCTCTGCTGGAACGCGCTCAGGGAGGCCATCAAGCGGCTCTGGCCGAACTGACAGAGGCTTTCGCCAGCCCGCTGGCCTTCGGTACCGCTGGGCTGAGGGGCCGGCTCGGGCCAGGCCCGGGACGCATGAACCGGGCGGTGGTGATCAAGACGGCGGCCGGGTTGATGGCGTATCTGAATGGCGTGACCGGCCAAGCAGGGGTTCGGGCGGCGAGCGGCACCGTGGCCGGCGGCGACCCAGCCGGCGCCAACATGCTCAGTGGCACCGCGGCCGGCGGCAGCGCCGCCACGCCCCAGGACATCAATGACACCGGCCGGATGATCCGCTTGTCTCGCCTCAGGGGCGGGACAACGAAGACGCCCAATCCGCCAAAGGTGGTGATTGGCTATGACGGCCGCTACCAATCGGCCGCCTTCGCACTTGACACGGCTGCCGTCGTGGTGGGCGCCGGCGGACGGGCTCTGCTGTGGGACCAAACTTGCCCAACGCCGTTGCTCGCTTACGCCGTCCTGCAACTGGACGCTGATGCGGGAGTGATGGTCACGGCATCGCACAACCCGGCGGTTGATAACGGCTACAAGGTGTATCTGGGTGCCAGGGCGGCGCGCGGGCCCGGGCGGGGAGCCCAGATTGTGCCCCCAGCGGATCTGGAGATCGCCTCACTCATCCAGGCCAGCGGGCCCGCCAACCAAGTCAAGCGGGCGTCCCGGGGTTGGGAAACAATCGGCGCTGATCAAGAACGCGAATACCTGCGCCAAGCGGTGGCCGGCGTAACTCCCGCGGCCGGCGCGGCGGGATTGCGGATCGTGCATACCGCGATGCATGGTGTGGGCGGACGGATCGCCTTGGCGGCCTTCGCCGCGGCCGGATTTGGCGATGTCCACTCGGTGGCAGAACAAAGCCAGCCAGACCCCGGTTTCCCAACGGCCGCCTTCCCAAACCCGGAGGAACCCGGTGCGACCGCCCTGGCCACGGTCCTAGCCGAACGGATCGGCGCGGATCTTGTGGTCGCACATGATCCAGACGCGGACCGGTGTGCGGTGGCCGTGTTCGATCCACACCAGCCAAGAGGCGGTAGCTGGCGGATGCTGACCGGGGACGAATTGGGTGCGCTCTTAGGGGAAGAGGCCGCCCGGCGCTGGCAGGAGGTCCCCGAAGCGCCAGATTCGGCGCGTCCGGCGCTGGCGGCATCGGTCGTTTCTTCGCGTCTGCTGGCCAGGATCGCCCGGGACCATTTGCTGCGTTACCAACGGACCCTGACCGGGTTCAAATGGATAGCCCGGGTCCCCGGACTGGTGTTTGGCTATGAGGAAGCCATTGGCTACTGCGTTCGTCCGGACCTGGTCCGCGACAAGGACGGCATCACGGCGGGACTGGCCATCGCCAAGCTGGCCGCCAAGGCCAAGCTGGCCGGGAAGACGCTTATCGACTTGCTTGATGACCTGGCGCGGCGCCACGGGCTTCACGCCACGGCCCAGGTGGCCATGCGGTTCGCCGGGAATTCCACGCCCACGGAGGTGATGCGAGCCTTGCGGCGGACGCCGCCGCAAACGATTGGCGACACGGCTTTGGTGCGCACCATCGACCTGGCCCTGGGCTGGGAGGGCCTAATCCCAACTGATGCCTTGATCTATTCGCTGGCGGACGGCTCGCGGGTGGTGGTCCGGCCGTCCGGCACCGAGCCGAAGATCAAGTGTTATCTGGAGGTGGTCCTGCCGATTGGCGCCAACGCTGCTTTCCTGGACTTGACACAGGCCCGCCGCCAGGCCGCGGCCCGTTTGGATGCCCTGGCTAGCGGGGTCCGGGCTCTGATTGGACCGGCGCGGCGGACCGGCGCCGGCGTCTAAGAGCCCAAGTCCCGGCGTTCCTGCCCGGCGCCCAACGGCCGCGAGAGCCCTAAGGCGGCGGGCTCAGCGGCCGCCGAAAAGCGGGTGCTGGCGGCCCCAAAATGGTCCGCCAGCCGGGCCCCGCGCCTGTCGCCGCAAGTGTTCTAAGCCCCGCACGCTACGATGATCAACGCAGCAACCGGTTTGTTTTGTCTGATTTTGAGGAGTGCCTTGTGGCCAATATTGATCTAGTTCTCTCACGTGAAATTCTCGACTCGCGTGGCAATCCCACGGTCGAGGTCGAAGTCGGCCTGGTGGACGGTACCATCGCCAGGGCCTCGGTGCCGTCTGGCGCGTCAACCGGAGCCTTCGAGGCCGTTGAGCGCCGCGACGCCGACAATCCCCGCTACGGCGGCAAGGGCGTCGAAGGCGCGGTGAGCGCGGTCCTGGAAGAAATCGCCCCAGAGGTAATTGGCCTAGACGCCACCGATCAGCGGATCGTTGACCAGACCATGATCGATCTGGACGGCACACCGAACAAGTCGCGCCTGGGCGCGAACGCCATCTTGGGCGTGTCGCTGGCGGCGGCCAGGGCGGCCGCCATTTCTTCCCAACTGCCGCTCTACCGGTACATTGGCGGCCCGAACGCCCATGTCCTGCCCGTTCCAATGCTGAACATTCTCAACGGCGGCTCCCACGCTGACTCCAACGTGGACATCCAAGAATTCATGATCGCGCCGATCGGCGCTCCGTCATTCCGGGAGGCCCTGCGCTGGGGCGCGGAGGTCTACCACTCGCTTAAGTCGGTACTCAAAGGCAAGGGGCTGGGCACAGGCCTGGGGGACGAGGGAGGTTTCGCGCCTGATCTGCCGTCCAACGCTGACGCGTTGGACTTGATTGTCAGCGCCATTGAGAAGGCTGGTTACCAGCCGGGCGCGGACGTGGCGCTCGCCCTTGACGTGGCTTCGACGGAGTTCTTCGCGGATGGCGAGTACCAGTTCGAGGGCCAGGCCCGCTCAAGCGACTTCATGATCAAGTACTACGAGAAGCTGATCAATGACTATCCCTTGGTTTCGATCGAGGACCCGCTGTCGGAGGATGAATGGGATGCGTGGGCCAAGCTGACCGCTGAGATCGGTGAGAAAGTCCAGCTAGTTGGGGACGATCTTTTCGTCACCAATCCGGTCCGTTTGGCCAAGGGCATTGAGCTGGCTGCCGCCAACGCGCTGCTCGTCAAGCTCAACCAGATTGGCACGCTCACGGAGACCTTGCAGGCCGTTGAAATGGCCCAACGGGCGGGCTTCTATGCGATGACTTCGCATCGCTCGGGCGAAACCGAGGACACGACTATCGCCGATCTGGCCGTCGCCACCAACGCCGGCCAGATCAAGACTGGTGCTCCCGCCCGGGGCGAGCGTGTCAACAAGTACAACCAGCTTCTGCGCATTGAGGAGCAGCTTGGCGACGCCGCCCTTTACGCCGGCAGGACCGCTTTCCCGCGCTTCTGAACCTTCTGCCGGGGCTTGGTGCGAGGCGCCCGGCCCCGGCAGTTGGTTGACCGTGCGGTCCCCCAAGCCGGCGCCCAGAGCCGCTGGCGAGCGGGCGGCATCGGGCGGAGCCTTTTGGTATTGGGCACGCGGGCCAAGACGGCTGCCGGGCGGCGGTGAATCCGGCATGATGGGTGGATGCCGCCAAACAAACCTGGACCGAAAGCCCGTCGCCCGGCCAACGCGGGGCGCTTGCGGGCGCGGGCGGACGGCATTGAGGCCTCCAGGCGCGAAGAGGTGGCGCTGGCGAGCCGGAGACTGCGGATTGGGCTCCAGATGGTGGTGTTGGCGGTGATCGGGCTGCTGGCGTTCATCCTGGTTTTCCCAACGTTGCGGCTGTACATGTCGCAGCAGGTGCAAGAGGAGCAGCTCCGGGCTCAGGTCGCGGCGGCGACCAAAGCGAACGAAGAACTTGAAGCGCAACTCAAACGCTGGGATGACCCGGCTTATGTAAAGGCCCAGGCAAGGCAGCGCCTAAGTTACGCCATGCCAGGCGACCGGACCTTCCGCGTCTCCGACCCGGAGAACGCGCCGGTTCCCAGCGCCAGCCAAGCTCCGGCCCCTGGCCCGCCAACTCATCTTTCCGGGCCGGACGCGGCCGAGCTACCCGATCCTTGGTATGCCAAACTCTGGCAGTCGGTAGTCACCGCCGGGAATGTGACCCCGTGACCGTGGCCCAGGGGAGACACCTGGTTCCTCAGGCTGACCGCGCCCATCTGGGTCTGACCAGTGAAGACCAGCGGGCTATTGACCGCCAATTGGGCCGTCCGGCAAGGGCGGTGGTGGGAGTGGCCGCCCGTTGTGTCTGTGGCACCCCGCTGGTCACTATGACCAACCCGAGGCTGCCGGACGGGGAGCCCTTCCCAACTTTCTACTATTTGACGCATCCCCAGGCCAGCCGAGCCATTGGCCGTCTGGAATCCCAAGGGGTGATGGCCCAACTAAACCTTGAGTTGAGCCAGGACCCCGGGTTGGCGGCAGCGTACCGGGAAGCCCACAGCCGTTACCTGGCCGCGCGGCTGCGGCTGGCCCAGGTCGATGAGATAGCGAACGTTTCAGCGGGCGGCATGCCTAACCGAGTCAAGTGCCTGCACGCGCTGGCCGCCCATGCCTTGGCGGAAGGGCCAGGCGTCAACCCGGTGGGAGACTGGACGCTCACCGCGATAGCTTCCGAGTGGCGGCCTGACTTGTGTACTTGCCAGCTAGTCCCGGACGCAGGTCTGGCTGCGGGCGCGGCACCGGACCAGGAGCCAAGTTGGGTTGGGGAGAATCGTGGCTGACCGAATTCGCACGGCCGGGATTGATTGTGGCACCAACTCCATCCGCCTGCTGATCGCTGACTTTGACCCCGCCAGCGGCCGCTTGACGGATGTTCAGCGGGTCATGGAAGTTGTGCGGCTGGGCCAGGATGTGGACCGCACGGGCTGGTTCGCCCCTAAGGCGCTGGAGCGGACCCTTGACGCGGTCAAGCGTTTTGGTGAGCTTTGCCGCCAGGCCGGGACCGAACGGCTCCGGTTCGTCGCCACGTCCGCCACCCGCGATGCCGCCAATCGAAGCGTCTTTCTTGATGGAGTGCGCGGCCATTTGGGCGTAGAGGCGGAGGTGATCGACGGGCTGGAAGAGGCCCATTTGTCCTTCGCCGGTGCGCTGTCAGGTCTTCCGGACGGGCTGGAGGGGCCGTACCTGTGCGTTGATCTGGGGGGAGGTTCCACGGAACTGGTCTTGGGGGCCAACACCCCGTCCCACGCCTATTCAATGGACGTTGGCTGCGTCCGGATCACCGAACGTTACCTGCGCTCCGATCCGCCAACCGCCGCTGAGGTCAGGCAGGCCGCCGATGCCGTCGATCAAGTCCTCGATTCAGCTGCCCGTCACGTGCCTTTGGGCCAGGCAGCCACGCTGATCGGACTGGCTGGGTCGGTCACTACCGTCACGGCCCACGCTCTGGGCTTGGACCAATATGACTCGGACAGAATCGACGGCGCGGTGCTGACCACCGGTCAGGCGCTTGATTCGTGCGCCGCTTTGTGGCAGGCGACCAGGTCGGTCCGGGCACGAATGGGCTTCATGCATCCCGGCCGGGTGGACGTGATCGGCGCCGGCGCCCTGGTTTGGTCGCGAATCCTTGGGCGCGTCGCTCTTGAAGTTGAGGCCTGCGGCCGGTCCCTGGAACGAGTCGTCACTTCTGAACATGACATCCTGGACGGGATCGCTCTGTCCGCCGCTCGCCGGGCCGGCTGATTCTTGGTGCTGACCGGACCTGGTGCGGCGGCCCGCGCTGGGTGCTGAGCTTTGAGCGCGATATTGTGATTGTCGTCGCGATGGCGGCCCCCATAGCCCAATCGGCAGAGGCAGCCGGCTTAAAACCGGTCCAGTGCGAGTTCGAGTCTCGCTGGGGGCACCGCGGCGGCACTGTGATAGCCGCCCGTCCGGGATCAGCGGCCGCGGGAATCCGCTAGACTGTGGCCAACTCAAGGATCTCAAGAATCTCAACCACAAGGGGGCCCAGATGGATGTCGCGTTAGTCTCAGCCAATGGGCAAATCACCGTGCCCGCGTCGGTGCGCAGGGAGTTGCACCTGGTCCCGGGGGACAAAATCGCCTTCGTCAAGAACGAGTTTGGAGACATAACCGTGGTCAAACCCCTGGCGGCCGCGCTGGTCGAGGCCCAACGGGCGTTCTCTAGGGCTGCCGCCGAGGCCGGCCTGGACTCCCCAACGGACGTCGACCAACTCGTCGCAGAGGTGAGGGCGGAATGCCGCGCTCGGCCCACGCCGTGAGGCGCGTGCTGGTCGACACGAACGTCATCGTCTCGGCATTGCTTTTCCCGGTTCGGTCCCGGAAAGCGCCCTCTCGCATATCATCGAACAGGAAAGCCTGGTGCTGACCACCTAGATCATCGACGAACTCCAAGAGGTCCTCAAACGCAAATGGCCCAGCCAGCTGCCAGCCTTGGATACGTTTCTGGGCGTGGAGGGCTACGAGCTTCTGGGGGTCGGTAATCCGGGAGTTCGGATAGGGGATCCCCGCGACCAGCCGATCCTCGACGCGGCCATCACGGGGCGGTCGAC
Organism: Bifidobacteriaceae bacterium; assembly: GCA_031268215.1. Taxonomy (GTDB): domain Bacteria; phylum Actinomycetota; class Actinomycetes; order Actinomycetales; family WQXJ01; genus JAIRTF01. The sequence goes on along the minus strand of JAIRXP010000097.1, from coordinate 508 downwards.
TTGATCGTGACCGGGGACAAGGACTTCCTCGCGTTGACGACTGACCACCCCTTGGTCTGGACTCCTCGCCAGTACGTCGACTCGGTTTGACCGCCGGGCCCGCGCCGCACAGCGCGTTGCTCCTGCCGGAACGGGCGCGCTGCGTACCAGTCCCGGTCCTCGCGGGCATTCAACCGGTCCAATAACACAGTGATGTGCCTCCACGGCAGTGTTCCGCGAATGTGTTGGAGAGATTCCTCCTCGGCCGGCCAAACACGTGCCACACGCCGCATGCAACAAAGAATCGCCGGCGACCAACCCCGCTGGCCAAGGATCTCGGCCCGCAGATCGCGTGACTCGACGGGACACCATGCGCATGGCGAGTTACGCGTCGCGGAGCGCCGATTGCCTGGGTGTGGTTGTTTGTGTGGTGTGGGCGGCATCGGCGGTTTGGGTTGGGTGGTGTTGGGTGTTGGGTGTGGGGTTAGGTGCCTTGTTGGAGGGCGGTGGCTGGCTCCAAGCGGGCGGC
>JAIRXP010000040.1 GCA_031268215.1 Bifidobacteriaceae bacterium | reverse complement strand
GTGACGCGCCGTATATTCTGTGTTGGGTTACTGTCCGGGGCGCTGGTTTAGTTCGCGGAATAACCCCCGACTATATCAACTCCTTTATCATCCAGAAAGCGGGCCCTGAATAGTTACTGGGGAGTTTGACCTCTTGAGGGTTTTTGTTCTGGTTCTGTGAAGCGTCCGGGTGGTTGTGCGAACAAGGGTTGTTTTGGGGCTGGGACGGATGTGTTGTTGGTTGATGGGTCGGCTAGACCGATTGAGGATGTTGGGGCCGGTGATGAGGTAGCTGCGTTGGATGTTGAGTCTGGTGTGGTTGTGGGTGGTGAGGTGGTTGACACGTATGTGCGTGGAGATGCGCCGGTGCTGGTTGTGGGGACGGTTCCTGGGGAGTTGGTGACGACTGCTGATCATCCGTTCTGGGTTGAGTCTGATGCGAGTTGGGTGTCGGCTGCGGAGTTGGTGGTCGGGGACGTGTTGCGGGGTGTTGATGGGGCGTTGGTGCCGGTTGTGTCGTTGACAGTGACTGGGCTAACCGAGACTGTCTACAACCTTCAGGTCGCGGGGTTGCACAACTATTTCGTGTATGCGGGCAACTCCCCACTCCTAGTCCACAACGCCAACGGCGCACCCTGCCCCAACGCGACACCGTCGTTCAACCAGATGAGACAATCGATTGATCGAGGTCAGGCACCGAGAGGAGTCGAGCGGGTCGACAATCCTAAGCGGCCGGGAGAAGGCCAGCCACACGTGCATTTCAAGGATGGGAGGTCGCTTAATATGGATGGTACGTGGAGGCACGGAGCAGGTACGGTGGGACGTAAGGAAGCTAAGTGGCTTGAAGGTTTTGGGTGGGTGATTCCTCAATGATTGACCGGTCTATGATGGAGGCCTGGATGAGGCGCGGCATTGAGATATTGACTGCAGCGGAGGGTGGGGCAGTCGAGACTTGGGATGATCTCGATTGCGTGGAGCCGGGCTGGACATGGTCGGAGAGGACCATGGTTGAGGCGTCCTCAATTTTCGAGGTGGCATGTGAGGTGGTCCCCGCTGATTGGAGCGGGGTCTTCAATATGACGGTTGTGCTCCCGCTATCAGAGACGATGATCGGCGCGGCTGATGGGATCGATCTGGTGTCCCTGGAAGGCGTCCGGCCGTCGCGGGGTTATCCGCCTTACTTTTACTTGTATTCGCTGGAGTATTTCGCGTCGAACCACTTTGGGTCTCTCGAGCAGTTCGAGTGGGTGTGGGATGGAAACCCGTGGGGTCTGTGTCCGCCACGAGCTAGAGTCTCATTTGTATCGTCAAGGAGCTTGGTCGAGAAGCAAATGGGTGAGGAATTCTCGAATCGCGTCGAGTTTACTCGATATAGCCGTGACTACGTTGAGTCGCGCACTGTTTTCCCATGAGCCTGGACCCCATGGAGGGCAATACGAATTCGACCTTCAGAGGTCCAACGGTGGCCCGCCCGGTACCCTGGTCATACGGGAAGATGCTGGTGGGCACTTCTACGGGCCGGGGAATCCGCAAGAACCGGGGGCCTCACTTCACCGTAGGGAACCGTCATTATGACTATTGACGACAGGGATCGGGTTCGATTGGTGAGCGAGATGCCGTCAGATTGGCCCTTGCTGGAGGGCTCTGCTTTTCCAGTTGAAAGCCTGTCGGCAGTTGTGCGCTCAGAACCTGGTGTGGCCCGGGACGAGGACGCTGAGCTTGGCGGCATGGCTCTTGCTGAGGCACTGGGCGAGAGAGCGGCGCAGTACCGGACCTGGCTTCTGATTGCGGACCAAGGGGGCTACGACACTGGATCGCGGATTGCGATGTATTGGTTTCGGAAGAGGCGGCTGCTTGATCAGTTGGCTGATTTGAGCGCAGTTGGTGAGCTGGACGCGGACTTCGAGTTCACAATTGCGGAAGATGCTGGGCGTCGAGTGATGAAGGGCGTCGGCTTGGAGATCAAGCCGTGGCAGTGGGGACCGGCCTTGCGGACGATGCCGCACTTCCCAGCTGTGGGGGTGAGTTTCCGGTCAGCGCCTGCGACCGATTGGTTGATTGAGTTGGGCACTCGAGCTTTGGCCTCCCACGACGACGGCGGGTGGTCACGCTCGGGATCCCGGGGAGTTGACCTGCGACGACTGTTGATTGACGACCAGGGGTTCTGTGGGAATGTCCTGACGGTGTGGGGAGACTTTGATGATTACACGACGGACGCTGAGTACTATCATCCCTTGCCGCCCGGCGAGGCATCGTTGTTTGAGGATCTGACGGGCGTTGATCACGATCCGCCGGAGGAACGGTGGCAACTATGGCGCTAACCGATGGGAAGAGTTCGTGTTTCAAGGCTGCGGTGTAGCCTCGGGCTGATTCGGATTCTGCCTGGTTGGTGGGCTCTGATTTCTCAGATGGGGATTTGACTGGGGCGGGGTTGGAATCGATGGTGTCCGGCATTCCGGCCTTTGACGGAACGGTATTGAGGGATGCGCGGTTTGGCTACCCGTCGTTTCGTGAGACTGATTTGCGTGTTGCGACGGTGTTGGGCGCCCGGCCCTTGGAAGTGGATTCGAGCAGTGCGCGTTTGGATGGTGTTGATTTGGGTGGTGCTGGTTGGGACGCAGCGATCCGCTGGCCTGAGGGTTATGTGCCGAGTGATGTGTCGTTGCCGGATGAGGATGATGAGATCTTGCCGCATGGTCTTCGGGCAGTTCGGGAGGGTTACCTGTAGTCGGGCGGCACCGCGGTCCTGGTCTGCAACACTGTCGGCAGCCCGGTGGTGGATGTGGTCAGGACGGGCCGGACGAATGACCTTGCTCGGCGTAAGGGCGAGCATGCGCTTGGTAAGGAAACCAAGGGCCTGGACTTTAAGGTAGTCCACCGGACTGATGATTATGCGGAGCAGCGTGGTCTTGAAGAGATCCTCTACAATCAGCATCCGAGCGCGTTGCACGTGAATGGTGGTTTGAATCGTATTCGGCCGGTCAGTGGGGTGAATCCGAAGGCGGCAACGTACAGGAGTGCCGCGCAGAAGTTCCTGGCTGGAGGATAGAAAGGAGGCAGGTTCATGGCTCGTAGGAAGTTGAACTATCGGGAGGGTGACTGGGTTGCTGTTCCGGTTTGGGAGGGTGGTTGGGTTCCGGGTATCGCTGCCCGGGTGGACGGCCGTGGCGGTGTGTTGGGGTATTTTTTGGTCCGCGGCGGGTTGAGGTGCCGGTGTTGGATGATTTGGTGGGCTTGAAACCGGAGGATGCGGTTTTGGTGGGTCGTTTCGGTGATCTTGGGTTGATTAAGGATAGGTGGAGGGTGGTTGGTCCGCAGCCTGGGTTTCGGCGGGTGGATTGGCCTATGCCGGTGTTTGTGTCTCATGATGAGATCAGGGACCTGTATTGGAAGCGTTGGTATGACGAGGACACGCTTGAGTGGGGCCGTGAGGAGTGGATGCCGCGTGGGGTGGTGTTGGAGGGGCCGAGTAGTGGGTTGATGGGTTCGGAATTCGTGCAGCGTCGTTTGAACCGGTTGTTGCCGTGGGATGAGGGTTCTGGGGTGGTTGGTTAGCTTCTGTTTCGGGTCACGCTACTGCCCCCGGTCTTCGGTGTTGGGCGGTCGCCGCGGTAGCTGTTGTGGCGGCATCGGGGGTGGTGGGTGCGCTGGGCGCGAGGGGGTCAAACTGACGCAAACTGGCCCGCGAATGAACTTGACGTCAATTCGGCACCCCGTCCAGGATGACGCCCAACCGGGCCAGCGCCTTGACCTGGGATAACGCGCAGAAGCCGCGGGGCGGCATCGGGAATCAAGGGGCCAAATTGACCCAAACTGGTCGCCGGCACAACTTGACGTCAGTTCGGCACCTTATCCAAGATGACTCCCGCCAGGTGGAGGGCGCGCGGCTCGAAGCGCCAAAGCGCCGAAGCGCCTGACCGCACGGAGGTCACGCAGGTGACTGGGGGCGTGTGGCCCCGCAGGGCACACTGCCGGAGTGGTGTTCGCCAGTTTGCTCTTGGGGCATGCCAAGATTGACTGCATGACAAAGACTGGTTCAACCGGCAGGCGGCGCACTGTCGCTGTCGCCGTCGCGTTGATTGGAATGTTGGCTCTGGGCCTGAGCGGCTGCATGAAAATGGATACGTCCATGGTCATCAGCGAGGATGACACCTATACGGCGACAGTGATCATGGCTTTCGACGAGGAAATGGTGGCCGAGGTCGGGGCGAGCACCGGCCAGACCAACGCTGAGGTGATGGAGCAGTTCCGCAAGCAGTTAGGGGAGGACGCGCTCCCCGAAGGGCTGGAGGACGGCGCGACCGTCGAAGATTATGACGAGGGCGGCTGGGTCGGCTGGCGCATCTCTGATCCCTCGCCGCTGCCGCTCAGCCAGCTCAGCTCGAACTCCCAAGACGGAGTCGTAGTGAACATTGAACGGGAAGGGAACGAATACCTGCTGACCGGCGAGTTGGATTTCACGGCCGCGGCTATGGAGATAGATGAAGCGGACCTCAAGGATCCCCAAGTGCAAACCGCGCTGGACCAGATGGAAGTCACGCTCGCTTTCACCTTCCCAGGCAAGGTCACATCCGGTAATGGTGAGATTAGCGGCAACACTGTTACTTACAGTGCCGTGATCGGCCAGGTCGTTGAGATTTCCGCGGTGGCCGGGGCTGGCGGGAAAGCGCCGGCCCCAAGCAAGGAGGCGAAGCCCTCTAAGAAGGCTTCGGGTTCGCCCAAGGCCGGTTCCGCTGAGTCCGCCGATGACGAAGGTAAGTCCGCTTTCGGCGCACCTTGGCTCTGGGGTGGCCTGGGCGCCGTGATAGTGATCGCCGCCGCGGTGATCACGATTGTCCTGCTGCGAGTGAAGAAAGGCGAGGACGCCGGACAGCCGCCAGGGCTGGGTTACCCGCCGGAAGGCTACGGTCCTCTGCCAGGGGCACCTGGGTCCGGGCCTTCCTACCAGGCTGGGCCCATGGGCGGCGAAGCGAGTCTGGCCGCGCCAGGCGAAGCGTACCCCGGCGGGCCTCCGCCGGTTGATCCGACCCAACAGTGGCCGCAACCCGCCCCGCCACCGATGGACGCGGCACAGCCATTGCCGCCCGCGACTCCAGCGGCCTATGCCGCGCCGCCGCCAGCCCCGCAGACTGAGCCGCTTCCGCGGGGGCCATTGCCGCCAGACGCGACACAACCTTTGCCGCCAGCGACACCACCTGACCAATGGCAACCACCAACGCAATGAGGTAGTGACAATGAGTCGGCCGCATGGCGCTCGTCGTCATGCTGTCACAATTGGTGGATGATCAAGACGAATCAACGGGTGCGGCGGGCGGTTTTGGTCCTGGGGCTGGCGCTCGCGATGGCTGCCGCCATGGGCGGCTGTGTGAGAGCCAACGTGGAGATGACGTTTCACCCGAACAACACGGTCAGCATTGTCGCAATCGTTGCGATGCAGGACGTCGACGCGCGCATTTTGACCGAGGGTTCGACCGTGACGCCCGAAGAACTCTTGGCGCAGGTGTTGAAGCCCACAGTAGACGAGCTGGCGGCGGACCTTGGGGCGACCGTATCTGACTACGCTGCGGATGGCTACACCGGTTGGAAGGTGACGGATAGCGCGGTGTCGTTGAAGGAGTTTATGTCCGCCAACGGCGAACTCAACAATTTGGAAATGGCACGCCAGGGCGACAGCTTCATCTTGTCGGGAGTCATTGACTTGAGAGCGCAAGAGCCCTCCGCGGAAGAGGTGAACAGTGTCCCGCAAGGTGTCCGCATGATCGAGGAAGACATGGACTTGAGGATCATCGCCAGATTCCCTGGTGAGGTGAAGTCCTCCAGCGGTGAGATCGACGGCAGCACCACCACTTTCAAGCTGACGCTCGATGAGCCGACGCAAATCGAGGCCGTCGCTTCAGCCACGCCCCCGCTGGGCACGCCTTTGGCGATTCTGGGCGTCGCGGTAGCGGCGATCGCGTTGGCTGCCGGACTGTCGATCCTGGCGCTGAGCTTGCGGAAGAGGCGGGACGCCCGGCGGATGGCTGAGCGGGCCGCAGCCTACGGCGGGGCGCCGAGCGCTGCTGGGTATGTCTCCGCCCAGCGCGGGCCCACCTACGGGTCTGGGTATGTCTCGGCCCCGGGCGGGTCCGCCTACGGGTTTGGGCCTGTCTCGGCCCCCGGCGCCGCACCACAAGGCCCGCCGCTAGCGAACCCATTGGGCTACCCGGCGGCGCCGGCTTATACCGCACCGGCCGCGGGCGGGCCGGCCGGCGGACCCTATGGTGCTGGCGGTCTTGGGGTGCCGCCGTACGGTCAGGGTCAAGGGCTCCCGCCTCTGACTGGATTCGCTCCGCCGGAGGCCGGGCCGGAAGAGGCGAAACTGCCGCCGCCGTTGTCTCAGCCCCGGGCCCGGCCAGGAGAACCGTTGCCGCCGGCACCGGGCGATGGCCCGGTGCCTGGACTCGGTCAGATCGGCCCGGTGGATCCCAGTCAGAGTTGGCCCCCGCCTGGTGTGTGAGCGAAAATGACTCATCAAGAAGGCGTTGGGGTCGATCAAATTGGCCGATGGTGCAACAATGGCTCTATGGCGAGTTCAAACGATCACCGTAGGCGCGCCGCCGCCGCGGCGCTATCGCTGACGTTCCTCTCACTGGTGCTGACTGCCTGCTTGAAACAGGAGGCCCAAATAACCGTGAATGCGGATGACACTCTCAGTTCCTGCTTGGCCTATTCCTATGATGTGAAGGAAGCGAAACAGATGCTCAGCGAACGCGAGAACCCCATGACACTTGACGAGTACCTAGAAAAGAACAACCCCGAGGCGGTTGTGAAGAAATTCTTGGAGGAACAGAACGGTGGTTCGGTCCAACTCGAGGAGTTTGACGATGGCGCTTGGGCGGGCTGGCGGGTCTGTCCCCCGGACCGGGTGCCGCTCGAAGAAGTGCAACAGTATTTGTCCGCGGGGCAATCGGGCATGACCATCAGTCGGGAAGGTGACGAATTCGTGGTGGCCAACCCGGCCCACTCAGCGGATGAGGTCGCAGCCTGGGTCGACACCTTGCCTCCTTCGACTGCCGAGATCGTAGAAAGGGCCGTCATTAAGGTCGTTTTCATCTTCCCCGGTAAGGTCAAGTCCTCAACGGTTGGCACCATTCACGGTAACGAGGTGAGCTGGCAGTATTCTCTCAAGGAGACTGAGATGCCTGAGCTCAGAATTGTTGCCTCTGCGAAGCCCAACTTGTTCTTACAGCACACCGCCGCCGTGATCATAGGCGGAGTCGCCTTTGTGGTCGTGCTGATCGTGGTGCTAGTGATAGTGATGCGTCGACGCAAGCGGTCGCGCGGCTCAATGGACACGGCCGGCGGGCCGCCCCTCGATTTGCCGCCCATCAGTGCGGGCAGCGGGTTTTCAGGGCAGTCATTCGGCGCGGATGGCTCCGGCATGCAGGGGCTATCCACTGTCGATTCTGGGGATCTGCCGCCTTCCCTGGCGGAAGCGGTGGCCGCGGTCAATAGTCCCCCTAGCGAGCCGACGGCAGGGCCGTTGGGTCAGGGGCTTCAGCCAGGTGCTGGGTTCGCGGTTCAGCCGGAGCCCCAGCAGCCTGGTGGCTTTGACTCGGGGTTTGGGGGTCAGGTGGGGCCGTTGGGTCAGGGGCTTCAGCCAGGTGCTGGCTTCCCGGCTCAGTCAGAGCCTCAGCTCCCTGCTGGTTATGATCCTCCTGGGTTCGGTGGCCAGGTGGGGCCGTTGGGTCAAGGTCTTCAACCGGATGTCGGCTTCCCGGCCCAGCCGGAGCCTCAGCCTCCTGCGGGCATGTGGGGCAGCCTTGAGCCGCAGGCTCCCGCCGGACCGCAAGCACCCATTGAGCCGCAGACGCCCTTTCAACCGCCGGCAGGTTCGCAGCCTCAGCCGTCCGCGGGCGTGTGGAGCCGCCTTGAGCCGCAAGCACCCATTGAACCGCAGGCGGGCGTCCAACCTCAGCCTCCGGCGGGCATTTGGAGCCGTCTCGAACCGCAGGCACCCGCTGGACCGCAAGCACCCATTGAACCGCAGGCAGGCTCCCAGCCTCAGCTACCGTTCGGAGCCCAGCCGGTGGAAGAGGACGCGCCGCGCCCGCTTTTCCCGCCAGTCCCCGGCCAGGCCTGGGGCGATCAGCCGGACGCGTAACGTCAGCGGTACCGGAAGGCGCCCTGTTTCCCAACGGGACTTCAATCCATCAGCGCCCGCACGTCATCGGCGGTTAAGCTGCCGCTAAAGGCCCCGTCTTGGTCCAGCAGCGCATCGAATAATGCCTGCTTACGTTCCTTCAATGCCATGACCTTGTCTTCGATTGTGTCCTGAGACACCAGACGCGAAACCATCACCGGCCGCGTCTGGCCAATCCGGTGGGTACGGTCAATGGCTTGGCTTTCGGTGGCTGGGTTCCACCACGGATCGAGCAAGAAGACATAATCGGCCTCGGTCAAGTTGAGGCCGAATCCGCCGGCCTTCAACGAAATTAGGAAGACTGGAGCCTGGCCCTGTTTGAAGCCGTTGATCACGCTGGCCCGTTTGGTGGTGGCGCCGTCCAAGTAGGCGTACTCGGTCCCGGCAGCGTCCAGCCGTTGACGAACCTTCGCCAAATAGGTTGTGAACTGGGAGAATACAAGGGCTCTGTGGTCGGCGCCGATTATCTGATCAAGCTGATTCATGAGCACGTCCAGTTTGGATGACGGTACGGACTTCAACGACGGATCGACCAACGAGACATCCAGGGCGGCACGCCGCAACATGGTCAAAGACTTCAGGATGGCGAAGCGATTGGCCTCGTAATCTTCCAAGAGCCCCAGCATTCGGGAACGTTCACGCTGCAGATAGGTGTCGTACAGTTCCCGATGCCGTCCGGCCAGTTCTACATGAGTCACCTGCTCTTGGCGTTCCGGCAAGTCGGAAGCTACCTTTTCCTTGGTCCGCCGCAACAGTAAGGGTTTGGCCCGCCTCCGAAGCTGAGACATGGCCTCTGTAGCTGGCTCCCCCTGGCTCGCGATGGGGCCCGCGTACAGGTCCTTGAAGCGCTTGCGGGAACCGAATAACCCAGGGGCGACAATGGCGAAGATGGCCCAGAACTCATCGAGAGAGTTCTCCATTGGCGTACCCGTGATGGCCAGCTTGAAATCCGTCTTCAAGGCCCTGGATTGCTGGTTGACTTTGGTGGCGAAGTTCTTCGCGAATTGGGCCTCATCCAGCAGCAGGCCGGACCATTCCAACGCCGCGAATTGTTCGTTATCCAACCGGAAAATGGCGTATGAAGTGACAATCAGATCAGCCCCAGCGGCCAGTTCAGCCAGCGGCACTCCGGCCCGTGCCCGGGTTTCAGCGGCCGGGCGAACAACCAGATCCGGAACGAAATGGGCGGATTCATCGAGCCAGCCAGGCACTACCGAAGACGGCGCGACTACCAGGAACGGCGGTGCGTCCGGTGGCTGCTCAGCGCGGGCGCGGGCAATCATCGCCAAGGTCTGGACGGTCTTGCCCAAACCCATGTCATCCGCCAGGATGCCGCCCAGGTGGTGGCGCCAGATGAAGGTCAGCCAGTCGTACCCAGACTTTTGATAAGGCCGCAGGTGCGCGGTAAGCGCTGACGGCAATGGTTCCTCGTTCGGGGACGCATCCGCCAGGCCACGTAAAGCCGCCATGGTGGCCCGCCATTGTTCCGCTCCCTCAACGCTGGTAGCGACGTCTTCCAAGTCTTGCCACAAGGAAGCTTGGTAACGACCAATCCTGGGATTGCTGGGGTGATCAGACAGCTTCGCCGCTTCGCCAATCAGCCGGGATAGCTTGCGGAAAACCGGCTGGTCAAGGGCCACCAGTGAGCCGTCCGGCGCCATGGCATGGGTCTCGCCCGCGGCTAGGGCCGCGAATACATCAGCGAAGACCAGTTCGCAGTCGCCCACTTCAATGGTGACTCCCAAGTCGAACCAGTCGCCGCTGTCCGCTGACTGGGCTTTGATCTTGACTTGGGGTTCTTCTTGGCGCGGTTTGACATGCGACAGGTCGCCCACAATCGCGAGGCCCTCGACTGTCCGCAGCTCCGGCAGTGCGTCCATGACGAATCTGGCCAGGGCGGCATCGGACAACTCTTCGTTACCAACCGTGCTGGGATCAGCGAAAGCGCCGCTGGCGGTCCGGACGGAATCCACCCGGGCAAGAATCGCTTCTTCGCCAGCCAAATCCCAGCGGGTCCCCGCCCGTTCGGGCGAATTAGTTGGGAATTCTGGCGTGCCGTCCGCGCCACCGTAGCGCCAAAACCAGGCCAAATGTGCTTTGGTCGGTGTGGGCGAGGTGATCCGGAGCACCAGCGTGGCCCGCTGAAGTTCTGGCATCTGGCTGGACCCATCGGTGCTGACCAGGGGTAACGCGCGAATCAGGACGGGATACATTTGATCCCAGAAATCGTCGATCTGTGCGGACGGGATGGATACCGGTAAGGCCGTCCGTAGGGCCGCACTGACAAACCGTCCCCGGCCGTCGCCTGGGCCCAGCGCGATTCGACGGCCGGTTGGGGTTTCGATCGCCACCGCGTACGCGGCAGAGCCAATCTCCACGATTGTGGCGTCAGCGAAGACTTGGGTGTCATGGCCATCAAGGCGCACCACGGTAGCCAACTGCAGACCCTCGGTGTCTTGGCGCAGATCGACGGCAGGTTCAACGAGTCGGTGCAGTTCCACTGAGTCAGTTGGATATTCGCCGACCAGCTTGACTCCCAGGCCGGCGGCCGCCCCCAAGTGGGGCCACAGTGCGTCCGAATCGGTTTCCGTCAACCGTAGCCAGGCGCTTGATCCGTAGAAGTTGTCGGTCAGGCGATTAAGGTCCTCGAACCAGCGTTGCTGGGCGCGGCTGACGCCTTCGATCCGCCAGGAATTGTTCATGCCCCAACGCAGTCCGGGATGAGCCACCCATTGGCCGCGCTTCCCGTGCTTGACGGCCCTGACCTCCAGGGAAGGCCTCCCCCAGGACTGGGTGCTTCGTTCCCCAAAGCGCAGCTGCAACGCCACCGGAGCCAGCTTCCTGGGTGTGGCATCGTTTTCGATGGCGTCCACCACTTTGCTGAGCCGCTGCTCCCAGGTGCGGACCGGCGCAGGTTTGTGGCCACCTTTGACGGCGGCCGCGTTGGCGGCCAGGACCAGAGCGACAATGTGCTTGCAGTCGAATCCGACCGGGCAACTGCACAGGCCCGAATCGGCCTCAACTACTACTCCGTCGCCGTCCGCCTCCAGCCAGATCCGGCATTCGTAGGGTGTTGGTCGGGTGCCGCGGATCCGCCCAAATAGTCTCATGTCGATGGGGTCGAAGCTGATTGAGTGGTCCAGGACCAGTCCGCGCCGGAAATACTCCTGGCCGCGGGCGAAGGTCAGGTTCCCAACTTGGCGCCTCAAGTCGACGGCGTCGACCAACTGAAAACCGGCGATGGGCATCCGACCATTATCTGCCCCGCGGGTGACGCCCGCAACGCGACTGGGCCGCCTCTCGCTTATTTACTTCAACCAGTCGGGGGACGGACCTGAAGGTGGTTGGACTGGCCAGGCGGCACGGGTCAAGGATGTGAGTTCATGTCCCCATGGCGACTGAAGGGGCTTAGGCGCGCCAGAGGATGATCGCGCGCGACCCGCTGGTCGCAGTGGCCGGTGCTTGGGAGGAGCGGGCCGGCCGCTGGCCGCGGGCCAGGGGCACTGCGGTGCCCGAAGAAGCGACCGCGAAAACCCTTTGACCTGGGCTGACGGTGGCTTGGAGCGATTCGATTCGCTGGCGGAGCCGGCGGTTCTCCCGCTCCAGCTCCAAGATGCGGGCGATGCCCGCCAGGTTGATCCCCTCTTCAGCGGACAAACGCTGGACTTCACGCAGATTGGCTATATCGCGGGCGGAATAGCGCCGCCCACGGCCGGAGGCGCGCTGCGGGACCACCAGGCCCAACCGGTCGTATTGGCGCAGTGTCTGGGGATGCATGCCGGCCAGACGGGCGGCGGCGCCAATCGGATGAACCGGGGTGTCCTCGCGGGCGGGTCGGCTTGGTCCAGGTGTGCCAGGTGAAGCCACGTGGACATCAATCCGCATAGTGGTGGTCATGGCGTTGGCCTCCCGGTCCCTACTGCTCCGCTTGGCGGCGCAACTCGGCGCGAGGGTCGTCATCGCGGGTAGCCTCGCGCAACTCTTCAAGTGCTTCCTTGGCCTTGCCGGAGACTCTCTGCGGCACCGCGACCGAGATGGTGACCAGCAGATCGCCAGTTCCCTTGGCGGTGGTGATGCCTTTGCCCTTGACCCGCAAGGTCCGTCCCGCCGGAGTGCCCGCCGGAACTTTGAGCGTCACTGGACCGCCGTCCAGAGTGGGCACCTCGACGCGGGCGCCCAGGGCGGCCTCCGTGAACGTCACTGGCACGGTTTCGCGGAGATTGTTGCCGTCCAGCGAGAACACCGGATGGTTGGGGACGCTGACCGTTATCACTAGATCACCAGGCGGTCCGCCATTGCGGGAAGGTTGTCCTTTGCCGGCCAGTTTGATTTTCTGGCCGTTACGGACGCCCGCCGGGATGCGCACGGTCATGGACTTGCCGTCCACCGTCAGAATCTGTGTCGATCCGGCGACCGCATCGCGGAACGGTAACGTGACCGAGGCCCGCGAATCGGCGCCGGGCGCCGGGGCGGCCGGTCCGCCAAAACCGCTGAAACCACCACCGCCGGCGCCACCGCCAAAGGCCCCCAATATGTCCTCCAGGCTGAACGCCTGCGATGATCCGCCGGTCGAATAGCGAGCTCGGCCACCGCCAAACATTCCCGAGAACATGTCGTCGAATCCACCGGTGCCGCCGGCGCCAGCGGGCCCGGCGGAGAATCTGGCTCCGCCCGCGGCCATGGCTCGTACGGAGTCGTATTGTTTGCGCTGTTGCGGATCGGACAGGACCGAATAAGCTTCGGAGACTTCTTTGAAGCGCTCTTCGGCGGCTGCGTCGCCGGGGTTCGCGTCCGGGTGCAGCGACCGCGCCAGTTTGCGATAGGCCTTCTTGATGGCCGCCTCATCAGCGGTCTTAGAAACGCCTAGGGTCTTGTAGAAGTCCTTTTCAAACCAGTCCTGGCCGGCCATATCAGTCCTCCGAATCGACCACGCCGACCCGCGCGGCCCGCAGCACCCTCTCGCCCATGCGGTACCCGGGTTGGAGCACCACAGATATGGTGGGGGCCGTGGCGTTCGGGTCGGTTTGGTGCAGCAGGGCCTCATGAATGGTGGGGTCGAAGGGCTCGCCTTCAGCACCGTAGCGTTCCATCCCGAACTTGGCGAGGATCGCCTCGAGCTTCTCGGAGACTGCTTTGAATGGGCCGTCCAATTCTCCGGCCCTCCGCGCCGCGTCTATGTCATCAAGCACTGGAATGAGTGCGGTCAGCACATCAGCACGGGCTTGGTCCCCGGCCACGGAACGGTCGCGGTCAACCCGCTTGCGGTAGTTGGCGTATTCGGCGCTGAGGCGTTGGAGGTCCTCGGTGCGGATGGTCAATTCCTCCCGGGCTGAGATCAGTTCGGCGGCGGCGACCACCTCGTCTTCCAGGGCTCGGGCGGCGGCCTGGGCGGTGCCTGGCGTCAAGTCCGGTGGGTAGCTGCCCGATGCCGTGCGCCCACCTTCTCCCGGCTGGTCACCGTCAGGGCCTTTGCGGGGCCGGCCGGAAATGGGATCGACTTTGCGGTTGTCACGGATCACGGGCCGGCCCTCGGCGTTGGTTTCCAGGCCGCCGTCCCCAGTCAAGTCGTCTGGATCTACGCCAAGGTTTTCTTCCACGGTCAAGTCCTCATCCAGATTATCGAGGTGCTGATCAAGGTCATACTGGGCGTCCGCTGAGGCCTGGGAAACCCGGGGACGGCGGCGCGGGCCTGAGGCTTTGCCGCCGGACGCCGGGGTGGCCGGCGCTTTGGCGGAGCGGCCACCCCGGTTGTTTCCGGTCGAAGGAGTCATCATCAGACCTGGTCTTCGTCGATCACTTCGGCGTCGACTATGTCGTCGTCCTGGGTGTTGGCGCTCGCCCCAGCCCCGTCCGGACTGGAGCTGCTACCGGGAGCCGAATCGGCGGCATCGGCGGCCTGTTGCTGGGCGTAGACCAACTGGCCTATCTTCTGGGCGCTGGACGTCAGATCCGCTTGAGCCCGCTTGACCGGTTCAATGTCACTGCCTTCGAGGGCCGTCTTGAGGGCTGCGATCTTGTCGTTGACCTCGGTCTTCAGATCCTCTGGCAGCTTGTCGCCGGTGTCGCGGAGGAGGGCCTCGGTCTGGTAGACCGATTGCTCGGCGGAGTTCCGGGCCTCGCCCTCTTCGCGCCGCTTCTTGTCCTCAGCGGCGTGGGCCTCCGCGTCCTTGACCATGCGATCGATCTCATCTTTGGGCAGCGCCGACCCTCCAGAGATGGTCATGGACTGTTCCTTGCCGGTTCCGCGGTCCTTGGCGGAGACGTGGACAATGCCGTTGGCGTCAATGTCGAAAGTGACTTCGATCTGCGGCACGCCGCGGGGCGCCGGCGCGATGCCTGTCAGCTCGAAGGTACCGAGCCCCTTGTTGTCGCGGGCGAATTCGCGTTCCCCCTGGTAAACCTGGATTAGGACGGAGGGCTGGTTGTCCTCAGCGGTGGAGAAAATCTCAGATCGCTTTGTCGGAATGGCGGTGTTTCGCTCAATCAGCTTGGTCATGAAGCCACCTTGGGTTTCAATGCCCAGCGACAGCGGCGTGACATCAATCAGCAGCACGTCTTTGCGTTCGCCCATGATGACGCCGGCTTGCAAGGCGGCACCGATCGCCACGACTTCATCCGGGTTGACGCCCTTGTTGGGCTCTCTGCCGCCGGTCAGGGTCTTGACCATTTGGGCGACGGCCGGCATGCGGGTTGATCCGCCTACCAGGATGATGTGCGAGATCGCACTCATCTGGATTCCGGCATCCGCGATGACTGACTCGAACGGCTTACGCGTGCGGTCCAACAAGTCTTTGGTCATGTCCTCGAATTGGGCTCTTGTCAGCTTGGTGTCAAGGTGGATGGGCCCATTCTCATTCATGGACAGGTACTGCATGGAGATGGTGGTGGCTGTCGCGGTGGACAGTTCCTTCTTGGCCTGTTCGGCGGCCTCCTTGAGGCGTTGCATAGCGACTTTGTCCTTGGACAGGTCAACGCCGGAGGACTTCTTGACCTCGCCAACCAGGAAGTCGACAATGCGGGCGTCCCAATCGTCACCGCCCAGTTGGTTGTCGCCGGATGTGGCGCGCACCTGGATCGTGGAGAATCCGTCGTCTTCCTTCCCAACTTCCAGCAGCGAGACGTCGAACGTGCCGCCGCCTAGATCGAAGACCAGGATCAATTCATCTTTGGTCGATTTGTCGAGCCCGTAGGCCAGGGCCGCGGCGGTTGGTTCGTTGATGATTCTGAGGACCTTGAGGCCGGCGATTTCTCCTGCCTCTTTGGTCGCTTGGCGCTGGGCGTCGTTGAAGTAGGCCGGCACGGTTATGACCGCGTCGGTGACCTTTTCCCCCAGATAGGACTCCGCGTCGGTCTTGAGTTTGCCCAAGATCCGGGCCGAGATTTCTTGGGCGGTGTACTTCTTGCCGTCTACGTCGACTGTCCAGTCGGTGCCCATGTGGCGTTTGACCGAGGAGATGGTGCGGTCCACGTTGGTGACCGCCTGGCGTTTGGCGACCTCTCCGACCAGCACTTCGCCGCTCTTGGAGAATGCCACTACCGACGGGGTGGTGCGCTGTCCTTCGGCGTTGGTGATGACGGTCGGTTCGCCGCCTTCAAGGGCGGCGACCACCGAGTTGGTAGTGCCTAGATCGATTCCGACTGCTCGTCCCATGATTGGTTTCCCTTCGTTGTCTCTAGCTCTGTTAGCCCATCTGACTCATGCGGTGCGAGAGCCACGGGTGACTGGCCGGACCCGCCATAGTGGGTCGGTGGCCCAGTCGGTCACCAATGGCTCCCTCTTCTCGCATTGAGCCAACTGGACTCAAGTCTGCTCTACCTTGACTGGTTCGTCAAGTTGAGTTGAGTCGGGTCGGCTCAGGTTTGGTTTGACCGCCCGGTTGGGGGGGGGCTTCGTTTCCCGATGCCGTGTTGGCGGCACCGCATAAACCCGCTCGTCCCAGCCCGGTGAGTCGGCGTAATCCGCGTCTGAAGTCAACTGAGGTAATCAACTGTGCTCCCTGGGCGGCCGGCTCGCCCTAGAAACGGTAGGCGTCTCGCATATTGGCCTGGTGCGTGACGTCACCCCTGGTTACCGCTTGGCGGTGCCGGTAGGCTCATCTCACGCGGAAACTATCAGTATTAACGGCGAGGAGCGAGCGTGTCAGAACCCCCCCAATCCGGTTGGGCCGGTCCAAGCGGACAACCGGCGCCCGGTCCCAGCTCCGTGGACCCGTTCTATGTCGAAGGTTCAGCGTCCCAGTCGCAGTATGGCGGGCCAGCCTATGACCAGTCGCCATACGGGCCACCCCAGCCCGCTCCGCAATATGGTCCGGTGGGCTACGGCCCATCGCAATATGGCGGGCCAGGCCGGGATCAATCGCCCTACGGCCCACCCCAACATGTGCAGTACGGCTATGTGCAGTACGATGCTCCGACAATCAGCGTGCCACCCATCCCGGGAGTCGAGCCGCCGCTCAACCGGCCCTATTACGGGATCGGCTTTGGCAAGGCCTTCAAACGGGCCTTCCGGAAGTATGCGACCTTCTCCGGCCGCGCCTCACCCAGTGAGTATTGGTGGTTCCAATTGGTCAACATTCTGGTGGTCACGGTGGCGTTCGCTTGTTTCGCCGTCTTTGGCGGCCTCGGTTTCTACGGGTGGGCGGGTACCGCTCATTCGTACGGTACGCCGGATGCGGTCTGGATGATGGCGTGGCTCTTGCCACCGGGCTTACTGTTCCTCTGGGGGCTGGCGACCTTCATACCCAATCTGGCATTGGTCTGGCGCCGCCTTCATGATTCCGGTCACTCCGGTGCTTGGTACCTGTTGCCTTTTCTGGCGCTTCCCATCTTGGAGCTAAGTGTCAGATATGTGACCTTTGGCGTTGGCTCAAGGTTGTTCAGGCTGCTCAATATGGCCGTAAGCGTCACCATCCTTGTCTTCCTGATTCAGGGCCCGTCTCCCAAAGGTGTCCGCTGGGACCGGTGAGGGTGTTACCTGGGATGGACCGGCCCGGCTCTAAGCCAGTAGTTGGACCGCCACGTCTGGCTCAGCGACCGGGAAACCAGCGAACCGGGTCAGGCGGATCAGTGGCATTGACCCCATCAGGGCGGCCACGGCCGGATCGTCCAAGATGCCCTGGAACGCTGAGCCCTCCAATTTGCCCAGCAGCCAAGGGCCGCGGCGGGCGTCCGCCAGCCACTCATTGGCGGTTGAATCAACGCTCAAGGGACGGCGCAACTGGTCACCCAATAGCTGGATAGTCGCGGCGGCCCGGATATCGCGCGATGACGCCCCGCACCTGATCTCAAAGCGGCCCCCCTCAACGAACCAGCGGTCCAGGCCGGTGTCCCAGAAGGCGAAAGCCCTCGCTCCTAGAACAAAGACCAGCTCTTGCGATTCGCCTGGGGCCAGTTCCGCCACGGCGAAGTCCCGCAGTTCCTGCTCCGGCCGGAGGACGGAGGCAACTGGGTCGTGAACATAGATCTGCGCCACCTCGCGGCCGGCGACCCGGCCGCTGTTGCGGACGGTTACCCGGACCTCCACCGACGGACGGGCCGAATCCTCCAACACCGTCACCGTCAACGCTGAATAATCAAACGTCGTGTAACTGAGCCCATGCCCAAACGGGTAGGCCACCGGCACCCGGCGGGTGTCATACCACCGGTAGCCCACCATCACGCCCTCACCGTAGAGGACATGTCCCCGCTCGCCCGGAAAGTTGCCAAAGGCGGGCGTGTCCTCAAGCCGCCGGGGAATCGATTCAGCCAGCTTTCCGGAAGGGGCGGCCCGTCCGAACAGTAAATCGGCCGTCGCTGAGCCGCCCGCCTGGCCTAGGAGCCAGCCTTCGGCGATGGCCGGCACCTGACCATGCCAGGAAGCCACATTCACAACCCCGCCATTGGATAGCACCACGGCAAGGTTGGCGTTGCCGCCGGCCACCTGTTCCAACAGCTCCAGTTGCGGCGCTGGCAACTCCAGGCTGGTCCGGTCAAAGCCCTCTGATTCATCAGACGGCGGCAATCCCAAGAAGACAATCGCTACTTCGCTGCTCCGCGCCGCATCCACGGCCTGCGACACCAGGTCCGGATTGGGCGCTAGGTCCTCGGCCAGGAAACCAGCGGCGAAGAAGACCTCCCGGCGGCCGTCTACCACCTCAATGATCGAGTCCAGCGCGTTGTCGAGCTGAGTCGGGTTGACCGCTGAGGAACCTGCTCCTTGATAGCGCGGGTGACGAGCGAAGTCGCCAATCACGGCGATTGGACCGCCGGCCGCGGGGTCCAGCGGGAGCAAACCGCCCTCATTCTTCAACAGCACAACTGACCGGATGGCCGCCTTCTTGGCCAACGCCTGATGAGCGGCTTCGTCATAAGTCTGGCCTGGGCCGGCCGCCTGACCGGTGCGGGCCGAAAGCCACAGCAAGCGCCGGACGGCCCGGTCGGCATCGGGCATGGTAACGCGGCCCTGATGCAAACCCTCGCGGACGGCGCGTTGACCCGCCCCAGACGAGCTTGGCATCTCAAGGTCAAGCCCGGCCTTGAGATCCGCGGCGCGGTTGTCGGTACCGCCCCAATCCGACATGACCAGGCCGTCGAATCCCCAATCGTCGCGCAGCAGGCTGGTCAGCAGCCAGCGCGAACGGGCAGCGTAAGTGCCGTTGATCCGGTTGTAGGCGGCCATGACCGTCCAAGGCTGGCCGGTGGTGACGGCTCGCTCAAAACCGGCCAGATAGATTTCGCGCAAGGCTCGCTGGGTCACGTCCGCGGAGACGCGCATCCGGTCTGTCTCCTGGTTGTTGGCGGCGAAGTGCTTCAGGCAAGCAGCGACCCCTTCGCTCTGGATGCCGCGAACCATGGCCCCGGCCAATTCCCCGGCCAGGAGCGGATCCTCGGAGAAGTACTCGAAGTTGCGGCCGCAGAGCGGCGAGCGCTTGATGTTTAGACCCGGACCCAGCACCACCGCGACCTGCTCGGTCCGGGCTTCTTGCCCAAGCGCCTGACCGACTTCGTGGAGCAGGGCGGTATCCCACGATGACGCCAGGCCGGCCGCGGCCGGGAAGCAGGTGGCTGGGACCGAACGGTGAAGGCCCAGATGATCCGCCGCGCCGGCCTGCTTGCGCAGGCCCGCCGGACCGTCCGTCAGCATCAGGGCCGGAATCCCTAGACGTTCAACGGGCTGGGTGCGCCAAAAGTCGAGTCCATCAAGCATGGCGAGCTTTTCATCCTGAGTCAGCTCGGCCAGTAGCTGGTCGATACGCTCGAATCCGACCGCTTGGGGATGCCCGGTGTTGGTCGCTGGTGTGGGGGCACCTGGTCCGCGCCGGTCCGGTCTCGCTGTGTTGTTGGGCGTCACTTGGCTCCCCTGATGAACATGGTTGTGGCGGCTCCAACAAGCGCGAAGACTGTCGCCATCAGGAACAGCGAGGTGTAATTGGCGGGCATGGTGGCAGTTGCACCAACCGCCAAGAAGACCGGTGCCACAGCCGGCGCCAGCGACTGCGGCAAGGCGTTGGCTATGTTGAAGACCCCAAGATTCTTGGCCGCTTCGGTCCTGGCGTTGGGCAGTACATCCGTCACCAGAGCTATGTCCACCGCCAGATAGGCGCCCAGGCCCAGGCCCCACAACCCCGCACCGTAATACAACACGGACGGGTCCGCCGCCAGGGCGAATACCGCCAGCCCCAGTCCGGCCAGCACGGCCGCTATGACCACAAAGATCTTGCGCCGCCCGCTTCGATCTGACAATTGGCCGCCTACGGCGGCCGCTGCGGTCAAGGCGATCGCCTGGATGACCATCAGCTTGAGTTGCCAATTGAGCGCTTGCGCGTCGGTATAGCCAAACCGGTCCTGCAGGAAATAGACCTGATAATTGTTGTAGGAGGCGAAGCCAAAGAAGATCATGAACCGGCCCAGCCAGGCCCAGGCGAAGTCAGGGAACCGCTTTGGTGAGACCCAGAAGCCCTTGATGAAGCTGGAGAGCTTGAACCGGGAAACCTCTTCTGGACGCAGCATCCGGTCCTTGAGAATGAAGGCCAAGATGAAGACGCCGGTCACCCCCAGTGCTGCTGGGACAATAATCATCAGCGAGATTGGTAGGCCGGAATCAGCGAACCAGAAGGCCAGAGCGATACCGATCAGCGGGGCGACGTTTTGGCCCACGCCCAACCAGCCGGAGACCTTGGCCCGCATGCGCGAGGGAATCTGGTCTGGCAAGATCGCCTGGAGGGCGGCCTGGGTAGCGTTGAAGCAGGCCTGGGCTATGGCCCAACCCAGTACGACCATCCAGACATGAGTGGCCAAGCCAATCATTGTCAGGCCTATGGCCCCGCCCAGCACGCCACCGAATAGCCACGGCCGGCGCATCCCCATCTTGGAACAGGTCCGGTCAGACAGGGCCCCGGCAATCGGGTTCGCCACGAAGGCGAAGAAGGCGCCTACTCCTGTGACCAGCGACAACGCCACGACCTTGCCCGAATCCGTGGTTAGTGACCCGACTTTGACGGCCAGCGTTGACATGACGGGCGTCATCAGCGCCACGTACATGGTCAGGTACGCGGCCACGTAGGCGATGGCCAACCCAATGCCGGCCTCCGGGTGGCCGTCCGGTGGGGCGTCGGGCCTGTTAGGCGGCGGGGAGACCGCATGGTGAAGCGTTTGCCGGACGGCGCTTTCCAGATCCGGCGGTGTCTCAAGGATGTCCGCCGGCGGGATCAGGGGAACCGCTGGCGCCACGGTCTTCAACGAGCGTTTGGCGCTTGTCGGCTGAGTGCTTGATGTGGGACTGGCCGGCAGGGTGGTGGCCATGGGATCCTCCTTGATCAGTGCCGCTCCAAGGCGGCCCGAGTTGACTGAATTGGCGGGCGAAGCGCCAGGTGATCCTCAGGACCGGGGACTGGCGGCGATGCCCGGTTGATGTTGGGTCCAGGCTGGACCGCAGGGCTCGCGGCGGCAACGCGCGGCCCGGTTGGGTCGCCATGTGAACCTTCCGGGGATACCTCGCCGGCTTGGTCTGGCCTGCTGGGGGCTGACTAGCGCGAGGTATGAGCCCAGATGTCGCTGCCCGTGGCCCGTCTATTGGTGCTTGATGCGGGATCGGTCTCCGGAGCCGGGACGGACTTGTGCCGTTAAGCTCTGGGCAGAGACTTGGTGTGACGTGGATCACAATACGGGATTTCGCATGGTGACTCCGCGCCCCGCGTTCTGGGTGCCTAGGTTGCTGGCATGACCACTACGACCACTGGGACACCGGCCGGCCTGGCCGCCGGATTGACCGCCGGAGAACTGAACCGTTTCGTGGACGCGGCCCAGAACGTCCTGCCAGCACAAGCCAAATGGACCCAGCTAGCCACCTATCCTGGCTCGCTGGCCGAGTGCATAATTGACGCGCTCTGGTCTGAGCGCGTCAAATTCACCACGGTGATCCGCATTGTTGAGCGCTACCGGACCTTCCGCCGTTGGGTCGGGGCTGACGGAGATCAAGACGGCGCACCAGAACTAGTCCGCACCTTCAACATTGGCCTGGACGCCTGGATGGATCAGATAGGGAACCACCAGCGGGCCTACTCGCGAGATGACGCCCCCTACAAAGCGGAGCTCGTTCTCAGGGGCGGCCAGGCCGCGGTCGCGGCCCTAGTCGAGACAACTGCCCAACTGCGTGACGGCTACGCCCGCAAGTCGCAGCCGTTCCTTGACTTCCACCGGATGTGGCTGGAACTGCCCTCGCAACACTCCGGTCTGACCTGGGAACGGCTGCTCCTGGTCAGCGGGATTCGCACAGTCCCGCCGGATCTTTGGCTGGCCGAGTTCGCCTCTGGCGCGACCGGTCAAGCGGTGTCCAACCAGGACGCCCTAACGCTGGTGGAACAGGCCGCCCAAATCATGGGCACCACGCCGTTGCGCTTGCGCAACGCCATCTGGCAATACCAAACCAAACTCGACCGCGCTGATGGCACTTCACCGGCCGGTTCGCACCGCTCCGCTCCTGGGGCGCCAGCCAACGAGGAGACGCAAGACACCTGAGGAGGGTGCCTCGCGTGGGCCGGTCAGGCGAAGTAACGCGGCAGTGTGGCCTTTGAAGCCTCGCGAAGCTCACCAAGCGGCAAGTTGAAGCTACCGCCGGGATAACTGACGGACAAAGTGTCACCACCCGTTTCACCGAGCCGCACGGCCGGGCAGCCGGATTCAGCGGCCAGTTCCACCAGCCGGCCCGCGGAACCGGGGGCCACGGCGATCAGGGAACGGGCTTGCGATTCAGAGAACAACGCCTCGAAAGGCGTGAGAGCGTAGCGCTCCGTCAAGAGGTCAAGTGAGACGCTGGCGCCAACGCCGTAGCGCAAGCAGGCCTCGGCCAAGGCGATTGCCAACCCGCCCTCAGACAAATCGTGAGCGGCCATCGCTAGGCCCTGGCGCGAAGCGCCAATCAGCACCTTGGCCAGGGTCCGTTCAGCATCCAGGTCCACGGCGGGCGGCACGCCGCCCAAATGCCCATGGATCACGTCCGCCCAGGCCGAGCCGCCCAATTCGGCGGCGGAAGATCCAAGCAGATAGACCACCAAACCGCCGGAATTCCAGCCCGAAGGAGTGGCCCGCGCTACCGAATCCAACACCCCCAGAACACCAACCACCGGAGTTGGGTGAATGGCCGAATCGATCCGGCCGGGTTCACCCGTCTCGTTGTAGAGCGAAACATTTCCGCCGGTCACGGGCACGCCCAAGCTAAGGCAGGCATCCGCTAGGCCCTCCATGGCGGTTACTAGCTGCCACATTGAAGAAGGTGATTCGGGGGACCCAAAGTTCAGGCAGTCGCTGACCGCCAGGGGTTCAGCCCCAACCGTGGCGACGTTCCGGTAAGCCTCGGCCAGGGCCTGCTGGGCGCCGGCGCGCGGGTCGAGCTTGGTGTAACGGCCATTGCCGTCGGTTGCCAAGGCGACCCCCAGGCCGGTGGCTTCATCGACGCGAACTACTCCGGCGTCATCGGGCATGGCGAGGGCTGTGTTGCCTTGGACGTAGCGGTCGTACTGGTCTGTGATCCACGCCCGCGAACACAGATTGGGCGATTCGATGAGCTGGACCACCGTCGCCGCCAGATCGGCGTCAGCGGCCGGCCGAGGCAGTTTGTCTGGGCTGTCCGCCTGGAGAGCGTCTTGCCAGGCGGGCCGGGTGTAGGGACGGTCATACATTGGGGAATCGTGGGCAACGGTCTTCGGGTCGACGTCCACCACTCGCTGGCCGCGGTAGTCGATCCGCAAGCGCTCGTCCTCAGTGACCACCCCTACCGGCGCGTATTCGACCTCCCATTTGCGCGCGATCAACTCAAACGCCGGCCAATTCGCGGGGCTCACAACAGCCATCATGCGTTCCTGCGATTCCGACATGAGGATCTCTTCCGGCGTTAGGGTTGGGTCGCGCAGGAGCACCTTGTCCAAGTCCACCCTCATGCCGCCATCTCCAGCCGCCGCCAGTTCCGAAGTGGCGCATGACAAACCGGCGGCGCCGAAATCGGAGATGCCCTCCACCACTCCGGCCGCGAACAACTCCAAGCAGCATTCGATCAGCACCTTTTCCTGGAACGGGTCCCCGACCTGCACCGATGGTCGCTTGGAGGGGCCGTCGCTTTCGAACGTCTCACTCGCTAGGACGGAGGCGCCGCCAATCCCGTCGCCGCCGGTCCGGGCACCAAACATGACCACCAGGTTGCCGGCCCCGGACGCGTTTGCCAAATGCAAATCCTCATGGCGCAGCACACCCAAACAGGTGGCGTTGACCAGCGGATTGCCCTGATATGACGGGTCAAACACGGTTTCGCCGCCAATGTTCGCCAAACCCAGGCAGTTCCCGTAGCCGCCGATGCCGCCCACCACGCCATGCACCACCCGCGCCGTGTCGGGGTGGTCAATTCGCCCGAACCGCAACTGGTCCATCACCGCGACCGGCCGCGCGCCCATCGCCATGATGTCGCGGACTATCCCGCCCACGCCGGTGGCCGCCCCCTGGTAAGGCTCCACGAAGGACGGATGATTGTGGGACTCGATCTTGAAGGTGACCGCCCAGCCGTCGCCAATGTCGACCACGCCGGCGTTCTCGCCAATCCCAACCATCAGCCGTTCCCGCATGGCCGGTGTGGTCTTGGCGCCGAATTGGCGCTTGATGTGGAGCTTGGAGGATTTATAAGAGCAGTGTTCCGACCACATGACCGAGTACATGGCCAGTTCAGCGCCGGTTGGCCTACGGCCCAGGATCTCGCGGATATGTTGGTATTCGTCCTCCTTTAGCCCCAGTTCACGCCACGGCTGTGGCATGTCTGGTGTGGCGGCCGCGTGTTCCACCGTGTCGATTGGTGCCCCTCCGCCGCCCGGGGATGCGGCCTGGCTGGGAGTTGTCTGGCTCGGGTGGGTCATCGGCATCCTTCGCATGGTGATCAATTGTGAACCAGGTTCACTCTAGTGGCCCGGCCGGTGGCGGCCGGGCCCGCCAGCCCCAGCCCTAGGCGGAAAGTTGGTGGTGGCAAGCGCCCTCCGCGGGAGTTGGTAGCATCTCTCCTGGACCGTTGCGCCGCGGCGTGTCTTGTCCCCACCCCCAGCCGACAGGAACCCCGATGACACCTCGATCCTTCCCAAGACTGAAGAAGCTGGCGGCGATCTTTGCTGCCTTGGCCGCGGCGGCGGCGTTTGGTTGGCCGTCACTTGAAGCTGAGGCGGCGCCGGCCGCCTATGAAGCGGCATGTAAGCCGGTTGAAGCAGTGTGGGCCCGTGGGTCTGGCCAGCCAACTTTGGTTTCTTCCGGATCCGAGAATCGTCCAAGAGAATTCGCGCGATTTAGCGAGCAGCTGGTTGACCGATTGGGCACTGACGTGCATGTCTACGAGCTTGGCTCAGAAAGCATTGACGGCTACCAGTACCCGGCGCCGGCCATCGGCACGCGCGACTGGGAGGCAGTTGGCACCAGTGTGGATGCCTGGCTGTCTGGCGGTAAAGGTGCCACCTACGGCGCTGCCGTTATTGAGGGTGCCTCAGAACTGACTCTCTACGTCTACTACCGGGCGGTGCAGTGCCCAGCTTCAGTGTTCGTGTTGGGCGGATATTCCCAGGGTGCGCAGGTAGTAGGAACCGCGTATATTGAGGGGTTTGCGGATTGGATGCGGGAACGGGTGGTCTTCCAGATGCTGTTTGGGGATCCTAAGCTTCATCTGCCGGAGGGCGAAGGCGGGTTCTTGAGTTGGGCCCCGGCCTGTTCAGGGCGGGACTATTCACCATGGCGGCGGGAAGTGCCGGACTGCCACACCGACAACGGGTCTTTGGGGGCACGTAAGCCCTATCTGCCCGCTAGTTGGGACCAAGACACTGGTTTGTGGTGCGCCGACAAAGACTTTGTGTGCGGTTCCTCGAAATGGCCGGGATCATTTGATGGCCACCGCACGTATGCGAATGAGGGGAGTGGTATCGACCAGGGGGTGGCCGAGGCCGTCGCTCGTATTTATGACGACGGCGTGCTACCCAAACAGCCCGTTGGTCCGCCCGTTCCTGTAAGCCAGCCGGGTGGGTCAACCGGCCTTGATGTTGTGTTCTTGGTTGATTCGACCGGTTCAATGCAGGATGATATCAGGGAGGCGCGTGGTGTCGCGACGGCGCTTTCTGGTGTAGTGGCGGTCACCAACGGGCGGGTGGGTCTGGCTGAATACCGGGATAGCGGCGACGTATTCACGGCCCGGGTCCGGTCTGATCTTCAGCAAGACTTGGGCGAATTCACTACTGAGTTGGCCGCTATCAGTGTGACCGGTGGTGGCGACGAGCCGGAGGCTCTGCTGCACGCTTTGAAGCACACCATGAACACGGTGTCCTGGCGTGATGGCGCCACTAAAGCGGTTGTGATGTTAACGGATGCTTCGTACCATGACCCGGACCGCGTCGATGGAACCACTTTGGGAGAAGTGGCGGCGCTGTCGTTGGCGATTGATCCAGTGAATGTGTACCCGGTTGTCCCATCGGATAAGGCTGGTGGTTATGAAGAATTGGCGGCGGCCACTTCCGGGCAGGTGGTTGTGAACACTGGCGACGCGGCTGCGGCGTTGGAGGATGCTCTTATCCGTATCCAGAACCGGCCTGTCGGGCTGCTTGCGTTGAACGCGTACTACGCGTCACCTGGTGGGTCCGTGCGGTTTGATGGTTCGGGTTCGTATTCACCCGATTCCGAGGTTGTCAAGTGGGATTGGGATTTTGATGGCGATGGCGTTTTTGACCTGGTGGATGGACCGGCGGTGGTTGACCACGTCTATGGCGAGCCGTTCGAAGGTTACGTGCAATTGCGCGTTACGGATGCCGCTGGATTGATTGGAAGTGTTTCGGTCCCGGTGACGATTGGGTCGCCTCCGGCGGAAGATCCGGGTCAGGTAGCCCCAGTTGGGTTAGAAGCTCATGGCGATGGTAGTGACGTGACTCTGACGTGGGACGCTGCGGTCGCACCTGGTAAGGCTTGGTTGGTGACTTATAGCGGGGTTGATATTGGCTTGTTGGGGCCCGCGGCCAGG
Organism: Bifidobacteriaceae bacterium; assembly: GCA_031268215.1. Taxonomy (GTDB): domain Bacteria; phylum Actinomycetota; class Actinomycetes; order Actinomycetales; family WQXJ01; genus JAIRTF01. Next base: position 4,865 of record JAIRXP010000040.1, on the reverse strand, counting down.
TCGGTGGTGGTTGGTGAGGTCGACCGTTCATTGGAGGCTGAGTTTGGGGTGGCGCCGGTCTCGGCTGATACTGAGGTTGGCCCGGCGGCCTACGTGACGTTGGCTGTCGGCGGTGGCAAACCCTCTCCGCAATTGCCGTCCATTCCGGCGCAGCGGCCCGGTTCGGTTACGCCGGAGGCGCCGAGCGTTGGCTTGTCGGCGGTTCAGGTCAGACCAGGCGGCAGTGTGACGGTTACGGGTCGTGGTTTTGTGGCTGGTGAGGCTGTGGATGTGGAGCTGCATTCGACGCCGGTTGCCTTGGGTTCGACGGTCGTCGGTGCTGGCGGCGGCTTCAGCCTGGCTGTGTCAATCCCCTCAGATGCGACGCTCGGTCAGCATCTGGTGGCGGTCCGTTCGGGTGCGGTGACGGTTACCGCCGGGCTGGAAGTCGTCAAAGGCCCGGACAGCAGCCCGGGATCTGGGCGCTTGCCGACTACCGGTGCCATCACCTGGCAGTTGGCCGGGATCGCTGGTTTGGTCGCGGGAGCTGGTATTGCGCTGGTTCGTGGCCGGCGCCGGTTCTTAGCTCAGCGAGGGTAGTTTGATGCCTGTTAAGCGGCGTTGGTTTGCGCGCCACAAGTGTTTGACTGTGTTCTTGGGTTCGGTGGTGGTCTTCGTGTTGGCGGTTGGTGGGTGGTGTGGGTGGGCCACGTGGCGGGGTTTGGACCGGATGGATCGAATGTATGCGATTCGTGACAGTCTGCAAATCCCTGAGGGCTGGACGCAAGTGTCTGAGAAGGTGTACGAATACACTCTCATCAATGCTGGGTGTGGGGATTTCCGTTGTCCGCAGATGACTGTTGGTTATGATTCTGATTCACCGATCAAGTCTATTGACCAGCTAGAGGAGTTGCTGCCCGGGCTGGATTGGAATGTGGGGCATGGGGATTGCCGGGCGGGCTCGAGCAACTTCGGCTGGAAGTACTATTGCTCGGTGTCTGGCTATGTGGACGGTTTTGAACTCAGCGTCACGGCTGGTGGCAACCAGGAAGCGAGTGATGACCCTAGTTACGGAAATCGTATTGCGATCTCGATTGTCATTGAGGAATGGTGAGTGATTGGCTTGGCGTTAGTCCGTGGCCGGCGTCGGTTCTTAGCTCAGCGAGGGTAGTTTGATGCCTGTTAAGCGGCGCTGGTTCGTGCGCCACAAGTGTTTGACTGTGTTCTTGGGTTCGGTGGTGGTCTTCGTGCTAGCGGTTGGTGGTTGGTGTGGGTGGGCTACGTGGCGGGGTTTGGACCGGATGGATCGAATGTATGCGATTCGTGACAGTCTGCAAATCCCTGAGGGCTGGACGCAAATGTCTGAGGTCGTAGAGGATTACACGCTCTTCAACGCAGGATGTGGGGATTTCCGTTGCCCGCAGATGACTGTCGGTTATGATTCCGATTCTCCGGTCAGGTCGGTTGACCAGTTGGAAGAGTTGCTGCCTGGGTTAGATTGGAGTCTTGAAGGGAGGGAGTGCTTGGCTCGGGAGAATGACTTTGGCTGGAAATACTATTGCTGGATGTCTGGCTATGTGGACGGTTTTCGGGTCAGCGTCAGTGCTGGTGGCAACCGGGAAGATGGTGAGGAACCTGGCTACGCGACCCGCATTGCGATCTCGATTGTCATTGAGGAATGGTGAGTGATTGGCTTGGCGTTAGTCCGTGGTCGGCGCCGTTTCTTAGCTCAGCGAGGGTAGTTTGATGCCTGTTAAGCGGCGCTGGTTCGCGCGCCACAAGTGTTTGACTGTGTTCTTGGGTTCGGTGGTGGTCTTCGTGCTAGCGGTCGGTGGTTGGTGTGGGTGGGCCACGTGGCGGGGTTTGGACCGGATGGATCGAATGTATGCGATTCGTGACAGTCTGCAAATCCCTGAGGGCTGGACGCAAGTGTCTGCTGAGAAGGTGTACGAATACACTCTCATCAATGCTGGGTGTGGGGATTTCCGTTGTCCGCAGATGACTGTTGGTTATGATTCTGATTCCCCGGTCAAGTCTATTGACCAGCTAGAGGAGTTGCTGCCCGGGCTGGATTGGAGTGTGGGACGGGCGGACTGTCTGGCCGGTGAGAATGACTACGGCTGGAAATACTATTGTTGGGTGTCGGGCTATGTGGACGGTTTTGAGCTCAGTGTCAGGGCAGGTGGCAACCTGGAAGATGGTGAGGACCCTGGTTACGCGACCCGCATCGCGATCTCAATTGTGATTGACGAGTGGTGAACGCGCTAAGACAGCGTCTGTTTGCCGCAGTCAGCGCCTGCTCAGTTCCTGTTTGCAGCGCGTACCTGGCCCTCGCGGTCAGTAGGTGTAGCCGCGTCCCATTGCGCGGGCCCAGATAGTGTCAGGCATTCGGTACCAGACCCGCGAACGGTGGTGCGGGGCGTCGCTGTCATCACGAGTGACGCTCACTTCGACCAGCAGGAGCTTCGCCTCATCGGGTACGTTGGCCCGTGCCCACTCGATCACCTCAATGACGGACGTTGCACCGTGAACGCGGTACGACTCCTCGTTGCTCAAGACCTCGAGGTCAGGCGAGACGGAGGACAGGTAAGTAACGAAGTAAACGGGAGCCACTTCCGCGACCGTGCCCGCAGGCACCTGCACTAGCTGGGCAATCACATGAGTTCCGTCGGCCATGAAGCACCAAGATACCCGGCAGCGACTGCACTGGGCTCTGCGTTTCGAACGTCTGGACCCACTTGATCGTTCCCCGGCATGGGCTGCGCCGCCTTGCGGCAGGTCCGGAAAGGGGGTGCGGTCGTGCTAGTAGGTTTGGGTTTCACCTGTAATCCCCGACGGCGTGTCTGTAGAGTCCGGAAGGTAGCCTGCGAGGACACCGCTCAGTTCAGCGAGGTGCGCTTCCATCTCCGAACTCGTCGTGGAGGTCTCGGCGGCGACCCCGCGCCAGCCCGGACAATCGAACCCGAGCACCGCGACTTCATCCCCAGCACCGGAACTCACGCCAGCTCCGGGCGTCTCGGCCCCGCGTTGGCCAACGGCCTGGATTACCGGGCACAATTCGAGTAAGGCGGTGAACTCTGGAACTGTCAACTTCGTCGGGAGTAGGGCGGTTGGCCAGGTGGCCAAGTTGTCCGCTACCGGTGCCGGCACATCTTCTAACTGCGGGAGCCCATGCTCGCGCGCGCACGTTATCCAGACGTTAGTGACAGCCGCGCTTTCCGCTTTGGCCGCCAGCTCCTCGCGCGGGTCCATTGCCTGCATGCTTGGAGCCTCGTAGCCGCTGCCGGCTATGCACCCAACGAGATCGTCAGTGCGGTCCTTTGCCCCCAGGAATAGACGCGCGGCGTTGGCGCCAGGAGACTTGACCTTTTCCTCCATTTCGGCAAACAGGCGATCTGCCGCCTCAGAGTCACCCTCTTGACCCGTTGATTCGGTACATGCTCCCTCGGGCGTACAAAGCAGGAAGGCCGCGTCGGTCTCCAAGTCGAGATAGATTTCCCCGTCTACCTCGGTCCACTTCGCCGGGATACCTCGGTCCACGAGGCACTCCACGACAACAGTCGCGGCTTCCTGCTGCCCCGCGCCGTCTGCTGTGCTAGGCCCTTCAAGGGGAGCTACACCACCGGTTGGGGCGCAGGCACCAACGACACACGCCCCAGCGATGACCATTAGCGCACCACCCCGCCCCCGGGAGCGCCAACGTCCACGCATAGCTGCGTCGCCGCGAGCCCCGGCCAGCCCCGAGCCAGCTGTCACCAGATGCACTCCCCTTTGCACGACTTCCTGACCAGGATCCCGCCGCTGTCGGCCCAAATGATGGTCACGAGCGACATCAGGGCACACAAGACAGCCTATGGACGTAGATGCCAATCACGGCCCGATATAGCCGTTCACTGTCCTCCCGAACTGGATTCCTGTCGCAAAGGCGGCCGGTGAGACACTGGTGACAGTGTTGAGTAGTACCCACTTGCCACGGCCGGTACCAGCGTTCCCGGAAGCAGGGACATAGTAGGTCTTCTCCTTGCTGTCGGTGGCGATGGAGAAGGTTCCGGTCCGGCTGGCCCGTAGCGCGCCATTGAGCGTGATAGTCGACTTGAGTCCAACCTTCACAGTTGAAGCGAGCCCGACACCGTACCTCGTGCAGGTACCACGGTCTTTGGCGATGACTCCTCTTGACCCGTTGGAGTAGTGCGGATTGTCAGAATGAACCTCGCACGCGATCCAGCCGGCCTTTAGCGCCGGAACGCTGTCGCTCTGCGCCGAAGGCTTTTGTGCGGTTGAGCCACTCCCCGCCGACGCGGCGAGGGCGACCGCTGGTAGCCCTCGCGTGGTGCCGACCGTGACCGCAAGAGCCAAGAGCAGAGCGAGTACCGCGATGTTCATACGTGAGCGTGTTCGGGCCACGATTGCCTTTTTCTGTAAGGAGACGACTGACGGCGTCAGGTGTGCCACGCCGCCTAACCACTTGTCAAGTCGACGGCGCGCCCCAGCCAGTTTGAGCGCCAGTTGACGGTGTGGACAGCGCGAACTGTCAGCTTTGGCTCTTCGCCTGTGCCGGTGGCTGTGTCCCTCCGCAGGGGTTGGTAGCATCTGTCTCAGACCGTTGCACCGCGGCGTGTCTTGTCCCCGTCCCCGGTCGACCGGAACCCTGATGGCATCCCGATCGCTTCCAAGACTGAAGGAGCTGACAGCGGCCTTCGTTGCCTTGGCGCTGGTTTGCGCGCCACAAGTGTTTGACTGTGTTCTTGGGCTTTGTGGTGGTCTTCGTGCTAGTGTCGGGTTAGGTAAGTGGTTGATGGGTCGGGTTTGATTTTGGGGATTATCTGTGCGGCTGTCTTGACCCATTGGAATGGGCGGCAGTCTTTGTTGTAGTGGTCGACGAATCG
>JAIRXP010000039.1 GCA_031268215.1 Bifidobacteriaceae bacterium | reverse complement strand
CGATTCGTCGACCACTACAACAAAGACTGCCGCCCATTCCAATGGGTCAAGACAGCCGCACAGATAATCCCCAAAATCAAACCCGACCCATCAACCACTTACCTAACCCGACACTAGCGCCAGATTAGGCGCTGGGGCCGGGCTGTTTTGTTGTCGCGGTGAATCGCGGTAAACCGCCGTCAATCGCCGCATGGCCGTCAACTCTCGTAGTGAACGGCGGCTTCCTCCGCGGAGGCACCTAGTCCGTCCAAGCCATCATCTGTGGCGAAGATATCCGTCACGCCAGCGGACGTGACGGACTCAAGGCGGCCCGCCCGGCGGGTGTCCACCAGCTCGGAATCAATGTCCCAAACTTCGGGTTGTTCATCACCCAGACGCTGGTCGAGGGACTCGTGAACGCCCTGTTCCCACAGGCGCTTCGCGGCCAATGGTTCACGGTCCGGCGGATCGTAGTCTGTGTCCAATGGGTCCAGGTCGCCGGGGGAGAGCAAATCCTCGGGCGGGTTCTGGTACATGTCGAAGGGTGGGTCAATGGGTTCATCAGTAAATCGGTCCACGGGGTCAAGTGTCTGCCACTGGGCGGCACCAATCTGGGGAGCGTGGTTCTGTCTCAGGGCGCGGCCGCCGCTCGCCGCGGCGGGCGGCATAGGCTGGCAGGGTGTATCCACCACTCGACGCCGCCCGTTTGCGCGAAGCGCTGATAGCCCAAGGGCCGTACGCGCGGGTGGAGGTAATGGAGCGGATTGATTCGACCAATGCCGAACTATCGCGCCGCGCGGCCAGCCGCCGCCCAGCGCACTTGACCGCCCTGCTGGCCGAACATCAAAGCGCCGGTCGCGGGCGCATGCATCCCCTGGAGCCCACTCCCAGACACTGGTTGGCGCCACCTAGAAGCTCAGTGATCGCATCAGTCCTGTTCCGCCGGTCAACGCGTGAGGCCCGGCACCGGGCCCTGCCCGCGACTCTTCTGGGGTTGACCTTCGCGCTGGCCGCGGTAGAAACACTAGACCTGGTATTGGCGCCAGGGCCGCGATCACCGGGCAGGCAAGGGGGAGTGGGGCTGAAATGGCCCAATGACGTGATGGTGGCCGGGCGGAAGGTGGCTGGAGTGCTGGCCAGCCTGACACGGGAAGGGGACGTCGTGGTCGGCATCGGACTTAACGTTCACCAAAGCGAAAGTGAACTCCCGGAGCCGCAAGCTGGGTCTCTAGCTGTGCTGGGTGCGCCCAATGTGGATCGCACCTGGCTGACCATAGCGGTGTTGAGTGCGGCTGCCTCAGGCTACGAGCGGTGGGCCCGCGGCGATCCCCGGCTGCGCGAAGAGATCGCCGGACGGATGATTACTCTGGGTGTTCCGGCCGCCGTGCGGCAGGCCGACGGAACTGTGCTCAGCGGTGAGGCGGTCGGGATAGGGCCGGATGGCGCCCTCGAGCTGATCCTGCCAGATGGCACGAGGCACCACGTTTACGCTGGTGAGCTGCTTGAGGATGACTGGCGACGAGCCCGTGAGGCCCGGCTGGCAGCGCCCGAGTTATAAGGTTGTCGATGTGCCCGATGACCGCGAAAACAAGCTGGCCCGGGGCGAGTATTCGACCGCCGAGGACCGGGCTGATGCGATCGTGGGCGCGCCCCGGCTGCTGACACCGCTGGAGGTCCAGGAAGCGACAGGGCTGGACCGCGAAACTATCGCGGCGTTCTGGCGTTCCATGGGCCTGGCCATGCCGGCGGATGACGAGCGAGTCATGACTGTCAAGGACGTTGATGCGATCATCGCCGCCTATGAGGTGGTGGCCTACGGCGTGCTCGGCCGGCAAACCGAGACACAATTGCTGCGAGCGGTTTCCCACACCGCCGAACGGTTGGCGTGGTGGCAGTTTGAGGCCTTGGTGGACGATGCCGCCGAACGGCATTCCCTAGACGCCGAGTCCGCGAGGTTAGTAGTTTTGGACAAAATTGCTGACTTAGCCGACATTTTTGAAGAACAGATGATGTACGCCTGGCGAGCCCATCTGTCGCGGATCATCCGGCGGGTAGGCCAGACCGTGTCCGAGCTTGGGCCCCAAGGCAGCGTTCCCACCCCAGAGGCCTTGCCACTGCAACGGGCTGTTGGCTTCGCGGATCTGGTGGGCTATACAGCCATTTCCGCCAAACTTGACGCCGCCGAATTGGACTTGCTGGTCCAGGCGTTCATGCGCGGTTGCCGCGACATCGTCTCGCGCGGAGGTGGGCGAGTGGTCAAGGAACTGGGTGACGGCATTATGTTTGTGACCGACGAGCCACTCCGGGCCGCGCTGATCGCGCTGGCCCTGGCGGAGGAGATCGGGCAGGACGGCCGCACGCCTCCGGCGCGTGTTGGGCTGGTCTGGGGACGGGTGCTGGGACGTTTCGGCGATGTTTTTGGGCCATCCGTGAACCTGTCCTCGCGGCTGACTGGCCTAGCGGCGCCGGGTGAAGTGCTGGTCGACTCGTCTACCGCCGAGGCCTTGGCGGGGCAGCCTGGGCTGGAGCTTGAGCCCCAGGGGCCGGCGGCCGTTCCCGGCGTTGGCCAAGTCCAGCCCTACCGGCTGATGCGAGAGCCAGAATCGGTTTAGTGCCCCCCACCTGAATCTCCGGCCGAGGGCATTAGGCGCCGAATGGGGGATGATCAACCAGCTCCAAATCATGGCTGGGAATGACCTCGCATTCCAGCATTTCGATCCGGCGCACTGACTGATTCCACGCCTCTTCGCTGACGATGACTCGTGGCGGTTGGCGGTTTATCCAGTCGTGATAAGTGTTGACATTGTCGCCGGCTATCAAGAACCGGCCGTTGGCCGTCTCGACTAGCACTCCCTGGGAGCCGGGCGAATGGCCGGGCAGCGCGATGAGCGTGACTCCGGGCGCTATCCGCAAGTCGCCATCGACGGCCTGGACGCGGTCCCACGCCGCGAGCCAGGCCGGGGTAATGCCGCTGATCTTGTCGTAGAAACGCCGGTGTTCCGCCAGCGGGTCGATCGCGTGGGCGACCTCCGCGCGCTGAACCAATATCCGGGCGCCCGGGAAGCGATCATTGCCGGAACAGTGATCCCAATGCAGGTGGGTGTTGACAACAATCCCGATGTCCCCGGCCGTCAGACCAAAGGGCTCAAGAACCCTTACGGGGTCCATATTGGCCGGTCGGTGAAGGACGCGGTGCTGGCGCTCGCTCGCTGATTGCTCAGATAACGTGCCGGTATCTACCAGTATGGGGACGCCTGAGCCCAGTATTAGGTACTCAAACATCGCCGATACATAAGTGGCTGTTCCGGCCGATTGGTTGTCCTGGTCAACCGGCCCAGCGAACAGCCCGACGCAAAGCGGGTGGATGACGTTGCTGTGGGTCACGTCTAGTCGCTCCTCATTTGATGGCCAGTGCGTTGGGAGGCGATCCAATACCACCGACCTTATTGAGCGGCGCCGAAGTGAACATGAATGAGTATCGGGAATCCGCGGCACAATGCTGAGCCAAGGAATCCAACACAAACAGTTCGCCGATCGGCATGCCCAGTAGCGCCAACAGGTCGAAATGCTGGTAATCACCGACCTTCATCGGCCGTGGCCAAGACTCGAAAGTGGGGTTGTCCGTGGCGACCGCTACGACGCCCTTATCCCAAAGGAATCGCGGCAAGTCGGGCGAACCGCTGAGTCCGGCTATTCGCAGGGCTCCGGCGGCGTCATCGGCCAAAGCTATCCGTAGGTCGGTGCTGGCGGACATGTACCAACCCAGCCAGCCAGTACGGATCAACAGTATGTCCCCGTCGCTGATGGTGGTGCCCTGCCGGGCGGCGGCGGCCGCGAGATCATCCGGTTCGATGTCGACTTTCTCATCTGGCCGGTAGCTCCGTCCCGTGGAAGCGAAATACTCCGGCATGTCGAGGAGGACGCCACGTGACACTATGCCGCCGCTCCAGGCGTCAATACCGTTAGGAGAACCCGGCTGGCCCGTGAACTCGGCCCCGGTGCGCCCGTTGTAATAGCCGTGTTCGGGATGCTGGACGTGCGACAGAGCATCCCATTGGCTGGACGCCTGGGGGTAGAAACGGTTGTAGTAATCGTCGAAGGCGTTGGGGTTGAGGGGCTCAATGTGATGCTCAAGGGCGCGCCGCCCAAAGAACGGCGGCGACGGCAACTCCAAGTCCCAGTTGAGAGAGAAGACCGTTCCTTCGCGGACTTCGGCCGTGGCGCGGAGTACGTCCCCGGGGCCAAGGACGTTGACTGTTCCACGCGAATCGTGGGCGCCCCACAGACCCCAGGCGGAATGGGGTGGCTGGCCGCTGGCGACGGGCAATTGATCGTAGGCGGGAAGGTCGCGCATAATCGCTCCTCTAGCTAGTGCGGTCTTTGGGGCCGGCCGTGCCCCTCCGGCGGACGGACACGGCCGGCCAGCCCCCGTCAGGGAACGGTGACGTCCTGAGTGAGGATGTTCTCCAAAGTCCATTGGTAATCGTAGTTCTTGAACGCCGAATCGACTCCCGCGTCCTCCATGTCGACGATGAACTGATCAAGATCAGTCTGTTCAATGGTAATGAAGGGAGCGTTCATGCGCTTCGGAACGTCCTGCCCATTTAGCAGAGCCACCGCCACATTGACGGCGATTGATCCGATCCCCGCGTCGCATGAACTGGCCTTGGTGACATAGCCTTTGTCCTTGTTAAGTTGTTGCCAGAATTTCAGCTCGACGCCCGGGGTGCCGAAGATCTGGAGCGGCACCTCCCGTCCGGCAGCCAGAAAGGCCTGGGCCGCGCCATAACCCATTTGTCCTTGGGTCAGGATGGCATCAACCTCAGGGAGCGTGGACATGATTCCCGAAACCCGCTGCTGGGTGGTTGATTCATCCCATTCGCCGAAGACTTCCGCGACAATCTCAATATCTGGGTAATCCGCCAGGGCAGCGTCTACACCTGACTGCCAGATCGGATCGGCTCCGGATCCAGCACCACCGCGGATGTTCAGGACCTTGCCTTTTCCGTTGATCAGGTCGAAGGTTTGCCGGGCGATCGCCTCTTGGCCGCCCGCGACATCGAATTCCAGCTCGATCGGCTCGGTGGATGTGACTGGGCCATCAGCGAAGGAGATCGTTGGCACTCCCGCCGCGATGGCCGCTTCGATCGCGCCGTCGAGGGCGCTGACGGAAGCGGGATTGACCAACAGAACGTCGACCCCCTTGAGGGTCAGGTCATTGATCTGCTGGACTTGCGTCTGCGGATTTGAGTTAGCGTCGAGGATTTCGAGCTTGATGTTATAGCCGGCGGCGTTGAGGGCGTCGCGGGCGTCTTCGGCTGAGACGACCAAGGCCTGCTGCCAGGCGTTGGTCATGAACGGCTGGCTGATTCCGATGGTGATCGGCTTGCCCTTCATGGGTTCCTGGTCTTCCGCTTGCGCTCCGGAGTTCTTTCCGCCGGAGGGCGAATCATCTCCGCCAGAATCACAGGCGGCCAGCCCGCCTATTCCCAGCGCGATGGCCGCCGCTGCGATCACGATTCTTCTCATGGGTTGAGGGATAGTAGTCACTTTGAGCCCCTTTCTTGGGCCGTGTGTTGTTTACTTCGTGTTGTGCCACGTCGGATTTCGGCCAGCTTTGTCACCGCGACCGTGGCGATCACGATGAGTCCCTGAATGAGATGCTGGAAGCCTGGTTGAAGTTGCCAGACAATGAGGTCGGTGACTACGAAGGTGAGGACGAACGCCCCCAGGGTGGTTCCCCAGACGGAGGTCTGGCCGCCGCTGATGCTTGTGCCGCCAACCACAACTGCGGCCACCGAACCCATTAGGTAAGTGGTTCCGAGGTTCGTCGAAGGCGCGCCTTGGAAGGAAGAAATCAGTACTCCCAGCCAGGCGGCCAACAGGCCAGACACTGAGAATGTGATCAGGGTCATGGTGCCCAGGGGCACTCCGGACAGTCTGGCAGCTTCGCGGTTTTGGCCCATGGCATGGAGGAAGTAGCCGTACCGGGTGCGCCGCAGCAAGACCCACATGGCGACCAGTGTCGCGATGCAGACCGCCAGGGCCCCAGTGAAGCCGAAGACCTGCGCTCGCAGCAGAGACTGTAAGCTCCCGCCGGCCACGGAGGTGCTTGATCGCTGGATACCCACGATCAGGCTGTAGAGGATGTATCCGCAGGCCAGAGTGGCCACCATGGGCGGAATCCGGAGGAACCAAACGAGCAGGGCGTTGACCATTCCGGCGCCCAGGCCCACCGCCAAGCTCAGCAGCACGGCTATGGCTTGGTTGCCACCAAGCATTCCTCCGGACGCGGCGGACATAACGTAGGCGGACAGCGTGATTATGTATGGGAGCGACAGGTCGAAGGATCCTCCGCCAGAGGCCATGACGGTCATTTGGGCCACACCCGCTAGCGCCAAGAAGCCCGCTGCGGTGGCGTTGACGGCCAGGAACCGCAAGCTCAGGCCGCCCGATGACAGGCCACCCAAGAACCACAGCATGGCTGCCGCGACCAGTGCGCCCGTCCAGGGGCGTGAAAACAGCCGGCGCCAGGCCGCGCCGCGAGCTGGGGCGTGAATTAGGTCGCGGATTGGGCTGTGGACTAGGTCGTGGGATGTCGTGAGCGGGTTCATTTCGCACCCCTGTCAGTCACGGCTCGCAGGGCCAGGACCGCTATCAGCACTATGCCGCCAACGGCTGTTGAGTATTGTGAATTGACGCCAATGAACACAAGCAGTGACGAGATCAACGATAGGCCAACGGCGGCCAAGACCGCCCCAAGCGGGAACACCCGGCCACCGGAAAAGCTGGCGCCGCCAACTATTACAGCCGCGACCGATGACAGAGTCAACGCCGAGGACGCGTTGATGTCGCTGGAAGTGGTGTGGGCGGCCACAAGCAGCCCGGCCACCACGACGAAGAGGGCGGCCACAACGTAGAGGATGATTCGAGCGCGGGCGGTTGAATAGCCCAGGTCGGACAGGGTCCGGCGGTTCGCGCCGAGGGCTTTGAGGATAATGCTGAACCTCCATACTGAAACGATCAGAATTCCCAGCGCCGCGAGCCCTATGAGCACCCAAGCGTTCTGGGGAATTGGGGCCGTCTTTATTCTGATCAGACCGGTCAGCCACTTGGGCGCGGATCCACCGGGTACTTGCTGGAGCAGCATTCCCAGGCCGAGCCAGACAAATGACGCCCCCAGTGTGACTACCACCGACGGGATCCCGAATTTCTCCACCAGCAGTGCCATGAGGATGTAACCGGCCACCACACAGACCAGTGCCGCCACTCCCAGCGCGGGGTTGGTGGTCAGCAAGGTGGCCGCCACCACGTTGACGAATCCGATCGCGAAGCCCAGGCCAAGATCGAAATCGCCGCCCAGGATGAACATCATCTGGGCCATCGCGGCGGCCGCCATGACGGTTGATGACTGCAACAGCATGTTGAGCATGGCCGGGTTGGTGGCATTTGGCTGAACCGTGAAAACGGTTCCAAGCATGGCCAGGAAGAGTATGGCTGCCGGCATTGGGCCCCAGCGCAGCGCCCGTTTGGCGATTGGCCAGGCGCTGGCCAACCAAGCCGGATAGGACTGTTGACGGTCTTGGTCGGTCGTGTCTTGTCCGGCGGCGGCGTAGGAGGCGTGGACTATCCGTTCCTCTGTGGCGGCCTCACCCGTGAACTCGGCGGACAGGGCGCCATCGGCCATTACGTAGACCCGGTCGCACTGCTGGAACTCGGCGTTTTCCGTTGAGTAGAACAGGGCGGATTTGCCGTCTGCCCGCGCTGATTTGAGCATCTCGTAGATGTCGCCTTTGGCGGCGGCGTCGACGCCCCGGGTTGGGTCGTCGAGGAGCAGCAGGCCGGCGTCACTGGCCAGGGCACGGCCAAATAGCGCTCGTTGCTGGTTGCCTCCGCTTAGTTCGCCAACGAGGGAGTGCGCCCGGTTTTGTAAACCAAGTTCTTCGAGCCAACGCATGGCTATCGATTGGTTGCGACGCCGGTTGACGAACCCGGCCGTCGATGTGCGCCGCAGAGCGGACACACCAACGTTCTCCAGAACGGTCCAAAGCGGCAGGACGCCTTCGCGCTGACGGTCCCCGCTGACGTATGCGGTGCTGGTGTGCAGGTCAACTTGGCGCCGCCGGAACCGGCGGTGCTGGAAGACGGCCCGTAGCAGTGGGCGCTGCCCGGCGCCCTCAAGGCCGGCTAGGCCAACGATTTCGCCCTGGCCAACGGTTACTTCTTGGGGGGCGGATTGGTCTCGCCCCGGCAGTTTGACCGTCAACAAATGGCTGGCGCCGCCGGCTACGGCTGGGCCGTCCGGTTCTGGCACGGGGGACGGTTCTGGCGCTGCGCCAAGGTGGGTCAACAGCGTTTCCCGGGTTAGCCCTGGGCCGTCGCCTTCCCAGTGGAGCTTGCCGTCGCGGAGTACCACGATTCGGTCGCATAGCTGGAGAGCCTCATCGAGTTTGTGGGTGACGTAGATTATGGACAGTCCGCCGGCCGCCCGGCGCCGTAGGTAGTCCCCAAGCTGAGATGCCGCCTTGGCGGAAAGTGCCGACGTGGGTTCATCAAGGATTAGGACCTTGAGCGACCGCTCGGTGCTGGACCTGGCTATCTCGACCATTTGGCGCTGGGCTAGGGGGATGGCGGCCAGCTCTGCCCGGGGCGATATGCCGTTGCCCGGGAACACGGCGTCGAGCCGGTGTCTGGCCTCTCGTTGGGCTAGGCGCTTGTTCAGTTTGGTTCCGGATTCGGCCGTCAGTGAGAAGTTCGCGGTCACCGAGAGGTTCTGGAACACCGACAGTTCCTGGAATACCCGCTGTACTCCGGCCCGCCGGGATCGCAGCGGGCCGTAAGTCGAGAGGTCGACGGGGCTCTCGCTGATCCAGAGCTCGCCCTGGTCCGGGGTGACGGTGCCGCCGATGACGTTCAGAAGCGTCGACTTGCCTGCACCGTTTGCCCCCAAGAGCCCTACTATCTCACCTGCTCGCAGGGCAAAATCGACATTCGTAAGAGCTTTAGTTGGTCCGTAGGTCTGGGAGATTCCGCTGGCACGCAGCACCGTCCCGGCGTCCGCGGCCCCGCTTTGGGCAAGGCCGAGCGGCGCTGGCGAGCCCTGCGGCCCATCATGAGGCGAGGCCGTACGGTTACCACTTCGGCGTAGCATCGTGCTCCCTCCCGGCAAGTCTTCACCCGAGTTCGCTCAGCGCACAAGCGTACGGAGCGTGGAACAAGTCTGGCATGGACCCTGTTGGGCCGTCAATAGGTCACGGGCGCGCGGCGCCCGACATTCGTTTTCCTTGACAGTCTGCGCGGTCGGTGCCACCATGATTCGTAGAGCGCACAAAAGTGCGGATAGTGAACGGAACCGTCACCGTGCGGCTCCCATAGAAGGCGCAGGTAAAGGTCGTGACCCAGACGTCAAAGGTTGTGGCTACCGCGGCGGACGCGGTGGCTGGCATACGCGACGGCATGACCGTGCATGTTGGAGGCTGGGGCGGAATTGGCGTCCCGGACCAACTGATCCTGGCGTTGGCCCGCCTGCGGCCAAGAAATCTGACCATAACCACCAACAACTGTGGCATGGGCGTACCAGGGGATGCCGGGGAGCTGTTCGGGGCCGGCTGCGTGGCCAGGGTGCTGACAACCTTCCCGGTCCACGCCGGGGCAGCGGCGTTCCGGGCTCGTCTGGATGCCGGCCAGGTGGCTCTTGAGGTCATTCCGCAGGGCACCCTGGCGGAACGGCTGCGGTCTGCGGGCGCCGGCCTAGGCGGGTTCTATACGCCCACCGGCGTGGGAACTGAAGTGGCGCGGGGCAAGGCGACGCGCCAGATGGGTGGCCGGACCTACCTGTTGGAGGACCCGTTGCATGGCGACTTCGCCTTGATCAAAGCCAGCCAGGCCGACCCATATGGGAACTTACGTTTCCGCTACGCCTCGCGAGGGTTCAATCCCGTGATGGCCATGGCAGCGGCGACGGCTGTGGTGCAGGTCCAGGAATTGGTTCCGGCCGGTGCCATAGCCCCCGATGACGTGCATCTGTCCGGAGTCTTCGTGGACCGGATCTATGTCGAGGAGGGCGGGGCGTGAACGCACTGCCGGGTTGGACCAAACTAGAGCAGGCCCGTCAGGTGGCGGCCCTGCTTGAGCCCAAGTCGGTTGTGAACGTTGGAGTCGGCATGCCCGTGATGGTGCCGGCGGCCGTGGATCCCGCTCAGCAGATCATGTTCCATTGTGAGAACGGTCTGATTGGCTATCAGGCGTTGGCCGCGACGGACCGGCCAGATCCGGACATAATTGATGCCCGCTGTGAACCGGTCCGGTTGGTCGTGGGCTCATCAGTGGTGGGGCATGATGTGTCGTTTGCCATAGCCCGCGGCGGTCGCCTCGACGCGACCGTATTGGGGGCCTATCAAGTGGCCGCCAACGGCGATCTAGCCAATTGGAGCGCTGGCAAGGGAAGCCTGGCCGGGATTGGCGGCGCAATGGACCTGGCCGTGGGCGCCCGCCGGGTGATCGTCATGATGAGACACACCAGCCGAGATGGTGGTCCCAAGATTGTCCGGCGGTGCGACCTGCCGCTGACGGCTATGGCCTGCGTCAACACTGTGGTCACCGAGTTGGCCGTAATCGATGTCACGCCCCGAGGGCTCCTGGCCCGGACACTGGCGCCCGGGGTTGGCAGAGATTACCTCCAAGAGCGCACCGGCGCCCCCGTCCTATTCTCTGAGCCCCTGCCCAACCTCTTACCAACTCCATATCCAATTCCATCCCCGAAGGTGGCTGAACGGCCATGACCAAGTTAGTTAATGATCCGCGCGAGTTCGTTTCCCAGGCACTGGCGGGTTACACCGCTGCCCAATCTGGTCGGGTGCTGGCCGTACCGGACGCCGGCGTGGTCCGGGCCGCCCAGGCGCCTGAAGGTCAAGTGGCGGTGGTGATGGGCGGTGGATCAGGGCACTTCCCGGCCTTCGCCGGCTGGGTTGGCGTGGGCTTTGGTCATGGCGCCGTCTGCGGCAACATCTTCTCTTCCCCCTCGGCGGAACAGATCATGGCAGTTTCCAAGGCGGCCTCAAATGGCGGCGGCATCCTCTTCGCCCCCATTAACTATGCCGGGGACATCCTGCACTTCGGAGCGGCCGCCGTCAAATTGCGTGAGGAAGGAGTTGACGTCCGTATGCGGGCGGTCACGGACGACATCGTCTCCGCTCCAACCGAAGACTATCTGGACCGTCGCGGTATAGCCGGCGCGTTCATCGTGCTGAAGATGGCCTGTGCCGCGGCGGAAGCGGGCCAGAGCCTGGACGAAGTTGAACGTGTCATGGTGGCCGCTAACCGTGCCACCCGGTCCTTTGGCGCGGCCTTCGGTGGTTGTACGCTTCCCGGTGCCAAGGAGCCCATGTTCGCCATCCCGCCCGGGCGCGTGGCCGTGGGGTTAGGGATTCATGGCGAACCTGGCACCGCTGAGGCAGTCTGCGGCACCGCCGACCAAATGGCGGATCTACTGGTTGACGGTCTGTTCGAGGAGCGCCCGCCGGAAGCTGGCCGGCGTGTGGCAGTGTTGGTCAACGGGCTCGGTGCGACCAAGTACGACGAATTGTCGATCATCTACCGGAGGGTCGCTGAACGTCTAGCGGATGCGGGTATGGAACCCGTCGCGCCAGTGGTGGGCGAACAGGTGACCAGTTTGGATATGGCGGGGCTGTCTGTGTCTTTCACCTACTTAGATGATGAGCTGGAAACCCTCTGGCTGGCCCCCGCGGACGTTGCGTCGTTCACGCGAGGGCAGCCGCCTCTCAGGGCGTCGCGTGCCAGCGTGCCGGTAGGAGTGGCGGAGCGGCCCCCGGTCCGGCCCGGCTCGCCCGGTTCGGCCGCCCTGGCTGTCGAGTTGGCGGCGAAGATTGGCCTGGCCCGGGACATTCTGGCCGCCAATGAAGATCGTTTGGGGGCCATTGACGCGGTGGCTGGTGATGGGGATCACGGGGCTCAGATGGTGGTTGGCTGCACAGCCGCCGCCGATGCCGTCGCGGTGGTTCTGCCTCTAGGGCCCGGCTTGGGCACGGTGTTGGCTGAGGCGGCGCGGGCTTGGTCAGAACGCGCCGGTGGGACCTCGGGCGCGCTTTGGGGTGCAGGACTGGAGGCGGCCGCCAGAGAGTTGGGCGATGAGGTAGTGCCGGACGCGGCGGGAGCAGTGCGGGCGGTGCGAGCGTTTGCGGACGGGATTGTCAGCCGGGGTGGCGCGCGTGCCGGCGACAAGACCATGGTCGATTCCGTCCTGCCTTTCGCCAGCGCCCTGGCAGCCCGGGTGGAGGCGGGGGACGGTCTGGCTGGGGCGTGGCGGGCGGCGGCGAGGGCCGCTGACGCAGCGGCTCAGGCAACCGCCGCCTTTTCCTCCAAACGTGGGCGTTCCAAACTCCATGGTGACCGGTCAATCGGCACTCCGGATCCCGGTGCGGCATCTTTCGCATTGATTGTTCTGGGCACCGGCTGACGGCGGCCCGCGATTCCTCCAAGAAAGTGGGTAGGTCAATTGGTTAGCGCGTTCATTTACGATTCGGTGCGGACTCCGTTTGGGAAGTATGGCAAGGGCCTGGCCGCGGTCCGTCCGGATGATCTAGGCGCGCTGGTGATCCGAACCTTGCTGGAACGCAATCCGGGGCTGGACCCCGGCGCCATTGATGATGTGATCTTTGGCAACGCCAACGGCGCCGGAGAAGAGAACCGCAACCTGGCGCGGATGGCGTTATTGCTAGCTGGGGTTCCGGTGACCGTCCCGGGGGTGACCGTCAATCGGCTTTGTGCCTCCGGTATTGAGGCCGTCATTCAGGCCGCTCGGGCAATCGAAACCGGTGACGCTTCGGTCATTGTGGCGGGCGGAGCCGAATCGATGACGCGGGCGCCTTGGGTGCTGCCCAAGCCGGACCGGCCCTTCCCGTCTGGGGACCAGGCGCTCGCTTCGACCGCCTTGGGTTGGCGGTTGGTCAATCCGCGGATGCCTCTGCAGTGGACGGTGCCGCTGGGGGAGACGGCCGAAAGGGTCAGTGAGCTGCTTGGCATTTCGCGCCCAGATCAGGACGCTTTCGCTTTGCGGAGCCACCGCCTGGCGGCAGTGGCCTGGGCAGAGGGCCGCTATGCGACGGATACGGTGATGGTGCCCGGGTCGAGTCTGGCTCGTGACGAATCGATCCGGGAGGATACGACTCTTGAAGCGCTGGGGGCTCTGCGGCTCGCTTTCCGCGGTCCTGGGCAGCCCGGCACGGTCACGGCCGGCAACTCTTCGCCGCTTTCGGATGGCGCTTCCGCGGTGCTGCTGGGGGCAGAAGGCGCCTTGCCAACTGAACCGTTAGCGCGGATAGTTTCGCGCGGGGTAGCGGCCAATGAGCCGGACCTGATGGGCATAGCCCCGGTTCCGGCCGCACAGCAGGCCCTCGGGCGGGCGGGCCTGACCTGGGATGACATTGATCTGGTTGAGGTCAATGAGGCTTTCGCCGCCCAGTCATTGGGTTGCCTGCGGTTGTGGGATGGCCTGGACCCGGGCAAGGTCAACGTGGATGGGGGAGCTTTGGCGATTGGCCATCCGTTGGGTGCTTCCGGGGGGCGGCTGATAGGGCATCTGGCCCATCGCTTGAAGGCCCAGGGCGGCGGTCGGGGGCTGGCGGCAGCTTGCATTGGCGTTGGGCAGGGGCTGGCGGTGATTCTGGAGGCTTGAACCTTGTCCGGGCCGCGTTTCCCTATTGACGGCGCCGGGCGTCGGTGGAAGACTTGTGTATCACAGTCCGCACGAATGTGCGGCAGACGAACATCCGGTCCGCCTGGGGCGGTGAAAGGACCTTGAAATGCTGGGCAAGACGATTGCCGATCTCGAAGCGGGTGACGTCTTCAAACCCGTGCGGTATGTGCTCACCGAGGAGTCGGTTTCAGAGTATGCGCACGGGCAAGAGGACCAAGCGGAATGGCACTATTCGCCAACGTTTCCCTATGACCGGATAGTGCGGCCACCAACCATGATTCATGCCGACAAGATGAAGATCCTGGAGGCCAATTGCGACCTTGAACGGCGGGTGGCGAACGTCCACACCGACGATGCACGCATCCACTACGAATACAACTGCGTCCAGCATTCACCCGCCTTCGTCGGTGAAGAACTCGTGGTGACCGGAGGGATCGCCGAGCGCTACCAGAAGCGCGGCGGCGACTACCTGCATTACTGGTTGAGGGTCGAGACGGCCGAAGGCCGCCTGGTCACAACCTATGACGATCTCACCCTGTTGTCCTACAAGCCGAAGGCTGGTGTCAAGTGATGTCTGTTCCAACATTCTCAGTCGGTGACGTGATCGCTGCCCCGGCTCGTCCCATCACCCTGCGGCGTACCGGCTGGTACTCGATCGCCTTGATGACCGCCGCTGCGGGTGAGATGAAGCCAATCCAGCGGAACATCCATACGTCTGAAGAAGTTGCCGCTTCGCAGGGCCTGCCTTGTCCAATCGCTGATGGCATGCACACCACCAACTGGATCTCAAAACTGCTGACCGAGACCTTTGGCCACCACTATCTTGAACGTGGCGCACTTCGGACCAAGTACATCAAGATCACGCCAGTGGGCGAGCCGATCACCTGCAAACTGGAAATCACGGCCGCTGAGCCTGTGCCACAAGGGGTCAAGTACGTGATGGACGTGTGGTCCCAAAACAGCCGAGGCACCAAGCTGACCGTGGGTAGCGCCTCGGTTGTGGTGAGCACGCCGTGACCGTTTTGAGCGGGGCGCTCAGCGGTGTCCGCGTTCTCGACTTGACCAGGGTCTTCGCAGGGCCGTTCGCCGCTCAAATGATGGGAGATCTGGGCGCGGACATAATCAAAGTGGAACGCTTCGGGCGGGGAGACGAATGCCGCGACTACGGCGTAGATGAAGGCGATCCGTCGCCTGGGCCACCCTTCTTGGCCCACAACCGCAACAAGCGCTCCATCACAGTTGACCTGAAGCACCCTGGCGGGCCGCCAATGATCCTGCGACTAGCCGAAACCGCCGATGTCATCATGCACAACTTCCGTCCCGGCGTGATGGAACGCTTGGGGCTGGGCTACGACCAGGTTTCGACCCGGAACCCGCGGATCATCTACGGTGGGATCTCCGGATTCGGTTCAACTGGTTCAATGTCCCGCCGGGCGGCCAATGATCTTTCGATCCAAAGCTTCTCTGGCCTCCTGTCCATCACCGGAGAGCCGGGCGGCGAACCGGTCCGCAATCCGACCTCAGTCTGCGATCTGACGGCCGGAATGTACCTGGTGGTGGGAATCCTGGCCGCGTTGCACGCCCGTGAGTCAACGGGACTGGGCCAAAAGGTCGACACCTCGATGATTGAGGGCCAGCTCAACTATCTCAATCATTTCCTGACCGACTACTGGATGACGGGACGGGTCCCTGAGAAGTGGGGGACATCCAACCGACTGGGCATACCCAATCAGGCCTATCCCACCAGGGACGGCTACGTCTGCATCACCTCCGCCAACGAGTCGATGTGGCAGCGCTGTGCTGAGGGCCTGGGGATTGGGGAAGCTGCCCAAGATCCGCGCTTCGCTACCCTCAAAGACCGTTACGCCCACCGGCCGGAGCTTAACGACACCGTCGCCGCCGCCACCTCGGCCTTAACGACCCAGGAAGTGCTGGACCGGATGGACATAGCTGGTGTGCCCTGCGTGCCGCTCAACACGATCCCGGAAATCGCTGCCGAACCAGTCTTGGAGGAGCTTGGCGCCTTCGTCGATATGGAAGTAGAGGGGGGACGGACCGCTCGGTTGGTCCAGACCGCTCTGCACTTGTCGATGACGCCGGTCTCCGCCCGGCTCGCACCGCCTCGCCTGGGAGAACACACCGATGAAGTGCTCCAGGAGGCGGGCTTCACCGACCAAGAGATTGCAGCGTTACGGGATCAAGAGGTGATTATGTGACGACCGGCCGTCGGCCTGCCGCCGCCCAATCATCTGGACTAAGGAGAGCATTATGGCCAACCGCATGATCTGGAATCAGACCGCCTACTTTGGTGCCGGCGCGGTCGCGGTGATCCCTCAAGAACTGAAGGACCGTAGCTTCGCCAAAGCCTTCGTGGTTACCGACCAGCAGTTGGTCGAGGCCGGCGTGACCGGCCAAGTGCTCGCTTGGTTGGACCGAGCGTCCTTCCCTTATGAGCTGTTCACTGACATCGCGCCGAATCCGCCAACCGAAGACGTCGCCGCCGGTCTGACTGCATTCAAGGCGTCCAAAGCGGACGTGCTGATCGCCATTGGCGGCGGCTCGCCGCAGGACACCTGTAAAGCGATCGGGATCCTGGCTGCCAACCCGAGGTTCGCAGACGTGCGCTCGCTGGAAGGAACGCCAGGGACTCCCAACCCGTCCGTGCCAATCGTGGCGGTTCCGACAACCGCCGGCACGGCATCGGAAACCACTATCAACTATGTGATCACGGACCGGCAGAGAGCCCGCAAGTTTGTATGCGTGGACCCACATGCCATTCCGGTGCTGGCGGTTGTCGATTCAGCCATGATGGCCACTGCGCCGCCGGCGCTCAAAGTCGCCACTGGGCTAGACGCCTTGACCCACGCGATCGAGGGATACACCACCAAAGGCGCTTGGGAACTGTCCGATATGTTCCACCTCAAAGCCATACAGGTGATCGTCCGGTCACTAGCCAAGGCCGTGGACGGTGACGCTCAAGCCGCGCAGGACATGGCGCTGGCGCAGTATGTGGCGGGGATGGGCTATTCGAATGTTGGCCTGGGGATTGTCCACGGCATGGCGCATCCTTTGGGCGGGTTTTACGGTGCTCCCCACGGGGTGGCCAACGGGATCTTGTTGGCGCCGGTGATGGCCTTCAACGCCGAATACACCGGCGAGAAGTACCGCGACATCGCTGAAGCTTTCGGGGTTGAAGACGCTCGGCGGGGGCCGTTGGTGGACATCCGTAGGGCGGCCGTCGATGCCGTCGCACGGCTTACCAAAGACCTTGGCAACCCCACCACACTCAGAGAGATAGGCGCCAAGAGGCAGGACCTGCCGGCCCTGGCCGGCGCCGCGTACGCGGACGTTTGCACGCCGGGCAACCCGAGGCCCGTCGTAGTTCAGGACCTGGAAGGCATTTACCAGTCAGTCTACTGACGCACTGGCCCGCGGCCTGGCGGGTCGCGTCGAACCGCGCCGCGGCTGGCCGGCCTTGGCTCGGAATGGGCCGGCATCCGGCTGGAGGGCCTAGAATCTTGGGCATTGAAGCCCGAAGAAGGAGATAGCGCTGTGGAAGAACGCCCGAGCGAGTTTGTGCAATCACTTGAACGGGGTCTGAGCGTCATCAAAGCGTTCGACGGAGATCATCCCGAACTGACGTTGTCTGAGGTCGCGGCCCGCACCGGTCTGACACGGGCCGCCGCCCGCCGGTTCTTGATAACGCTCGAGTCGATTGGTTATGTGCGTTCCCACGACCGCCGTTTTTCATTGCGTCCGGCAGTCCTGGAATTGGCGCATTCATACCTTTCTTCGATGGACTTGCCGGAAATTGCCATGCCCCATCTGGAATCATTGGCCGCCCAGGTTCAGGCGGCCTCCTCGGTGTCTGTGCTGGACCGCCGAGACATTGTTTATGTGGCGCGGGTAGCAACGAAACGGATAATGTCCGTGAACATCAACGTTGGCACTCGCTTCCGGGCCGCAGCTACCTCGATGGGCCGGGCGATCCTGGCCTTCCTGCCGGAGGCTGAACTAGACAAACAGTTGGAGAACCTGACCTTAGAAAAGAGCACCCCCTACACCATCACCGGCCTGGGGGCATTGCGTGAAGAATTGGATCGGGTGCGGGACCAGGGCTGGTGCCTGTTGGATCAGGAGCTTGAGGTTGGCTTGCGCGCGTTGGCTGCCCCGATCCGTGACGCTTCGGGATATCCGGTGGCGGCCATCAATGTGTCCGTGCCGCTGCTGGCACAGTCGGTTGAGGAGATCCAGGCCAACTTCCTTGAGCCGGTGCTGCGCCGGGCCGGCGCGATTGAACAGGACCTGCGGGCTACAGGGTTCACGCGCTAGCGGGTTGAGCCGTTCCCGGTTCCGGTTTGGGCGATCCGAGCGGCGATCGCATGGAAGGCCGTGGCGGCGGGCGAACCGGGATGGGACGCAGCGACTGGGGCGCCGGCGTCTGATCCTTCCCGCACCGCCTGGTCTAGAGGGACCTGCCCCAGAAGCGGAACGTCCGCGCCTAAGGCAGCGGTCAGATTGGCCGCGACCTGGGCGCCACCGCCTTCGCCAAAGATCTGAATTCGGGTGCCATCCGGGGACTCGAACCAGCTCATGTTCTCAACGACGCCCAGAATGTCTTGGTTGGTTTGCAGTGCTAAAGCCCCGGCCCGTTGGGCGACTTCTGCCGCAGCTGGTTGTGGCGTGGTCACCACTATGAGGGCTGAGCCCGGGATGAGCTGGGCTATTGACAGGGGAACGTCGCCGGTGCCGGGCGGCAGATCGACCAGCAGGACATCAAGTTCGCCCCACAGGACATCCGTCAGGAACTGCTGGACCACTCGGTGCAGAACCGGCCCGCGCCAAATGACTGGCTGGCCCGGCGCCACCAACATGCCCATTGAGAACACCTTCACGCCTTGGGCTATGGGCGGCAGGATGACGTCATCGACCTGGGTCGGCTCGTCTTCCACTCCCAGCATGCGAGGCATTGAGAAGCCCTGGATGTCCGCGTCCAGCACACCCACCGACAGGCCCAATTCGGCCAGCGCCACCGCTAGGTTGGCGGTGACGGAACTCTTGCCCACCCCGCCTTTGCCGGACGCGACCGCGATCACTCTGGTACTGGAATCCGGGCCGGCGAAGGGAATGGTTTTCTCCGCTCTGCCGCCGCGCAGTTTGGTCTTCAGCGCTTCGCGCTGCTCCTCATTCATGACGGACATCCGCACTGTCACCAGGCCCACTCCGCCCAGTCCGGCCAACGCCCGCTTGACATCGCTTTCGAGGCGATCCTTCAAGGGGCAACCGGGAATGGTCAGGAGGATTTCGACGCTTACGGCGCCGGCCTCGCCAATCTCAACCGAGTGGACCATGTCCAGTTCGGTGATTGGGCGCTTAATCTCAGGGTCAGTGACGGTCGCCAAAGCGGCCAGGACTTGTTCGCGCGTCGGTGTAGGCACGGGGGCCAATTCTACTTGCCCTTGCCCTTACTCTTGGCCTTAGGGGTGGCCGGGCCGGATTCGCCGGATTGATCCGGTCGCCCGCGGTGAGGGGGCTGGGGCTGCTGGTTGGCCGGACTACCCGACCGGGCGGGATCATCGGCGGAAAGGTCATTGCCGGAGCTGGCAGCAGCGGTCTGGCGGGGCTCTTCGATAGTCTCCAGAAGATCACGCAACTCTGAACGCAGGAAATCGCGGGTGGCGACTTCTTGCAGAGCGATCCTCAGCGCGGCCACCTCTCGCGCCAGATATTCAGTATCCGCCAGATTGCGGTCAGCCTGAATGCGATCGCGGTCAGCGGTGACACGATCACGGTCATCCTGCCGGTTCTGGGCCAGCAGGATCAGCGGTGCCGCATACGAAGCCTGAAGCGACAAGACCAGAGTCAGGACCGTAAATCCGTACTTGGACGTATCGAACCGCCAGTCCTCAGGGCCCCAAGAGTTCCAGGCCAGCCAGGCCATGCAGAACAGGGTCATCCAAATCAAGAAGCGGGCTGTGCCCATGAAGCGGGCGAAGGCCTCGGCCCCGGCACCGAACCGGTCGCCGCGCCTGGCTTCGCGTTGCCGCTCGAACCAAGTTCTCTTCTTGTCGCGTGGGGTGTCGAGCCGATCAGCCATGGTCCACCTCCTCAGCGGGTCCGAGTGACTGGTCCGTGACGTCATCGTCACCGGAGCGCCAGTCTTCTG
Source organism: Bifidobacteriaceae bacterium (assembly GCA_031268215.1). Classification (GTDB taxonomy): domain Bacteria; phylum Actinomycetota; class Actinomycetes; order Actinomycetales; family WQXJ01; genus JAIRTF01. The sequence continues at coordinate 15,988 of JAIRXP010000039.1, read as the reverse complement.
GCAGCAGGTGATCCAGGACGTCATCGGCGGAAACCGCGCCCAGGAGCCGGCGGTCTGAATCGACTACCGGCAAGGCGATCAAGTTGTAGGTCGCCATCAGGCGCGTCACTCGGCCGAGCGGGTCATCCGGGCTGAGTGGCTCTATGTCAGTGTCCACAATGGTCCCAATGGCCTGATGCGGCGGTTCACGCAGGAGCCGCTGAATATGCACCACGCCCAAGAACCGGCCGGTGGGCGTCTCCGAAGGCGGCCGTGTGACAAACACCATGGAGGCTAGAGCTGGCGACAAGTCATGGCGCCGGACAGCGGCCAGGGCCTGGGCTATTGGTGATTCGGGAGGCATCACCACCGGCTCAGTGGTCATTAGTCCGCCGGCCGAATTCTCGCCGTAGGCCAGCAACCGGCGCACATCTTGGGCTTCGCCGGGTTCCATCATGGCCAGCAGGATTGCCCCTTCGCTTTCTGGCAGTTCGTTGATCAGGTCCGCCGCGTCATCCGGTTCCATCGCCTCGAGGACATCCGCCGCGCGGGCGCGGCCCAGGTGCTCAACGATCTCCAAGCGGTCATCGCTGCCCAATTCCTGGAGCACATCCGCCAGCCGGTCGTTGTCAAGCGCGGCCGCAACTTCAAGACGGCGGGCTTGGGGCATGTCATGTACCAGGTCGGCCATGTCCGCGGGTTTCATGTCCCCCCAGGACGCCATTAACTGTCCCACCCCTTGGACATCCGCTTGGCCAGCCAGATCTGGTACATCGCGGACGTCGATCAATTCGGTTGGCCCGCGCCGCCGGCCTATCCCACGTCCGCCTTCAAACACTCGGACGAACAATTGCGTGACTTCCCATTCGCCGCGCAACACGGCCTGGGCCTCAATAGCGATATCCTCAATCAGGGCGTGACGGTCATCATTGAGGACAATCCGGCGGTCCAGCAGTTCAGCTACTACCAGAGTTTCGACTGGCCGCTGCTCAAAGCGGCGCATATTAACCAGCCCGGTTGACACGATCTGCCCGGCGTCGATTGATGTGACACGGGTAAAGGGTAAGAAGACCCGTCGCTTGCCGGGCACCTCCACCACCAGGCCTATGGCCCTAGGGCGTCCCTTTAAGCCAATGGTGACAACGACATCACGCGCCCAGCCGACGCGGTCTCCAATCGGGTCGAAGACGGCTGTCCCTGCTAGGCGCGCCACGAACACACGGCGCGAAGGGCTCATGAGTCAAGCCTAGGGCACCACCGCAACCAGGAATGTTGCACTCCTGGTACAAAAGCGTAGGTGACCACGGGCCGGTGACCCGCAGGGTCAGCCAGGTAGTAACGCCGCCATCCAGGCTTCGATCGCGTCGGCCCGGCGCGGAAGCGCCTGGGAGAGATTCTCCGCCCCGTCAGCAGTGATCAAAATGTCGTCTTCGCAGCGGCAACCAATTCCCCGGTACTCTTCGGGGACCGCCAGGTCCTCTGGCTTGAAGTACAAGCCTGGCTCAATGGTGAAGACCATGCCCGGCTCCAGGATGGAGTCCATATACAGCGACTCCCGGGCCTGGGCGCAATCATGCACGTCAAGCCCCAAATGATGGGACGTGCCGTGGACCATCCAGCGTCGGTGCTGTTGGCCATCCCGCTTCAGGGCCTGTTCAGCGGTGACCGGCAGCAGACCCCATTCTTCGAGCCGTTGGGCTATCACTTCCATGGCTGAATCGTGGACGTCCCGGAAACGGTTGCCGGGGCGGGCAGTGGCGAAGGCGGCATCGGCGGCGTCAACAACCGCTTCCCAAACCCGGCGCTGGATGGCGCTGTAGCGGCCGGAAACGGGGATGGTGCGGGTGATGTCAGCGGTGTAAAGCGAATCTGCTTCGACGCCCGCGTCCAAGAGCAACAACTCGCCGGGTCTGACCGGGCCGGTGTTCTTGACCCAGTGCAAAGTGGTGGCGTTGGGGCCGGCGGCCGCGATGGTCTCATAGCCCAGGCCGTTGCCGTCTATTCGCGCTCCGGCCTCGAAGCTGGCTTCAACGACGCGCTCGCCGCGGTGATGGGCCATGGCTTGGGGCAGGTCCCGGACCACCCTCTCGAACCCCTCAATGGTGGCCGCTACAGCCAGGCGCATTTGGCTGATTTCGTAGGCGTCCTTGACCAAGCGTGCCTCCGATGCCGCCTCCGCCAGTTTCGCATCCGCGCTTTCGGTTTGGCCCGTGGCTGGTTCCGGTGGTGTGGTGCCAGATTCGGCGCGGACCTGGTCGACTAGCGCGGTGATAGATGGATCCGCCTGCCGCAGCACCCGAAGCTGGACTTGGCCGGCGTCCTTGGCCAGCGCGTCGCGGAGCTGATCGATGTGCTCGGTCCGAATCCCGGTGAAGGTGGCCAGTTCCGCCAGAGATGGCCGCCGGCCAACCCAGAATTCGCCGTAGCGGGAGTCGGAATAGAACTCCGGGGTGTCTCTGGTGGCGGCGGGCCGCAGGTAGAGGACCGCCTCATGGGTGTCAGTGCCCTGGCCGAGCGCCGCTTCGGTGTCCTCGACTGGTTCAAGGACCAGGGCGGCTTCCGGTTCGCGGTCCATGCCCAGGCCAGTCAAGTGGGCGAAGGCGCTGTGTGGCCGGAAAGGGTAATCAGTGTCATTGGAGCGGCGACTGGGCTGTCCGGATGGGAAAACCAGCCGGTCACCAGGGAATTGGCTGGCTAGGCGCTGGCGCCGCATGGCGGCCGGATCGGCTGATGGGTGCTTGCCCGCGGTAGTTGGTTCAGGCACGGCCGGGCCCCACTGCTCCGTCATGAACTGTTTGAAGGCCGGTGAAATGGGACGGCGGGAACGGTTTTCATTGCGTTCGGCTAAAGGCTGGTCATCCACGCCGACAATCATAGGCAAACGCTCCGAGGCTTCTGGGCGAACGCGGTCAGCCCAATCGGATGCGAAGATTGAAGCCATGCGGATTGACCTGCACGCCCATTCCAGCGCCTCGGATGGCACCGAAACGCCGGCCGAGGTCATGGCCCAAGCCAAGGCCGCGGGCCTGGATGTGGTGGCCTTGACGGATCATGATTCGACGGCTGGTTGGGATGAGGCCGCCACCGCGGCCGCGAGCCTAGATTTGGGGTTGGTGCGCGGCACCGAGGTTTCCGCACGCAGTCATGGAATCACAGTACATTTGTTGTCATATCTCCATGATCCCTCTGACGGGCCGTTAGCGGAAATGCTGAGCCAGGTCAGGAACGCCCGGTGGGAGCGGGCCCAAGCCATGGTCATGCGTCTGGCCGCGGATTTCCCCATTAGGTGGGCCGATGTCGCCGCACGGGCCAGCGACGGACGTCCAGTTGGCCGCCCCCACATTGCCGACGAACTGGTGGCCCAAGGAGTGGTGGCGAACCGGGCGCAGGCCTTTGACAGGCTCTTGCACCCATCCGGCCCCTATTATGTCCGCTACGGGGCGATCGAAGCTGAGGCGGCGGTTGAAATGGTCCGCCAGGCTGGCGGAGTGCCGGTATTCGCTCATCCCGGTGCCACCGGTCGCCAACGGATAGTGTCCAGTTCAGTTATTGAGCGAATGGCGGATGCCGGCCTGGCTGGGCTAGAGGTCAGGCACCGTGATAATCCGCCGGAACAGCGCCGGCGGCTGCGGGACCTGGCCCAGCGGCTGGGGCTCTTCGAAACCGGGTCTTCGGATTACCACGGGGCGGGCAAACCGAACCGATTGGGGGAGAACTTGACTTCAGCGGAGACTCTGGCGGAAATCATCCGTCAAGGTCACCTGCCGTTGGCTGGAGGCGGTCAATGGGCGCGCTGATCAGCATTGGCGCCAAGGTCATTTTGGCTGGGGGCCTGGGCTTTGGCCTGAGGCGTTCGGGGTTCGTGTCGGAGCGGTTCGCCCAGGATCTTGGCCGCCTGTTGATGCAAGTGATCACCCCTTTCGCGATTGTCGTGTCCGCCTCGGAGCGATATTCGCCGGCGCTAGCCAAGTCGATTGGCACCACAGCGCTGATTTCGGTGGTCTACTTTGTCCTGGCGATCATTAGTGCCTGGGCGGCGTCCAAGGCTCTACCGCTGGATGGGGACACCCGGCGGGCGTTCGTCAACCTGGTGGTTTTCCCAAATGTGACGTTCATTGGCTTGCCGATCGTCACGGAGCTATACGGGACGGAAGGACTGTTGTGCTCAGTAGCCGGCAACCTGATCTTTAACCTGGCGTTCTTCACCTTTGGTGAGCACAACATGGTCAAGGGACGGCGTTTTTCCATCAAACGGGTGGCCAAGAGCCCAATCATTATCGCTTGTGTCGTGGCCGTGATTCTCTATTTTGGACGGATCCCAGTGCCTTCGGAGCTGGACGGGGCGTTGTCCATGGTCGGCGCGGCGATGGCCCCTCTGGCCATGATGATTGTGGGATTCGGCCTGGCCGATTCAAACTTGGCGGACTTGATTCGGAACCCGTACGGATATCTGACTAATTTCCTCCGGCTGATTGTGTGGCCGTTGATCGTCTTGGCGGTGGTCCGGTTGGTGGGTCTGGATTCTCTGGGTGGTTTGGTGGCGGTGATCATGTATGGTCTGCCCTGCGGCACAATGACAGTGGTGCTGGCGGCGCAGCATCGCACGGCCTATCAGTTTTCCGCCCAGACAGTGGTCCAATCGAATGTTCTTATGTTTGTCACCCTGCCTTTCCTGTTCTGGCTGATGCAGGTGTGGGGATAATGGTGGGATGAGCAACCAGCCACCGGACAGCGGCGAGGAGCGCTGGACATCGGTGCGGGGGCAGGATTTCTGGCGCCCAACACCCCCGCCTCCCAGCGCCGTCAGCCCGCTGGCGCAAGCTCGCCCCAGGGGTCCAGTTTCCGGCCCGGACGGCGTTGTTTACCCGGAATCGAGCCGGTCCACCGGCTACGAACCGCCCGTCTCCCTGACTCCTGGCGCCGGCCAAGGACTGCCCGGGTCCGGGCAGCCGGGCCCCAACGCGCTGGATTCCTACCAGCCTGACAGTCCCTATTCGGCGTTCCCTGGTCCGGGGCCAGTCCCGCCAGTTATTCCGCCTCCGGCCGGCTACACGCCATCTCCAACGGTCCCGGTGTATCCGATCCACACCGAGCCTTACCAATATCCGGGTTCATCACAACGCCGTGATGGGGAGGTCCCGTTCCCACACCGCCCCAGTTATGTCCCGCCGCCTGGCTTCGGCCCGCCACCCGGATTCGGGCCACCACCGTCGGGGTATTACGAATCGTTCAGCTCGCCGCCACCGGCCGTGTGGGGGCAGCCGACACGCGCGCCCAGGCGGCGCGGTACGGCCGTCAAGCTGTTGGCCATTGTCGCGGCCGTGGTGGTCGCGGTGATCGTGATCAACCTAGGGAAGCAGTTCCTGACCCCCAGCCGCACGGAAGTGCCGGTCCCTGAAGGTGTGGCGATGGGCCGCAACGGTCTGCCGGAAGGCTATGAGTGGGCCGGTGACCTCCAAGCCGGCGGGGACAAACTAGTTTGCGGGCCGGTCACCTGGGAGGTACTTGGCGATCCGCCACCCGGCGGAGTTGGAGCGGTTGAAGACGCGGTGGCGCTGGCCTCCGATATGACCGGCGTACCGATCCAACCGGTGGCGGAGGTCCGGGATCCCGCCGTTGAGATTACCTACGAATTCGTCCCGTCCAGCGAACTCAAGGGGGCTTCCAGCAAAGCGGGGGGTGACACCATAGGCCTGGCGCTGACCCAGCACACCAGCTTCGGGATCACCAAGTCGGAAATCCTGCTGGATGATCCGTTCTTCGATTACGCCTTGCGTTCCGATTACGATGAGGCGGTGCTGACCATCCTGCATGAAACGGGCCATGCCTTTGGGCTGGGTCACTCAAACATCAGGGGCTCGCTAATGTACCCCACAACGGCAGGAGACTCCCGGATCATGGACCAGGACGCTGCGGCCTTCGCCGCTGTTGTGCCAAGTTGTTAGCGGTCTTTGCGGCAAACCGCGGCGTTAGCGAGGCTTGAAGACCGCTGGCCTCACTGATGTGGCGGCCGCTGCACCGGCTTGCCGCCCCTGGTGCGCCGCCTCTTGCGCTGGCGCGGCGTGCCCGGCTGGGAGCCGCTCAACTCTTCGGAACCCGGTTGTGCGGCATCGGCGGACTTGCCGTGATGAGGCGCACCCGAGGCGCGGGACTGCGCTTTGGAGCGGCCGTCGGAACGCGGGCCGGAATTCGACGAACGGTCGCTGCCCGCGCGGCGCCGGCCTCCTGAACCGTCGCGGCCACCTGGCCGGCGACCACCGGTTTCCCCCAAGTCTTCCCAGGCCTCGGCGTCTAGGCCAGCGGCCGTCCGCTTGGCTCGCGGTAGAACGCCAGTCACGTCTGTGGGGATGTCAAGATCCTCATATAGATGTGCTGAGGTGTGATAGGTTTCCGGCGGCTCGGCCTGGCCAATGCTCAACGTCTTATCGATCAGCGACCAGCGTGGCAGGTCATCCCAGTCGACAAACGTGACCGCCGTGCCGGTGTTGCCCGCCCGCCCGGTCCGGCCTGTGCGGTGGAGGTAGATCTTGTCGTCCTCGGGGCATTGATAATTGATGACATGGGTGACGTCATCGACATCGATCCCCCGGGCCGCGACATCGGTCGCTACCAGCACATCAACTTTGCCTTTTCGGAACGCGCGCAAGGCCTGTTCGCGGGCTCCCTGGCCAAGATCGCCATGGATGGCGGCAGCGGCGAATCCGCGTTCAGACAATTCGTCCGCCAGCCGGGCCGCGGCCCGCTTGGTGCGGGTGAAAATGATCACTCGGCCGCGGTCGCGGGCCTGCAAAATGCGGGCTATAACCTCGGTCTTGTTCAAACCATGCACCCTGTAGACCACTTGTTTGATGTTTTGGACCGTGGCCCCTTGGTCATCCGGGTCCTGGACGCGGATATGCGTGGCCTGAGTCATGTGTCGACGGGCCATCGCCACCACCGGCCCTGGCATGGTGGCGGAGAACAGCATGGTGTGTCGCCCCGCTGGCGTGGCCGCCAACAGACGTTCGACGTCCGGTAAGAAACCCTGGTCGAGCATTTCGTCGGCCTCGTCCAGCACCACCGTACGGGCGTACGCCAGATCCAGATGATGCTGTCCCAGCAGGTCGATCATCCGGCCTGGGGTCCCCACCACCACTTCGGTGCCGCGTTTGAGGGCCTCGATTTGCGGTTCGTAGGCCCGGCCGCCGTAGACCTGGAGAACGCGGACGGACCGGTTGGACGCGGCGGTCGCTAAGTCAGTAGCGACTTGGACAGCCAATTCGCGGGTTGGCACTATGACTACGGCCTGCGGCTGACCCGGTGCCTCTAGCTGATCAAAGCCGTCTTCACCGGGGGAGATGACTTTCTCCAGCAACGGGATGCCAAATCCGAGCGTCTTGCCGGTACCGGTCTTGGCTTGGCCAATGATGTCGTGGCCGCTGAGCGCCACCGGCAGCGTCATGGCTTGGATTGGGAAAGGTTCAGTGATTCCCGCCTTGGACAGGGCTTCGACGACGCGTGGGTCGACGTCGAAGTCGGCAAAGGTGAGTTGGGGGTCGGTGGTCAAGTGGTCAATTCCTTCAGTCGATCATGGCTGGCGCGGGCGGCCGTTGACGGGTCAACGGTGCGTGCCACGCCGGGCAGCCGATCGCTCAGTTAAGTCATTGAAGTCGCGCTTGCGGCCGGTCAGCCCAATTCGTCGCTGCCCAGTTTACGCCTTGGGCGGGCATAATTAGGGGGTCCCGCTCAGTTCGTCGTGTTCGCTTCGGGGCTTTTGGTCTGCTTGCCCGATGCCGCGCGCTCGCGTTGGTGAGGTCAAGCGCCGAAGCCGACCCGTCGGGCCGAGTTCGCTCCGATTTCTACATAGGCCAAGGCGCGGGTCGGGATAATCACGGTGCGTCCTTGCTTGTCTGTCAGGGTGATCAGGGGCTGGCCCTCCTGGATGGCGGTGGCGATGGTGTCCCGCACGTCACCCGTCTTCTGGTCTACATTGAGTGTGATTTCCCGGGCGGCTTGGCGCATTCCGATGGTGATCTCCATGGGGCCGATTCTAAAGCCCGCCTCCTTGGCCGGGGGCGCGGCCTGGCTGATTTGGCCTTCAGCGTAAGCGCCACCTAGCGGGCCGGTGGGAGTCAACCAGCAGGTCAGGATCGTGTCAGAGGAAGGTGGTGTGATTGGTTCATGGAAACGGACCGCCCGGCGCTTGAACTGGACTTGACGCCGCCGCCCTTGGGCAGGGTGGTGCCGGACCAGACGCAAGAAGAGGCCCTGGCCCTGATCGCGCAAGGCGGCCCGGTGAGCGTGTTCGGGTTTCCTGGTACTGGCAAGACCTTGGTAGCCGAGTTGGCGGCATCGGCGGCGTTGGGGGCCGGGCTGGGCGGTGGATTCCCGGGTGATTCGCAGGAACGGCAGCGCGGCCTGGGCCGGGGTGGGCGCCAGGTCGTGGTGGTGAGTTCGGACAGGCACGCCGCAGCGGCCTTGTCCGCCCGGATCGTCCGGCGGGCGGGGGCGGTAGTTGAAGGACGCCCGGCGGTTACTCCCACGTCGCTGGCCATGACCATCTTGGAACGGCGGGCCCGGGCGGTGGCGGCGCTGCCACTGGAGTTCGCGCTGGAGGCCTCGGCGGAATATCAGCCGCAGATGGTAACCGGCGCCGAACAAGCGGCGGCGCTGACCACGCTGCTTGGGCTGGACGGTGGCCCGGCCGCGCCCGGCGTTGACTGGCCGGATAGGATCCCGCCCGCGGCGTTGGGCCTGGCGGCGTTCCGTAATGAACTCAGGGACTTGCTGATGCGGGCGGCGGAAAGGGGTCTGGACCCTTTTGGGCTGGACTGCTTGGGCCAGGACTACGGCCGTCCGGAATGGCGGGCGGCGGCCCAGTTCTATCAGCGTTACCTCGACACTCTGGATATGCGGAACACCGCTGACGCGGGCTTGAAACTGGACGCTGCGGCCATGGTGGCACAGGCTTACTTGTGCCTACGCGACTGGTCCAAGCCGTTTGAGGTTCGCGGGCAGACAGTCCAACTCGATCCGGCGTTACGCCCTAATTGGGATCTGGTGATTGTCGATGACTACCAGGAGGCCTCGCTGGCCCTGCACCGGCTGGTGGTGGAGTTGTCCACCCTGGGTACCCAGGTCGTGTGCTTGGGCAGCCCCGACACGGCCGCACAGTCATTCCGGGGCGCCATTCCCGGGGCCTTGGCTGAATCCACCCTCCCGGCCCCAGCCGGATGGCAGGCCCGCGAGGTGGTACTTGCCAAATGCTGGCGCCAGTCCGGGGACCTATTTCAGTGTTCGGCTGGGGTGGTGGGTCGTCTCCGGCCAGGCGGGCGCTCCCGCCGGGCAGGGGCGCTTCCTACAGCGGCTGCTGCAGTGCCTGGCCAAGTGCGCGCAGTGGTGGTCGGCTCGCAGGCGGAGGTGGCGGCCGCCATCGCACGGCGTTTTCGTGAGGCCCACGCCGGTCAGGGTCTGCCCTGGAACAAGATGGCCGTTCTGACCAGAACCGCTGGTCAAGTGGCACTCTTGCGGTCTTTGTTGACCAGCGCCGGTTTGCCTGTCCGGGTTCCGGGTTCGGAGGTACTGGCGACTGACCATCCGGCGGTCGCGCCCCTGGTTGAGGTGTTGCGTTGCTCGGCCGGGCCGGAGGGCCTGACCCCGGCCGTCGCGGCCCGCTTGGCCGGATCAAGCGTTGGCGGCTTGGATGCGGCGGATTTGCGGGAACTGCGCCGGTCACTCGGCCGGGCAGCTGGCCGCGCTGGCGCCGTGGCGGCGCCGGATGAACTCTTGGCCCGGCTGCTGGCGGCGGATGGCCCAGAGCTAGGCGGCCCAGCGGCGGGTAGCCCGGAGGAGGAGGGCCCGGAGGCTGGCGTCCAAGCGGCGGGTGGCACAGCGAATGATGGTCCTGCTGGCGGCGGGATGGGTGACCGTGGGGCGTGGGCCGGGTCTGCGGACAGTGATTGGCTGGAGAGTGCTGTACCGGAGCGGTTGCGTCCGGCCTTGGGCCGTTTACGGGCCGCCATCAAGGCGGGCAAAGTGGCGGCCGCTCGCCATGGCGCCAGTGCCGCAGCTGTCCTGTGGGCCATTTGGCAGGCCACCGGCCTGAGCGAGCTTTGGTCAGGGTGGGCCTTGGCCGGGGGGCCGCGCGGGACCAGGGCGGACGGTGATCTGGACGCTGTACTGGCCCTGTTCGCCGCTGCTGGCAGGCATGATGCTCGTAAACCTGGATCCGGTCCGGCGGGCTTCGTGTCCTATTTGAAAGCCCAAGAACTCCCGTCTGACACGATCGCAGCGCACGCGCCAGAAGGTGACCGGATGATCGTTTCGACCGCCACGGCCGGGATTGGGCGGGAATGGGACCTGGTCGCATTGGTCGGGCTTCAAGAGGACGTGTGGCCTGACTTGCGCCTGCGGGACACTTTGCTGGGGGCCGGCAGGCTGGCGGACATAGTTGACGGTAAGGACGCGGCCCCTTCCGGCGCCCAGCGGCGCCGCGAAGTACTGGAGGATGAGACCCGGACGTTCGCGCTGGCGCTGACGCGGGCCAAGCGCGAAGTCCTGGCGGTGGCCGTGGCCAACACCGATGAGCAACCATCGCGGTTTTTCCGCTGGCTGGCGGAGTCGCAGGGCAGTTCTTCTATGGCGACACCATCCCAAGTTGGCAGGGCTCCGGATGGGGGCTGGATAGCGGGCGGTCCCGGATGGCCATTTGACCTGCGGGGAATTGTCGCCGAGGCGCGGGCGGCACTGACCGGCCTGGTTCCGCCCACGCCGCCTGGTCGGGAAGCACCGCTCGGTCAGAGGGCGCTGGCTGGCCAGGGGGCTTCGGCTCTGCCGGAGGCACCGGCCGTGCAGGATTCGGCTGTGCCGGATTCGCCGGCGGTCACCGGGGAAGCGGGAAGGAGAGAAGCCGCACGGGTGCTGGCAGTATTGGCGGCGGCGGGTATAGATGGCGCTGATCCGGCCGGATGGCCCGGACTGGTCAGCCCGTCAGTGAGCGCCCGCCTATACCCCCCCGCCTCAGCGCCGGTGCTGACTCCATCTAAAGTGGATTCTTTGTCCAGGTGCCCCCTGTTGTGGGCTCTGAACAAAGCCGGCGGCAGCCGTGAGGGCGGGGACCGGGCCTCATTGGGGACGCTGATTCACTGGCTGGCGGAACAGTACCCACGGGCGGGACCGGAAGAGCTGAGGGAACGCCTAGAGGAACAGTGGCCGGAACTGGGTCTGGCGGACAACTACTCAGGCCGCCGCCTGAAGGCGGAGGCTCTGGAAATGGCGGCGCGGCTGGGCGTTTACCAGCGGGCCCATCCCGGCCTGGTGGCCAATGAAGCGGAGATCATGGTGGCGCCCGGTCCGGGCGCCACCGCCTTGCCGGTTCGTCTGGCGGGGCGCATCGACCGCCTCGAAGAGGCCGGTGACGGCAAGGTACGGGTGGTTGATTTCAAGACCGGGAAGACGGCGATCACCGCTGCGGAAGCGGCAGCCAACCCGCAATTGGGCAGTTACCAATTGGCCATCAACGCGGGCCTGGTGCCTCCCCACGCCGCCGCCAGTGAGGCCGTCCTGGTGTACTTGAGCCGTGGTGCCAGGGGGCCTGCGGAGCTGCGGCAGGCTGCTTTGTCTGGCAGCGAAGACCCCAATTGGATGATCACTCTGTTGGAGCGATGCGCGGAAGACGCCGCTGGCCCAGGCTTTGAGGCCCGGCCCGGTCCGCACTGCCACAGTTGTGCTGTCAAGAGTTCTTGCCCGGCTTTGCCGGAGGGTCGGCAGGTGATCGCATGAGCCCGCCATTGGGGCCGCAGCGTTTGGCCGAACTGATCGGCGGGGGCATCATTTTGACCGAGGAGCAGACTGAAGTCATTGGTGCGCCACTGGCCTCACGCCTGGTGGTGGCTGGCGCCGGGGCCGGCAAGACGTTCGTCATGGCCATGCGCGTTGTTTACCTGGTGGCGAACGGACTGGTAGCTCCAGAAGCGATCTTGGGGTTGACCTTTACCCGCAAGGCGGCCGCTGAACTGGCTGGCCGAATTCGTTTCATGCTGGCGCAGCTACCGGCCGCAATGGCGGGCGGAGAGGACGCCCTTTCCCCAACCGTGTCGACTTATGATGCCTACGCCTCAACCATTGTGCGTGGTTATGGTCTGCTGGTTGGGGCGGACCCGGAAGCCCGTATCTTGACGCAGGCGCAAAGGTGGCGCGTGGCGACTGATGTAGTTGAAGGCTGGGCGGGTTCGGAAGACGTTGACGCTGGCGTTGGCTGGCTGGTCCATTTGCTGCTGTCCCTGGCCAGTCAAACCGTTGACAATGAAGTGGGGCCGGGGGACCTGGTGGCCTATCTTGACCAGGCGATCAGTTCCTTGAGTGATAAGCCGCCGGGGATCAACCCGGTGACTGGTCGGGTCAAGAAGGTAGTCCCAGGGTTGAACAGTGTTGTCAAGGCCCTGCGGGGCCGTCGCGCGGCCGCCGGGCTGATTGAGCGGTACCGGGAGCGTCAGGCGGAGCTTGGGGTCATGGATTTCGCCGACCAAGCGGCATGGGCGCGGCGGCTGGCCCGCGGCGGCGCTTCCAGTTCCGTGACCGTGGCCGAACAAGAGCGGTTTCAGGCCGTCCTGTTGGATGAGTTTCAGGACACGTCGGCGTCCCAGGTCGACTTCTTGAGTGCACTGTTCGGTGCTACGCCGGTCATGGCGGTCGGGGATCCGAATCAATCGATTTACGGCTGGCGCGGGGCTTCCGCCACCGCTCTGGCGGCCTTCAAGGACCGGTTTTGGCGGACTGGTGAAGACAGCGCGGAAGAGCTACAGCCGACTTCCTACTTGACCATTGCCCGGCGTAATGACCGGGCCGTCCTGGCCGTGGCCAACCAAGTGGCGGAACCACTGCGGGGATCTAGCTCAATCGATCTGCCCGAATTGCGGCCACGGGCGGAGGCCGGCCCCGGCCAGGCCGAGGCAGCCTACTTCGCCACCCAGAACGAAGAGGCCCAAGCCATAGCGGAATACCTATCGCAGCATTGGGCGCCGTTCTTGGACGGCCCAGTTCCCCGGACCGCTGCCGTGCTGGTGCGAACCAGAAGCCGGCTGGATCCGATCACCCAAGCGCTGGAAGCCGCCGGCCTAGACTACGAGGTGATTGGCCGCGGTGGCCTGCTGCGGACGCCGGAGGTCCAAGACATTGTCAGTGCCCTGACCGCCAGCCAGGACTTGACCCGAGGAGATGCCTTCATGCGGTTAGCGACCTCGGCCCGGTTCGCGGTCGGGGTGAAAGACCTCGATCTTCTGAGCAAGCTGACCCGTCCGGTGCATGACCCGGAGGATCCATCGCCTGCCGGCGGTCAAGGTCCTGAAAGCGAGGAACGCCTGGCCATTCTTGACGCCCTCGAAGCCGTCGCGGGAACCTCCGGAAAGACCGGGACCACCGGTATCAGCTCAGAAGGCATGACCCGCTTGCGCCGTATTCGGCGGGTATTGCGCCGGCTGCGCGAGGCCGCCTCCTACTTGAGCCTGCCGGAGCTAGTGCTGGAGGCGGAAAAGGCCCTCGGCCTGGACCTTGACCTGATGGCGGCGGGCGGTCCCTCCGGCCGGGCCCAGATCAACCAGTTAGTCAATGAGGCACATGATTACGCCACCGGGCAAGACCAGGCCAGCCTGGAGGGATTCCTCGATTGGTTGGAAGCGGAAAGCGAGATTTCGGATGGACTTGATCTGGCTGAGGTCCCCGCCCCCGGTGGGGCGGTGCAGTTGCTGACCGTTCACGGTGCTAAAGGGCTCGAGTGGGACGTGGTCTGTGTGCCTGGGCTGGTGGAGGCCGGTTTCCCGGCGGTCAAGATGAAAGTGCGGGAGTCCAGCCGCGAACCCTACGGTTTGGGCTGGTTGAGTGATGCCCATACTGCCGGTGCGAGTGGCGGACTGCCTTGGCCGTTGCGCCTGGACCGAGCCGGATTGCCAGCCTTCAACTATGAAGACGCAGCCGATGTGGTTGAACTCGAAACCCAGCTTGATCACTTCAAACACCAAGTGGGCCGCCATTTCCTGGCTGAGGAGAGGCGAGTCGCTTACGTCGCGGTCACTCGGGCCAAGAGCCACTTGTACCTTTCCGGTTGGTGGTATGCGACCGGGACCAAGACCTCCCGGCCACCGTCGGTGTTCCTTCAGGAACTGGTGTCCGCCGGACTAGTCAGCGATTCGGCTTGGGCTCCGGACCCTGGCTGTGCAGAGCCGGAAGAGGCTGCGCCGGTAGTCGCGGTCTGGCCACCAGCGGATCCTGCCGGGCACCGGCAACCTACCTTGGCGGCGGCTGCCACAGCTCTTGGCCAGGCCGGGGAAGAACTGGGGCTGGCTCATACCAACGGCGCGGTAGCGATGTCTGATGCCGGTCCCGCCGCCAGTTGCCCTGGGCGCCTTCAACTCCGTCAGGCAGCCATGTTGCTCGAAGAAATGGGCTCCGATTTGGCCAGCCGCGCGGCCCTGCTGATTCGTGAGGATGAGCGGGAGGGCCCGCCCAGGGTGACTTTGCCGGATCAGACCTCAGCGACGGCGTTGATTGGCCTGGCCGGCCAGGACCCGCGAGCGATTGAGTCCCTGCGCCGGCCTGTTCCCTCGCCGCCCAGCCGGGGCGCCGGGCTAGGCGAGGAATTCCACCGCCGGGCGGCGCTGGAGCTGTCGGCCCTGTCCGGCGGCCGGGCCCATCAAGGGATGCTGGATTCCTCTTTGTTGTTTGACTGCCATGTCGATTCGGCTGCCGAGGCCCAATTGCGCAGCCTGATGGATAAGTTCCGGCGGTCGCGCTGGATGGCGGGAACCAATTCGTTGGTCGCCGCTGAGGCTGAATTGGAGATCGAACTACTGGGCCGGGCCGTGGTGGCGCGGATCGACGCCATTTTCCAGGACCGGCTGGGCCGGATGGTGGTGGTCGACTGGAAGACGGGGCGCTCTGACGGCGGCCACGCCAAGCCGGTTCACGCTGAGCAGGTCATGCTTTACCAGGCCGCCATGGCCCTCCGCGCCGGGGTGGTCGCTGATCAGGTCAAAGGCTATGTGCATTACATCATGGAGGATCTTTCGGTGCCGATCAGTTGTCCACTGGACTACCTCAAGCGTCTGGCCGCCAGGTTGGCCGGTCCGGGGCCGGCGCCAGGCCAACACTAAGTTTGAGTGCCGCGCGGCCGTCGTCGCCCCTTCGCTGGCCCAGCCCGCTAGTTTCCCGTCTCGCTGTCGGAGCTGGTCTTGGGTTCGGGGATCGAGTACCCGCTTGATTCGATGCAGTCCACGTATTCTTTCGTCATGTCACGGTCGCCATCAATCAACGTTGGCTTGGACCGGTCCACCGTGCCGGGGTTGTAGTCACCGGTCATCTCTTCATCACCCTCAGGGGTGATCACCAGGTGGGACGCGGAAGTCAACTTAGGCCAAACCAAAATGAAATCAGAGGCGTAACCCTTCACTGCTACCCGCCCCTCCACGTCAGTCTCAATCCCATGACCTTTGAGACAATCAGCCATCGCCTGAGCCGATTCCGCTTGGTCAGCCATCACACGCGACTCATCCGCCGGCGAAGCCGTCGGAGCAGACCCCGACGGTGACGGCACCGGATCCTTATCACCCTCCTGGCAAGCACCCAAGGCGCCAACGACGCCAAGCAACACGAACCCGGCCAACAGCGCTCTCACCCGAATGCGGGCATGCTGGCGCCCCTGAGACCGCCCGCCTGGTTCACGTCCCCTCGTCAAGAACCACACCATATCCTCCATCGTCATCAAGCGAACCGTTGAACGGTTCATCGGCGTACTTCAACCAGTGGCAACAAACCGTTGGGAGTGTCATTCCGGAGTGGCTTCCCATTGGGTTTGGGTGTCTAGCTGGGTTGCGGCTGCTGCTTCAGCCGCCTCACGTTTCGCTTGAGCCTCCAAGGCGCGGGCGGTCAACGCATCCCATTCTTCCTGAGTTTGTGGATACGGGATCGGGTCGCTCGTATCCAACGGTTCGTCGTTAGCCTTCTTGTTGCGGGTCTTCCCGTACTTCAACGTTTTCGG
>JAIRXP010000006.1 GCA_031268215.1 Bifidobacteriaceae bacterium | reverse complement strand
GTCCATTGAACCGGTCCTTTGTGATCGGGGAAGTGATCTTTCAACACCGATCCTGGGCTCTCTCGCCCCGTAAAGTCACCCCGCCACACCGCAACACCCCAAGGAATCACCCATCTAGTAGTTGGTGCCGGTGGCTGATGACGAGTGATGCGGTCCGGTGTTGGCGGTACGTTCCGCGTCACGCCCGCAGTGTTCGCCGAAAGGACTGGCGGACGCGCTGGCTGGCGGCTGTCTGGATGTCAGTGCGCCCTGCCATAATGAATCGCGTGTCGGACGGCTTGGCGAACTTCGAGGCTTCGGGACGTGGCGCCTACGCGGCTCCGCGTGCGGCCGCGTTGTCCGGCGTCCCCAAGAGCACCGTTTACGACTGGGCGCGCAAAGGGTTGATTGTGCCGTCGGTTTCCCAGTCCACGGAGAAGCTGTGGTCCTACCAGGATTTGTTGGCGCTCAGGGCCATGCACTGGCTTCGCGTGCGCAAGGAAGCTGACAAGATTCCGGCCAGCCCGATGGCGCAGGTCCGCCGGGTCCTCGAAGAGATCGTGGAGGCTGGCGAGGACCCGTGGTCAGGTCTCGGCGCGCATGTGTCGGTGGACCGTGATGGCCGGATCTTCGTGGATCGGGAAGATGATGGCCGGACTGACGTTTACGGTCAGGGTGCCTGGGACTATGGCGACAAGGTCAATTTGATGGCCGCCATCGGCGGTAGTCCTGGCCTGGTGGCTCCTTCAGCGCACATCAGGATCGCGCCGTCGCGTTTGTCCGGCGAACCGTACCTGGCCGGGACTCGGATCGGGACCCTGGTGTTGGCGGCCCTGGCTGAGGATGGGTACCAGGCGGACGGCATCGCGAAGCTGTATGACTTGCCCGCGCGAGAAGTCGCGGAAGCCATCGACTATGAGATGCGGCTGGCGGCGTGACCTTCCGGGTTGCCCTCGACCAGAACTTCCCCGGCAACCTGGTTGCCGCCATCGCGGGGGCGGTGCCGCCCACCATCGAATTGGCGAGCATCCGCGGCGTGGACCCGAGGCTCTCCGACATGGGAGACCGGCAGGTGATTATCGCTTTGAGCCAGCTTGGCTTCGACGCGATGGTCTCGAACGACCGCCATATCTTGAGCACTCCGGAAGAGCTTGCCGCGTTGCTTGCCACCAGGCTGGGGTTTGTCTGCATCCGGGCCGCGGGCGACAATTCCGTCAAAGCCACGGGCGCGCTGCTGTTGGAATTGTCGAACCTTCCTCGCGTGTTCCAGGACAAGAAGCGGCGCGTGCTCGACCTCCACTACGAACCGCGGCGCGTCGGTGACGCGTGGGACTATATGAAGCGGATCGCTGATCGAACGGGAACCACAGCGGAGAAACTATACGCCTCGGCTAAACCCTCCGACAGCGAGTTGGCCTGGCCTGTGCTGTCCTAAACGCAACGCAGCGCGCACCTGCTCCGGCAGCACTTGGAAGCGAGGTCAGGTGGCCCTGAGTCTGGCCCCGGTCTTGCGGAAGGTCTTGGCCACCACCCATGCCCATTCTGGGTGCCGCTCACGGAAGTTGCGGAATTGCCGGTCGATGGTGGTGACCTCGCGTGGACGCTCGGTCAGGGTGGGGAACACCAGGTCCCATTCGCCGCCGGGTAGGGCGTTTACACGGCGGGCGGTGAGCATCCCGAGCGCCCAGGAGGCAAGCGGCTTGCGTGAGCGTTTGCGTCCCTTAGTTTGCTCCCGCACTAGGCCGGCTCCTTTGTGGCGGATGATCTTGCCGGCGATGGCGACAGCGCCGCGGTCTAGGTCCACATCTTCCCACCGGATTGCCAGCATTTCCCCGGTGCGGCAACCAGTGGCCAGCATCAGGTCGATCACGTCCGGCAGGTCGCCTCTTGCGGCCTTCTTGTCCTTTCGGAGGGCCGCGCGGAGTTGGCGCACTTCGTCTACTGTTAGGGCTCTGGGTTCTGGGGTGTCACCGTGGACTCTGGTGACTTCTCGCAACGGGTTGGCTTTGATCGCGCCGTACCGGACTGCCAGGCTCATCATGCCGGTCAGGCAGGTCTTGACTAAGTTCGCCGACTCGGCTCCGTGCTTGAGCGCCCAGGCTTGAAGGAAAGCGTCGGCTCGGAAGGTTGTGAATTCACGGACTTCCTGCCCGCCGATAGCTGGGGTGATGTAGTTCTCGATGATCTGGCGATAACGGTCTTTGGTGGAGCGCGCGCGTTCCGACGGTTCGATCTCGATGGCGATCCAGTGGCGTCCAAGGTCGGTGAGCGTGGTGGCCGGGGTTATGGGACCCGTGACGGCCGCTTCCATTTTGACGAGGGCTTCGCGCAGGCGGTTTTCGGCGAGCCCCTTGCTTTTGGCGCGCCGCTCCATCCGTCGCCGTGATCCGGTCGCGTCGTCGCGGTACCAGGCGTGCGCCAGCCGCGCTCCGGATGGGAGTTGCCGGGAGGCGATGTTGCCGGACGTGCCGATGGGGAGCCTTGGTCTAGCCACTGTCGTTGTCTCCGGGTGGTGGTGGGTCGGGGTGTGTGAGGTGGTATCGGTGGATGCCTTGTTCGGGGAGTTCCCTGGTCTTGTAGAGGTCGATCAGGGCGAGGGTTTCCCTGGCCGGTTCCCAGGCACCGTCTGCGTTGGCGGTTCTGAGGTAGAGGTCGAGCTGGCGGGCCGTCCGGATCGCGGCAGCCTCGGCGGCGTCGTGGGCCTGGGCGGCGTTGAACCGGTCGGTTTGGTCCGCCGCGGTGGCCAGGCGGTCCATCGCGTCGTTGGCGTTCTTGTCGTGGAGGTATAGCTGGCGCTCCGCGCGGGCCACCATCAGCCACGGGTTGACGGTGAGGCCTGCGGCCTGGGTTTCGGCGGCCCTTGTCGACCACTTCCAGCGCGGTTCCTGCGCGGCAGGGCGGGGTATGTCGCCGCGTAGCCAGTCGGCGGCCTCGGCACCGCTCATGGACATCTCACCGGGCAGCGCCTCCACCGGTGTCGGGCTGGGCGCGTATACCAGTTCGACGGGCGGGACACCCAGCGCGGCGGCCGTGGCCAGGGCCTCGGCCAGGGAGACCGTGCGTTGCCCGGTCTCGATTTGGGAGATCGTGGGACGGGGCAGCGGGCTGCCGAGCGCCGCCAGCCGGTCGGACAATTCCTGGGCGGACACGCCGAGGCGTGCCCTGGTGTTGGCGATGTTCCTGCCGACCTGGGCGGACAGGCGGTCTTCCCAGGTCGCCGACTTCGCTTCCCTGGTCCTTGGATGCGGGCTCATAGCACTAATCATATTTCCTCTTGCGGTCTAGCGCCACAATACCCCAGTGTTGTCTATCCGCGCAACTATGGATCGACATTGCGCGTTGATCCCACAACGTTAGGAGCGGCAACCATGCGGACGTCATCGTCGGAACACCTTTGGACACCGCAGGAGACGGCGGACTACCTGGGAGTGCCGCTGGCCACCTTGTACCGGTGGCGGTCGGCCGGGTCGCCCGCTCCGGACGGCATCAGGCTGGGACGGCACCTGCGGTTCGACCCCGCCACTGTCAAAGACTGGGCCTTGAGCCGGGCCGACTCGCGGCGGGCCGTTTGATGGGCAGCGGGATCGCGTTGCGGTCGGCTCGCCTCCGGGCCGGCCTCACGCGTCGTCAGGCCGCTGCCGTTGTGGGGGGGTAGATGCCGCCGTGTACGCGGCCGCCGAGTCCGGTCTGCCTTCCCTCGGCGCCGAGGCGTATGGCGAAGCTTTCGCGGCGTTGATGGCGCTGCCCGAAGCTCCCTCCCGGCCCAGCCGAGGCTCCGGCGCAGCGCGCCAGCATTCAAGCGATCCGCTGCCGCCGGGCACCCTGCCAAAGGCCGCCGGGCACCCTGCCAAAGGCCGCCGCGCCCCCCGATGCCGCCCCCGCAGCCCCGCGCGCCGCCGCGTCGCCAGGCAGACACGGCACGCCCGCTCGGGCTCCGAGATTCCAGCCAACTGAGGCATACACATCTTGCAAACACGGCGCCCGCCCGATCCAACCGGTCCCGCCGGCGAGGCGGGGGGCCGGTGATGGCCGACAAGGATGGCAGTGGGCGGAGCGGGGCGTGGACCGCCAGGAGGCGGGCTGCCTGGAGTTGGCCGGGGCGTGCGGCTGGGAGGTTGTCCGGGTGTTCCGGGAGAACGACACGTCGGCGTTCAAGCAGCGCACCATCACGCTGCCTTCGGGCGAGCGGGGGCGCCGGCCAGCGACGCTCCGCACCGGCCGCATTCGGCGGGTTCGTGGACGCGGACTTGGTTGGGATGGTCGGACAGTTCGAGGGTGGCGCCTTTGTGGCCTTTCTGGCCGCCGGGCCGACGTCCGGTTTTCTTCCTCAACGATTTCGGTTTCGGC
>JAIRXP010000072.1 GCA_031268215.1 Bifidobacteriaceae bacterium | reverse complement strand
CTACCGTCTGAGCCGGGGGCGGGGTATTTGCGGACGGATGCGTCTAGTTTGGTGCGGTTTCAGGCGGCGTATGTTTCGGGTCCGCCGCCGCGGAGGCGGCGGCGGGTGTCGGGTTCGGTGGGTCGGTTGGTGGCGTATCGGTTTACGGCTGCGCCGGTGGTGGCGGTGACGGGTGGTGTGGAGGCGGTGCCGGAGGTTGTTGAGGTGGAAGAGGTGGAGGTGGTTGAGAGTCGGTCGACGTTTGAGGTTGGGGTTGGGGGGATGGTTGGGTTGGGGCCTCGGGCTCATGTGATTTGGTTGGAGCCGTTGGTGGAGCCGGTGGCGTTGAATGTGTTGATGCCGGATTTGGGGGTGGATCCGGGGTTGGGGTTGGTGTCTGAGTTTTGGCGTGGTCGGGGTGGGTTTGAGGTGCCGGTGGGGGTGATGGATCGTCCGTTGGAGCAGCGGCGGGAGACGTTGGTGGTGTCGTTGTCTGGGGCTGGTGGTCATTTTGGGGTGGTTGGGTCGGCGAGGACTGGTAAGTCTACGTTTTTGCGGACGTTGGTGGTGTCGTTGGCGTTGACGTATACGCCGGTTGAGGTTCAGTTTTATGTGTTGGATTTTGGTGGCGGGTCGTTTACGCCGTTGCGGGGGTTGGCTCATGTGGCTGGGGTGGCGTCGCGGACGGATGTGGAGTCGGTGCGGCGGGTGGTGGCTGAGGTGCGTTCGTTGTTGAATGATCGTGAGATGTTTTTTCGTGAGGCGGGGATTGATTCGGTTGAGACGTATCGGCGGCGGCGGGCGTTGGGTGAGGTTGATGATGGGTTTGGTGATGTGTTTTTGGTGGTTGATGGGTGGGGTGTGTTGCGTAGTGAGTTTGAGGAGTTGCAGGATGAGGTTGCGGATATTGCTTCTCGGGGGTTGACGTATGGTGTGCATTTGGTGGTGTCGGCGTTGCGGTGGTTGGATATTCGTGGGGTGGTGAAGGATTTGTTGGGGTCGCGGGTTGAGTTGCGGTTGGGTGATGTTGCGGAGAGTGTGGTGGGTAAGGGGTTGGCGGGGAATGTGCCGGTGTCTGTGCCGGGTCGTGGGTTGGAGATGGGTGGGTATCATTTTTTGGGTGCGTTGCCGCGGGTTGATTCGTGTGGGGATGTTGGGTCGTTGGGTGATGGTGTTGAGGGGTTGGTGGCGGCTGTGAATGGTGCGTGGTTGGGTCCGGTTGGTCCGAAGTTGCGGTTGTTGCCGGAGTGTTTGTTGTTGAGTGAGTTGCGGGAGCGTGTGGGTGTTGGGTGTCGTGAGGTGTTGTTGGGGTTGGATGAGGTTGGGTTGGCTCCGGTGGGTTTTGATCCTGGGGTGGAGTCGTGTTTGTTTGTGTATGGTGATTCGGGGTCTGGGAAGTCGTCGTTGTTGCGGGGGTTTGCTCATGAGGTGATGCGGTTGTATTCGAGTGGTGAGGCGCAGATGTTTGTGGTTGATTATCGGCGTTCGTTGTTGGGTGATATTTCTGGTGAGTATTTGTCGGGGTATGTGACTGGGTTTGATCAGGCGGTGGAGGTGTTTAAGGCTTTGGTGGGTTATTGTAAGCGGCGGTTGCCGGGGCCTGATGTGACTGCTGAGCAGTTGCGGGATCGGTCGTGGTGGCGGGGTCAGGAGGTGTTTGTGTTGGTTGATGATTATGATTTGGTGGCGACTTCGCAGGGGAATCCTTTGGTGCCTTTGGTTGAGGTGTTGACGCAGGCTGGGGATATTGGTTTGCATTTGGTGTTGGCTCGTCGTTCTGGTGGTGCTGGGCGGGCGAGTTATGATCCGGTGATTCAGCGGTTGACTGATTTGGGTGCGACTGGGGTGTTGTTGTCTGGGAATCCGGATGAGGGTGGGTTGATTGGGCGGGTGAAGCCGGTGTGGGCTGTGCCGGGGCGGGCGAGGATTGTTTCTCGGGCGCGGGGGTTGTATACGGCCCAGTTGGTGTATCAACCTAAACTAGACACCCCATGACCGAAGCCACTCCTCCACCAATACCGTCAGCGGCGTCCGGGCCGCTGGCGCCGGACCCAGCCCCAGCGGGACCGCCGCTGACCTCGTCAACCGGACCGTCGGCATCGGCAGCCTCACCGCCTTCCCCGGCTTCACCGGCGAAACGGTCCGGAAGGTGGCGCCGGACGTTCAAGTGGCTGCCCATGGCGGTGCCAATCGCGATTGTCGCGGTGGCGCTGATGGAGAACGGCTTCCCAGAGGACCGGATGGACCTTCATGACGCGTCGGTCTGGATTACTACCACAGCCCCTGGTAAGGCGGCGATTGGCCGGTTCAACGCGCCCATCTCCGAGCTGACCGGTGGAGTCCGGACCGAAGTGGAGGCGCTGGATGTGCTTCAGGCCGGCAATGAAGTCTTGAGCATCAACCCGACCAGCCTGGGCCAGCTTGATCCGGTGGTGGTTGAGCTGCTGACTCCCGTGGGCTTGCCGTCGCAGTCTCAGGCCGCCATGGGCGGGGGCAGAGTGGCGGTCCTGGCCCCAGCTAGGGGCGAACTGTGGGTGCGCCGGTTCGCTGAGATCCAAGACTTGCGGACCGGAAGTGATCCGCCCAACGCGGTGCTCGGACCGGGTGCGGCCATGGCGATAGGCTCCGACGGGACGGTCTACGCGATCAGCTCCGGCGGGACGGTCTACGCGATCAGCTCCGGCGGGACGGTCTACGCGATCAGCTCCGGCGGCCAAATCCAGACGGTGGCGCCAACCGCCCCACCCGGCGAGGCAGCCGTGAAAGGTCAGATCCTCAAAGAGGCGTCGGGAAAAGTAGACCAGGCCACCGTGGTCGGTACAACCGTGTACGCACTGGCCGGATCCACCGTGACCTGGCCCGGCGGCAGTCATGACCTGTCTCAGTACGGCAGCACCTTCCAGCTCCAGCACTCTGGCCCAGCCGCCAAGACCGTCCTGATCGCTTCAAGCGGCCAGCTCCTGCGGGCCGGATCCCAAGGCGTGGAAGTGGTGACCGCACCAGGCGGGCTGGGCGCGCCAGCCAGACCAGTGTCCGTGGGCGGTTGCGTTTACGCCGCCTGGGCCTCACCAACCAACAACTACGCCAAAATCTGCGAAGACGCGGCCCCTGAAGTCGAGGCATTGGAAGATGTCCATGAAACCAGCCAGCTTGTTTTCCGTGTCAATCGCGACGTAGTAGTCCTGAATGACACCATTGACGGCCGGGTCTGGAAGCCAGATGAATCGCCCAAAGTGATTGTGCCGAACTGGGACTCAATTGACTCCAGCCAAGACAGTGACGACCCGCAAGAGGACCAGGACCCAGATTTCGCTGAGCAGCTCGATTGCGCTGGCGGCACCGGCTCTCCCACCGCCAACGATGACTCCTTCGGGATCCGGCCAGGGGCGACGGCCATTCTGCCGGTCCTAGAGAACGATTCCACTCCCAGTTGCGGCGCCCTGTCGATCGAATCGATCACCCAGGTCGCGGAAAGCGTAGGCCGGGCCTCGGTGATCGCCGAGGGCCGGGCCATCCAGTTCACCGCCGCGCCTAAGGCCACGGGACAGATCACCCTTGAGTATTCGGTGTCTGACGGCAGTGCGGCGGGAGCCCCAGTATCCGCAGAGGTAACTCTTAGCGTGCGGGGCAACTCGGTGAATGGCGCCCCAGTGGCACTCAAACCCTCAAACCTGCTCATTGAACAGGGGGCCGAGGCGTCAATCGACGTAGCCCAAAACTTCCGCGATCCGGATCTTGACCCGCTGACCCTGATCTCCGCGCAGGCGGGCGAGGGCCTGACCGTACGGGCCGACCCCGCCGGTCGAGTAACGGTCATGGCGGACGGGCTACCCGGCAGCCGGACCGTCGAGGTGACAATGTCAGACGGCCAGAACACCGCCACCGGCACCATCCAGGTTTCCGTCCGCCAGCCGCGCACCGTGACGCCCCAGCTCATGCCCGTCAAGGTGAACACTTACGTTGGCCAGGCCGCGACCGTCAAGGTGGCCGATGCCGTCCAAAGCGGCACCGTAGAGCCCGTCAAGCTGGCAGCCGTACCGGACGTAGTGGGCCTTGACGTGGAGATAAATCTGGAGCCTTCCACTTTCTCAGTGACCAGTTCTACTCCGGGCACCTACCTTGTCCCTTATACCGTGGTGGCTGGCACCAAACAGGGCAACGCCGTGGCCCGGATCGATATCCTGCCGCATACGGACGCTCCCCCAACCCCGGTGGCCGTGCTAGATCTGGCCTATATAAGCGCGGGGCGGGAGACCACCGTGGCGCCCTTAACGAACGATGTCGCCCCTACGGCATCGGTCAAGCTGCTGGGCGCTGTCCAAGGCGCGGAAGGCGTGGACATCTCCGGCCTGAAACTGGCCACTTTCCACCATCAGTACTTACAGATAGTGCCGGTCCGGGAAGTCACCGAACCGTTGACGTTGGAATACAACTTGGTCGTAGACGGCCAAGTGGTGCCGGGCGTGATTGAACTCCTGCCCGCCACCGTCGGGATAGGTCACCCGCCCACCGTCCAAGACATGTCTGTGACCGTGCGCACCGGCGGAGTGGTTTCAGTGCCGGTGTTGGAGAACGCCTTGGATCCAGAAGGCGGCAAACTAACCGTGGACCCGGAACTGAGCGGCTGCCAAGATCAAAGCGCCGGGCTGGCCTTCGTGGCTGGCGACGTGATCCGGTACCAGGCGCCCGCGTCCGCTCAGTCCGTTCAATGCGTCTTCACCGTCCGGGACCCGGACGGCAACGCCACTTCTGGTGTCCTGACCATCCGGGCGCGGCCATCGCTCGGCCTGGAGAAGGAACCACCCACGCCACGCGAGCTGTCCGGCCGGGTAATCGAAGGCGAAGCGGTACGGGTGCCGGTGCCTCTGACCGGGATTGATTCCGACGGTGACGGCGTGCTGCTGCAAGGCCTGGCCTCAGCCCCTGAGAAAGGCCGCATCACCGCCGTGGGCGCTGACTTCCTGGAATATGAGGCACTGCCGGGCGAACAAGGCACCGATACGTTCACTTACGCTGTCGAGGACTGGGTGGGCCTGCGCTCGACCGCCGTCATCCGGATCGGGATTGGCCCAGCCGAGGCGGATGAGGTCAACGTTCTGGCCCGAGATGACCAGGCGACCGTCCGCCCCGGCTTAGCCTTGGCGGCGGATGTGCTGGCCAACGACCTCGAAACCAACGGCTCGCCGCTGTCGCTCTGCGGTCAGCCACTGCTGGCCGGTGCTGAACTCCAAGCCACCTTCGGGGCCGGCGTGATCGATCTGGTAACTCCCAAAGAGCGAGGCGTCTACGCAGTCGGCTACACCGCCTGCAACAGCTCCGGCCAGGAATCCAACGCCACACTGTCTTTGACCGTGGACCCGAACGCACCCATCCTGGCTCCGATCGCGCGGGATTCGGTGATCTCCCCCAAGGAGACCCGCAACATGAGCGCCGTCAGCGTCAAGGTCCTTGAGAAGGTGACGAATCCCTCCGGCCCGCTGAGCGATCTAGAAGTCACGTTGGTGGACCCCAACCAAGAAGGCGCCTCTGTTTCCAGCGATTCGTCGGTTCACGTCAGCTTGGGCCCAGAGCCAAGGATTGTCGCGTTCCGGGTCACCAACACGTCCAGTGGAGCTCAAGGAGTCCACTCCTACGCTTTCGTCTACGTTCCAAAACTGGGAACCTTCCCGCCCAGCTTGCGCCCCCGCGCCAACGGAATGGAGGTCCGCGCTGGCGTACCGCAAGAGATCGAATTGGCTTCGGTGGTCCAGGTTGGGCCAGGCAAAGAACCATGGCTGGCCAACCCTGATCTGATCAGCGCCACCAAGTCGGATGGATCGGTTCAACACAAGGGCGATAACCAGACCCTGGTTTACACGGCCGAGCGTTCCTACGCCGGCCCTGCGTCCATCACCTTCGAGGTGACGGATGGTGAGACCCCTGACGACCCAGATGGGATCCGGGCCACCCTGACACTGTTACTTAACGTGGTGGGCCAAGACCAACAGCCGCCAACTCTGAAGGCAGCGGTGCTGCGCTGCGCCATCGGCGAAGAACCAGCGGTCCTGGACCTGAACGATCTGACCCGGGTGCCGGGAGTTCCAGAACCCAAGGGGCTCAGTTATGAGCGCATCTCCGCCAGCCCCGCAGGCTTCGACGTGCGGCTTGATGGATCAGTGCTGTCAGCGCGAGCGTTACCCGGCGCGGATGTGGGCTCTACCGCCACCGTTTCCGTGGCCGTGACCTATCTGGGAGTGTCCGGCCAGGGCAATATCAACCTCCAAGTGGTGGCCTCCCGGCGGCCGCTGTTGGTGTTGGCCCAGGTGCCAACGTTGAAATCGAAGGGCGAGCCGGTCAGTGTCGATGTTCTGGCCGGTGCGGCCAATCCGGTTCCCAATATTGGGCCACCGCGCCTGCTAAGTTCGGCCGCCGGGCCCACCGTGGCCCCGGATACGGCCGCCACGGTGTCCGTCAACGGATCGGTCATCACTCTGACACCCAAGGCCGGGTTCTCTGGCACGGCCCGGGTCGCCTACGGCGCCAATGATGCCCTGGGGTTGCCTGAGCGGGCCGTCCAATCCAGTTTCGACCTGGTGGTGATAGGGCGCCCAGAACCGCCCGGCCGGCCGCGTGCCCTGGGCGATTTGTTTGACGGCAAGGTCGAGTTGCAATGGGACACGCCCCGCTCCAACAACGCTGATATAGACCACTACCTGGTCGAATGGTCCGGGGGCCGGCAGGAATGCCAGGTTTCACCATGCACTGTCACCGGCCTGCCAATGGGCGTGCGTTACGCGTTCAGCGTCAAGGCCCACAATGAGGCCGGCTATTCCGATCCGTCCGAGGTTTCAATGCCCATCCTGGTTGACGTGCCGCCCGGCTCAGCTGGCACCCCTACCGCTGCCGTCTCCGACCGGACAGCCGTGATTAGCTGGGCCAGCGCGGCGAGTGTTGGATCTCCCGTGACCAGCTACACCATCCAAATCTCGGCTGATTCCGGAGTAGTGGTCACCTCAACGGTCGCGGCCAGCCAGACCAGTTACACTCTGGACAATCTGGCCAACGGCCGCACTTACACCGCTCGCGTGCAAGCCCATAACACCTCTGACAACCCTGGGCCCTGGAGCGAGGGCGTTAGCTTTGTGCCCGTCGGGCCGCCGGGCCCGCCAACTGTCCAATTGGCTCATGCCGGAGCGCCCGGGCAAATGACCATCACCTGGAGGGCGGGCGCGGCCAACGGTTCCAGTTCCGTGGCGACCTCGGTCACGCTGGAGGACACCACTTCAGGTTCCACCGATCAGATAGTTCGGGGCTCTACCGACGGATCTGGCGAATCGACCGTACCAGCCGTGCCTGGTCATGCTTATCGCGTCAGCGTCCGCAGTTCGGCCGATGCCCAGGCCGGGCCGGAGGCCAGGTCGTCAATGACAATGTGGGATGCCCCGCCGGCGCCGTCAATCAGCCGGGTCCCGGAGGACCAACGGCCAAATTGGGGCACTGATCGCGGGAACCTGGAGTTGAAATGGGAGGGCGGGTCGCCGTCCTGGCTGAATCAATCCGGCTACCGAATCAACTACACCATTGTTATCACGCCGGCTGGGCGGCCTTCCGTGGTGGTGGATCAAGCCCAGGCCAGTTCGGTTGGTTCGCGAAGTTTCACAATCAGTACACCGGGGCCATACCAAGCCACCGTCACAGCCTGCCTCAGTAACATGCCCGCCGGCGCGACCCCGGATAACTCCTGTGCTAGCGGTTCGGTCGATTTCACAATCGAATCAACAGCCGGGTCTGATCCGGCCAGCTATTCCGGTAATGGGGGCGGCGTTACGGGAGGGACAATATGGGCTGGCTGGACTGGATTCGCGGGCTGGACTGGTTGGACCGAATGGGCCCGGGGGCCATGGACCCAACCCCGAGAAAACGTATTGGCACTGTTCCACGGAAGGTCAGCGGTTGACTCGCGGCCAAGTACAGGTAAGACTGTCTTGTTCCAACGCACTAAACATAGTTCCAATTTGGAAGGACCCCATCTGTGAATCCAACCCAAGCCAGCGCCTTTACGACCGCTTTCAGAACCATGATGGAGGCCATCGGCACGGTGCTACTGGGCCGGCCTGAGGTCATTCGGCTAGTTCTGACCGCGCTGTTCGCGCGTGGCCATGTTCTATTGGATGACGCTCCCGGAACCGGCAAGACCCAATTGGCCAAGGCCGTCGCCGCACTCATCGCCGGAGATCATAACCGCATCCAGTTCACACCCGATCTGCTGCCATCCGATCTGCTTGGCGTCAACACCTATGACCAACGCACCGGTCGCTTTGAGTTCCATCACGGGCCGGTCTTCTGCAACGTGCTGCTGGCGGATGAAATCAACCGCGCTTCGCCCAAGACCCAGTCCGCTCTGCTCCAAGTCATGGAAGAAGGCCTGGTCACCGTGGATGGTAAGACCCGGCCGGTACCGCCGCCATACTTGGTGGTGGCGACCCAGAACCACTTCGAGCAAATCGGTGTCTACCATCTCCCAGAAGCCCAATTGGACCGCTTCTTGATCAAGACCTCGATTGGTTATCCCGGTCATGAGGCCGGACTCGAAATCCTGGAACAATCAGCGGATATGGACCGCTCCTCGCGGCTGTCGGCGATGGTCTCAACCACGCAGATTGAACAGATGGCGGATATGGCGGCGGACGTAGCGGTGGACCGGTCGGTCCTGGATTACGTGTTACGCCTGTGTGAGACCACCCGTCAGGACCGGCGCCTGGCAGTGGGTGTGTCGGTGCGCGGTGCCATCGCGCTGGTCCGCGCCGCGAAAGTGTGGGCGCTGAGCGCTGGGCGCCCATACGTCACGCCAGATGACGTGAAGGTCCTGGTTGGGCCAGTGCTTGGACACCGAGTCATCCTCAGCCAAGAGGAATCCTTCGCGGATATCTCTTCGGAACAGGTGCTAGAGGACATTCTGGGTCGGACCGCGCCGCCGTCCGACCGGGGTATGTAGTATGCCGCTCCCCGTCAGGGAATTGCTGCGTGCCATCAGCCCTTTTGGATGGACCAGCCTGACGGTGGCCGCCGCGCTAGTGGCGGCAGGATGGTGGCTCAACTGGCCGGAGCTGCTGGTTCCCGGTACCGCCTTGGCGGCGGCCGTCGGGTTCGGATTCCTGGCCTGCCTTGGCAGGCCGAGCTTCGGCGCCACGGTCAACCTCAGCCGCGGGCGGGTCACCGCCGGTCAGCCGGCCTACGGCACGGTGCGGGTGATCAACACCGGCCGCCGCCGCAGCCTGCCGGCTGGTTTGGAATTGCCGGTCGGAGGAAAACGCAAGTCTTGGACGGTGCCCTCGCTGGCGAGCGGAGCCGCCTTTGAACGCGGGTTTGAAATAGACACCTCCCGGCGGGCGCTGGTCCCAATTGGGCCGGCCAGCTCGGTCAGGGGCGATCCGCTAGGACTGGTCAGCCGCTCAGTCAAGTGGTCTGACGTGAGCCATTTGTATGTCCGGCCAGTGGTTGCCCGTCCTACCAGCATTGGCGCTGGCCTGCTGCGGGATCTGGAAGGACAGGCCACCCAGAACCGCGCTGATTCTGACCTGTCCTTCCATGCTCTGCGCGAATATATCCCTGGAGATGACCGCCGTCACATCGCTTGGAAGGCCAGCTCCAAACTGGGAACGCTGATGGTGCGGCAATTTGAGGACACCCGCCGTACGGAGATTGGCCTGGCTCTGGCCACCGGCCAGGAAGGTTACGGCGCCTGGGAGGAATTCGAGCTGGCGGTCAGCGTCCTGGCGTCGATTGGTCTTTACGGACTGCGGGCCGGCTTCGCGGTCCGCGTCTTGGCTGGCGCGGCTGAGCTGCGCGCTAACCGCTCCCAGACCCTCCTGGACGATTGCTGTTCTTTGGCGATGTCCTCGGCCGGCCTGAGTGCGCCCAAAGCAGCCTCCGAATTGGTCAGCCGCATGCCGGACGCCACCTTGACAATCGTGGTGGGGGGCTCCGGAATTGACCCGGCTGCCCTGAACGCCGCCTTTTCACGCTCCCGGACCGGCAGCCGCACCCTGACGGTTCGCGCATCCTGGGGTGCGGAAGGCAAAGCCCGCTCCAACGGCGACGTCAGCGCCCTGACGATTGGCGAGTTAGACGATTTGCCGCGGTTGTTGGAGGTAGCTTTAAGGCATGTCCGCTAGACACCGCGCGGCTGTGGCCGGCGGTTCCGGGCACACCGCCAAGACGCCAGTTTCCTGGACCGCGCCGGCCGTCAGCCTGGCGGTGCTTGGTTTGGTGGTGGTTTTGTCCATGTCTCCGCTGGTGCCAGTGTTTGGCGCCAGCACCGCCCTGCGGGCCGCGGTTGGCGGTGCCGGCGGGGCGGCGGCCGTGGGGCTGGCTTTGCGGCGCCTGGGTTTGCGTCCGCCAGGGCAGATCGCCCTCATTTGCGCTGGTTATGTGTTGATTGGCACTCCAGCGGCCGTTCCCAGAGCCGCCCTTTGGGGCCTGTTGCCCTCCCCGGACGCGATCCGCCTGTTGGTCCGAGGCTTGACTTCGGCCTGGAAGGACGTCCTAACGGTTGATGTGCCAATTGGCCCTGGTGGCGGCTTCGCGGTGGCGCCGTTCGCGCTGGCCTATCTGGCGGTGACGGCCGGATGGGTCGGTCTGGTCCGTCTGCCTGAGCGGTGGCGACCGGCCATCGCGCTAATTCCGGTCCTGACCGCTGTGACTAGCCTGATCCTGCGCGGGGCGGACTCATTGTGGGTCGTGGCGATTGGCCTGACGGCCACCTGCGCCACGCTGGTTTGGGTGGCTGCCGGGCGTGAAAGCCTGCATCTGCGCCGGGTCACTGCTTCCTTAGCCATGATCGCACTGGTCGCGGGCACCACTTGGGGAGTCAACGCTTTGCGCGGCCGGTTCGCTCCGGAACCACTGATAATGCGTGATCACATCAGCCCGCCGTTTGACCCGTCACAATTGGCTAGTCCCTTGGCTGCCTTCCGCCATTACGCGCGTGACCTCAAAGACGAAGAACTGGTCAGCGTCAATGGTCTGCCGCCGGGCCAACCAGTCAGACTGGCCACCATGGACGCCTTCGATGGGATTGTCTGGAATGTGGCCGGTCCGGAATCCTCCGGCTCGGGGGCGTTTCGCCGGCCGGCGGCGGTGCGTTCCCAGCCGGCCGAAGGAGACTCGCTGGACCTGGGGATTAAGACTGGTCCCTTGGGTGGGGTGTGGTTGCCAACGATAGGCCGACCGGTCGGCATCGTCCTAGAGAACCAGTCCCCCACCCTGTCCGATTCGTTGCGTGTCAACCCCCAAACGAACGGCGCCGCGCTGCCCGGTGGACTGCCCGCGGAGCTGGCCTACCGCCAGACCGGCTGGGTTGCGGAAGCACCTGATCAGGGCCAGATTATGAGCGCGGCGGCCGGCAGCCAGGTGGTCCCAGACGCCGTTGGGATGCCAGATTCGGTCCCCATCCAGGCCTCCAAATACACCGCCGATGCCGCCACCGCCGGTGAAGCCGCCCTCGCCCTCGCGGAGGGGTTGCGCTCCGACGGCTATTACTCCGACGGCCAGGCCACCAGCGGGCCGGCCATGTCCCCGGCCGGACATGGCACGGACCGGATCGATACTCTCTTGCGGTCCACTCAAATGGTTGGTGACTGTGAACAATACGCCTCGGCCATGGCGCTGATGGCCCGGAGCCTGGGGCTCTCCTCCAGGGTGGTGCTCGGATTCGCGCCCGCTTCGCTGACCGGTGCCGAGGACACCGCGCCGCCGGCGGCAGATGCCTCTGGCAACACGGTGTTCAAGGGCGAAGACATGATCGCCTGGGTGGAAATCGACCTGGAAAACCTGGGCTGGGTGGCCTTCTTCCCCACTCCGGACAAGAACAAGACTCCCGAACAAGACTCTGAAACCAAACAGAAGCAACCCCAGCCGCAGCAAGTCCCACCGCCCTTGCCGAACCCGCCGCCGGAGGCACCGCCGGAATCTGACACGGCCGGTTCAAACCTGGGCGGGACGGACGCCGCGGACGGCCCGCGTGCGCGGGGCTGGCTGGCGACAACGCTGCTGGTTGCCGGCTCGGTGCTGCTGATCATCCTGGTGGCGGCCACTCCCCTGGCGATAATCGCCTTCCTGAAACGGCGGCGGCGCCAACGCCGCCTTCGGGCCAATGATCCAAAGGAACGGATCCTGGGCGGTTGGAAAGAGATCCAGGACTTCCTGACGGATCTGAGAGCACCGATCAAGGCCATGGCCACGCGTTTGGAACAGGCCGAAGCGGCTGGTGAGGCACTTGGCGGGCCCGCCAATGAGCAGCTCGCCCTGCTAGCGTCAGCCGGCGACGAGGCCCACTTCAGCCCCTTCCTCCAAACGGCCGCTGCGGCGGAGACCTATTGGTCCAGGCTGAGCCTGGCACGCACCAGCATCATGTCTGGGCGCAGCCGGCGCGAACGTTGGCGGGCTCGCGCTTCAATCCGGTCACTCCGCCGCTCCCGGCCTTCGCGAGTCCGGTCAGACTGATTCCCCGCTGGCCCGTCCCCGCCAGCCGGCCACGAGTCATCCACAGCTTCGGTGTGGTCGAAGCTCCCCCAAAGTTGAAGTAAGCCCCCAACTTGGGAGGTGATTGGGGGGTCAAATTGACGTCAAGTTTGAGTTGCCGCTCAGTTCGCGTCAGTTTGACCCCTTGGTGCCCGATGCCGCCCGCCAGGCCCGGAGCGTTGTCGCAGGTCAGCGGGTTGGCCCGGTGGGGCACCCTTTTCCGATGGGGTGCCTAATTGACGTCAAGTGCGTTCGCGGGGAAGTTCGGATCAATTTGTACCCCAGTCGCCGGTGCGCGCCGAGCCAACCATGGCAGCCAAGGGGAAGTTCGGGTCAATTTGTACCCCGTTCGCCGGGCCAAGCCCGCGCGATGGGGTGCCAGCTACGGGTATCTCGCGCAGGGCGCTAGCTCACCAGGCACCCCGGCGGCCGGAGCCATAAGAACCCTTGTCTTGATTGGCCTGGCGTTCCCGCTGACCAGCCTGGTTCTGATCATTCAGCCGCGACAGCCGGTCCTTGAGGTCCTGGGCGGCAGGATCCTCCTCGTCCTTTCCCGGGTCATTTGGGTCGACCGGATCCCCGGTCGGATTTGGGCTGGGCTGAGCTGGGTTCGGTTGGCCGGAAGGGTCATCATTCGGCTCATCAGATGGATTGTCACCTTCATTGGGTGAATCCTCATCGCCATCCGGAGCTTGTCCGGTGCCGTCGTCGGGCTCTTCGCCGTCCTCTTCGGGGTCCTTCGGATCCTCCTCCTCGGGAGGATTGAGCTTCTCAAGTAAGCGTTGTTCAGCGGCGGCGGCAGTGGTGTCCTTGGCCGGACAATCGCCATCGCGCAAAGTTCGCAAAGCCGCCTCCCAGAAACCCTTGGCCTCAAGTGCAAAACCCGACCCGTCGGCATCGTCCCCCTGGCGTTCCTGAGCCAACGACAAGTTGACCCGGACCAGGCACTCTTTGGACCGGGGAACCCGTTCCAGCGCCTCCGCTAACAGGTCCTCTGCTCGGGATGGATTGCCCGCTGCCAGGACCGCCGTTCCGCGACCAAACTTCGATTTCCATCGCTCCAGCGGCATGAAAGAGGCACCCAATGAATAGCGGTCCTCGGCCGTTTGGTACCGGTCTCCAGCGTAGGCCTTGGCGCCAGAACTCCCCGCCCACCAAATTAACGCCATCCAGACTGCCAGCCCTAGCACCAGAGCTGCCACTACATATTGCGCGAAACGCGAGACCTTCATGCGACCCTCCCCACCGGCGGCCAAGCCCGCTCCTGGGCGCGGGCAGTGGCCAAATCTCTGGCCGCCTTGGCCACCTGGGCGCGGCCCAACAGCACGATTAGCTCCCACACCAACAGCCCTAAGATCACTATGGCCAACAAGAAACCCAACGGACGCTGGGCTGATGTTTCATCATCCATAACTCGGTCCGGTAACTTGCCGTCCCACAACGAACCGGCCACCGCGGAATCCGCTGTCCGGTGGCTGTAGCTGACCCCAAGTTCCTGGGCGATCCGCTTCAAAGCGTCTTCATCAATCCGCGAGATGCCAGGTCGGCCCATTTCGTCCTGAATGTATTCGGGCCGGCCGGTTTCCTCGCCCAGGACGGTCTCCCAGTGGCCCAGCATCTTGCCGCCCTCCGCGGTTCCATAGCCCAGCACCGCGCCGCCGTCGATCATCCGGCCGACCTCCTTGAAGGATTCAGCCTCGAAAACATTGGTCTGCTCGCCGTCCCCCAAGTAATACACCAGGCGGGCCCGTTCCGGGTGATCCTTCCGCTGACGTTCAAGGATCTCTTTCAGGACCGGCAGGGCAGAATCGATGGTCGAACCGCTGGCGCGCCAAACCGGCACCGGGGCTAGAGTGCCCGCTGCTGCCCGGGCGGCCCCCGGATCGGTAGATAACGGCATCAACAGCCGGGCCGAGGAATCGAAGGACACAATCGCTATATGGGCGCCGCTATGGTGCTCCGCGATTCCCTCCAAGTCCGCCTTGATGCCCTCCAAACGCGGCGCGTCACCGTCCCAATCTTCCGCCGCGACCGAAGCGGACGTATCCACCAACACCACCACGTCACAGTCAATCGCCACCACCTTGACCTTGTCGATCCCGAAAGCCGGGTTCCAGATCATCACCCCAATCAGGACCACCATGCCGCCGCGCCGGAGCCAGACCAACCAGGGCCGGCGCCACCTCCATCCTCCCCAAATGGCCAATCCCACTAGCCCCGCCCCAAGCAGAACCATGCCCCAAACCGGCCGGTCATGGATGACCCGGCGCGGCGTGCCCTCGACCAAGCCGGCCGTTTGGTCAAGGATCGACTCAACAATCTCACCGACTGACTGCTGGTCGGTGGTGGCGAAGAAGCGGCCCCCAACCCTCTCGACTTCCTCTTCCATCTCTTCCGCCGCGGCGAGGTAGGCCTCGTCATCATCGGTCAGGCTTATGGACGGCAATTCAGCGCACAGGGCGTAAACGTTCACATTCGCGTCTGCCGCCATGTCCAAAGCCTCATAGAGCTCAAAGATCGGTTCGCCCTCCACCATATTGTCTGTCGCCAGAATGACCGAACGCGAGCGCTCCGTGTCTGAGTCATCGAATAGTGACAGACAAGAGATCAAGCCGTCTCCAGGTAAAGAAGATCCGGAGCCGAGCAGCGTGCCTGAATCATCCGGCCAGTCCTCATCCGGCAATACTTGCAAATCATCCCAAATCAATGCGTCCGCGACGGCCTGAAATTGCCTCTCCAATGGCTTCAGCGTCTCATCAATATACCCGTAATCATCTGTTAGCGGGAACAATGTAACAGAGGAGGAATTGAACCAACTCATAGCCACGCGTTCGCCCTCAAATCCCTTCACTATCTCCCGGAATTGCTTGATCACACCCGAATCGACCGGGTACATTGAACCGGAGACATCCAGGCAAAGAACCACGTCGCGGGCCCGTTCCTGCGGTGTGATCATCTGGGAATCGGCTGGGCGGGCAGCCAGCACCACCGCGCCAAGGGCCGCCACCAAGGCCATCACCACACCCAACGCAGAACTGACGTAATGGTGCTGGGCGATCTGCGGGAATTCAGGTAGGTCGGCGAAGCTGACCGTATTGGCTAACCGAGTGCCGACCGGGGGGCGCGCCACTCTTCGCCGGCGTTTCAGTACCATGAGGCCCCATACTGCGCCGCCGGCCACAATTGGCAGAATAATCAAGAGCCAAGGGTAAAGGAAATTCATCGCCGAACCGCCTGACGGGCGCGTTCCGCCAACCGCTCGATGTCGCCTTCGCCACTAACGCCAAATTCGACCGGATACGCCTCTTCGATGAGAGCAGTCAAACTGGGCAAATTGCCTCGCATCCGTAATTCGAGCAACGTCAGCATGGTGGCGTCACTGCCGGTAAAACCGCGAACAGTGCCCGCTATCTCATGGGCGGCAGCCCGGCCCGTAAGCTCACCGCTCTTCCACTGTGCCTCCACCCGGTCGATCCGCTCCAGGGTTTGGCGCAAGCTGAGTTCGGCCGGAGTAGCCGCCACTGAGGTGTCCTGCGACCGGGGCGTCTTCTTCTTGTGTCGCCACAGCTTCGCTACCCAGGGCCAGGCCACCAGCGCCACCGCCAGCGCGACAGCCACCAGGGCGGCCACCAGCCACCAGACCGAAAACGGTTCTGGCGGCAGCGGTTCAACCACGTCAGCGCCCGGCATGGCGGTGCCTCTCCAATAGTCCGATAAGGGTTTCAACCAAATCATCTTGCCCGGTCACACGGCCATGGGCAATACCGCGCATCGCCAAGGTGCGCTCTATCATCTGCGCTCTGTAAGACGTCATGGTGGCGGCCTGGGCCCTCAGCCGGGGGTGGAAACGCACCTCATCGGGGACCATCAGGCCAGTCTCCACGTCGAATGGATCCACCGCCTGCGAGTCCGCCAGGTTCATGTCCGCTATCCGGACCACCATGATCTGGTGCCGGGCGTGGAGCAACGCTAACGAACGTTCTCCTGAGGGCCCTAGATCGGCATCGTCCGTGATCAAAATGACTATCCCGTGGGGCAACCTTGACCGAACGGCCAGGTCCAGCACCGCAGGAAGATCAGATTCCGGTCCATCTGGATCAATCGCTGAATCCGATAGCCGCTGCAGGAGGTACTCGACATGGGCTCTCGATCCGCGGGGCTGGATCGCTTCCAGGCCGCCAGCGTCGCCGAAGACCGCCCCCACCACGTCACGATGCCGCAGCGCCAGGTTCGCGAACACGCCGGCCACGTCAAGGGCCAAGGCGAGCTTCATGGTGCCGTCAGGCGCCACCGCGGTCATGGACCGGCCGGTGCCCACCAGCAACAGCAAGTAATTCTTGTGCTCTGGCAAATACCGGCGGATTAGAGGCTTGCCGGCGCGCGCTGTCGCTTTCCAGTCGATATCTGAAACCGAATCACCCGCCACATATTCGCGCAGATCCTCAAATTCCGTACCACGGCCGCGAAACACCGAAGCGTAATCACCATCCAGAACGGAACGCGCCTGTCTATGCGAATGCAGTTCAAGTAAGGTTTGGATAGCCTGAAGGCGACCGCCGCGCCGGGTCATGGTGTTGGCGTGGCCGCGAAGATCGCGTCGATTACCGTCTCTGGCCGGACCGAGTCAGCCGCCGCCTCGTAAGTCAGAATCAATCGGTGCCGAAGGACCTGGTAACGCAGGTACTTGATATCCTCCGGGACCACGTGATCGCGGCCGGACAACAGGGCGATCGCGCGGCCCGCTGACTGGAAGGCCAGGGACGCCCTGGGGGAAGCGCCGTATTCGACATACCGGCCCAGGTCACCCATCAGTCTGGCTTGGCGGGTAGCGGCCACCAAGCGGACTATGTAATCCTTCACCGAGCGGGCCATATGTACTCTCCCCGCTAAGTTCTGCAACAGCACAATGTCCGCTGGACTGGCGACCGCACCAAGGTGTTCCATGTCCGCCTCAGACTGGTCCATGATCTTGAGTTCCTCTTCCGGCGTGGGGTAAGTAATAATCTCTTTGAGCAGGAAGCGGTCCAATTGGGCTTCTGGTAGCTCGTAAGTGCCCTCTTGCTCAATCGGGTTCTGGGTAGCGAAGACAATGAACGGTTCCGGCAATGGATGAATCTGGCCGGCCAACGTCACCTGGCGCTCTTGCATGGCTTCAAGCATGGCTGACTGAGTCTTGGTGTTGGCCCGGTTGACTTCATCCATCAGCACAAAATTGGCGTTGATTGGGCCAATCTCCGTGTAAAAGGAAGAGCGCGCCGAATCGAAGATCTGGGTGCCAACAATGTCAGAAGGAAGCAAGTCCGGGGTGCATTGGATGCGGGAAAAAGACCCGCCACAGAGCGTCGCCAACGTCCTCGAAGCCGTGGTCTTGGCCAAGCCCGGAACCGATTCGAGCAAGACGTGACCGTTAGCTACCAGACCGGCCAATAATGACCACCATAGGCCCCTCTGGCCCACGACTCGCGTCTGGTAGGACTTTGACAACGCCTCCACTAGGGCGGTGGCGCGGGCCAGCTCGGCTGGCGAAATCGGTTCAGGCATGGTCTAAATCCTACTTGGGCTTGTCAATGCATCGCGTGACGCGGCGCGCTCAGCCGTCTGGCCCGTCAGCCTCAGGACAGCGGACGGAGAGCCCTCAATTACGACCCGGTGCATCCACTGGCGGATCGACCTGACGCCATCGAGCTCCTCGCCGCCACCGTGACTGACCGGTCCGACCGGGCTGGCCCTCCCGTTCCGGGCCTCAGGGCTGGAACTATCCAGCAGATGAACCCGGCCGTGATAAGGCGCCACACCACGGACCATGTCAGCCAGAAACTGCCAGTCGCCGCTAGCCAAGGTGATGACCAAAGACCGGCCACCGTCATTGGACAAGCGGATCGCCTCAGCCGTCGAGCCGTAGCCGGCCACCGAAACCACCGGCCCGAACGGTTCAACATCACACAGCACTGGTGAAGGCTGACTAAACACCAGCACCGTCGGTTCGTAATATGGTCCAGGTGCGTTGCGTGCCCGGCCACCGCCCCTGACCACTCTGCCGCCAAACGCCACCAGCTCCCTGACCTGACGGTTCAGCCTCCGTAACTGTTCATGGTCGATCAGCGGCCCAACGCTGGTGGCCGGATCCGTTGGGTCGCCCATGACGACAGTTCGGTCCAGGTGACGGCAAAGTGCGTCCGTGAAGCGCTTCAACTGCTGCTGTGGCACCAGCACCCGCCGAATAGCGGTACAAGTCTGACCGGCATTGGTTGTCATCTCCCTGGCCACACAACGCACCAGGGCGCTGAAGCCTGGCGAACCTGGCGTTTGGTCAGGTCCCAGGACCGCGGCGTTGACTGATTCAGTGGCCAGAATCAGCCTGACCTTCCCTCCCACCACCTTCGGTTGTTTGGCCAGCTTCAGACCAGTCTGGGATGAACCCGTAAAACAAACCTGGTCACCAAACTTCAGATAATCCCAAAATGTCTCCGTCTGGCCGTTCAGCAACTGCAATGAACCTGGTGGCATCAGGCCGGACAACGCGATCATCCGGATCAGCTCTGCAGCCACTGATCCCGTTTGGCGGGCCGGCTTGATGATCACCGGGATGCCGGCCAAGAAGGCCGGCGTCAGCCGGGCGGCGGATCCCCAGAGCAAGAAGTTGAGTGCGTTCACCAAGATGCCAACGCCGTTGGGCGAGACGTATAGGTGCTGGCCGGTGGCCGCTCCCCCAGCGTTTGAAGTGCCTCGGACTCCTGCGCTGCCAGGCGAGTTCTGGTTGCCCAGGTTCAAACTGTAGCCCGGGATGGCAGAGCGTTCGACCGGGCCATCGGGCGCGACCGTCGAATCCGGCAGATCCTTCAGCGTGGCCCGTGCCAGGCCGCGCATCACCCCCAGGGCGCCCGCCACGTCCCGCATGGCGTCCCGGCGAGTGGCCCCCACCTTGGCGCTGAGGCTATAGAGACCTTCCGGATCGGCCCCCAGGTAGTCCGCTAGACGCAGGACGATCCGCGCCCGGTCATGGAACGTGAGTCGCGCCATAGCCCCGCAGCCCAGGCGCCGAGCATGCTCCAATGCCGCTGGAACCAACGCTTCCACCGAATCGCCGCCGGTGGCTACCCACTTCCCGGCGACATAGCTCAATCTGGTCATCGCGTATCCTTTCCGGCGTGGAACTCAAATTGGGGCAGCTCGCGGACAAACTCGGTATCGAGATCCTGGACTGGTCGCCTGAGCATCTGGTGGGACGGATGCCAGTTGACGGGAACCGCCAAGCCTTTGGCCGGTTGCACGGTGGGGCCACCGCCGCGCTGGGAGAGACCCTCGGGTCGTTGGCAGCGGCCCCGCACGCGGCGACCCGCGGCAAAATGCCGGTTGGCGTGGACCTCAACATCACCCACCACCGTGCTGCTCGCGAGGGCTATGTGATCGGTACAGCCCGGCCGCTGCACCTTGGTGAACGTCTCACGAGCCACGAAGTGACGGTTGAGGACCTGGACGGCGGGCGGATCGCCACCATTCGCATAACCAATATGCTCGTTGACGCCGCCGAGGAGTGAACCGGTCCCCTGGCCGGCAGTCTGGTAATGAACCGGCGGTCTTGGATGAATCCATTCCGGATGGTCAGGCACTGTCGCGTCACCTCTGTGGCGGGATTCGGCCTCTCCGGGCCCGGTGCGCGCGGCCAAGGGGATTGGCCCCGGAGTTGGGGTGCGCCCTGTACGCTCCCCGCCCACAATTCAACCTAACACGTTTGGGCTGGCGGCCAAGTCCACCTCGGCCGGCGAAGCTCGGCAACCGACGGGTTACCCGGTCGGGCCCCGCCGCTGTTCCCGGGCGGCGCCGCCGGACGCGACCGACTTCGGAGGCCTGCCGGGCGGGGCCTGGCGAGGCGGACGGCATCGGCGCGGTAGCCGGATGAACGGGCGAAAGGCCAACCGCGGGGTATTCAGGTAACCTGGCTGGACTCAACGCCGCCACCGCTCCCCCGGTTCTGGCCAAATGGGCCAGTCACTGGCGGCTGCGGGAGGTAATGGCCTAAAGCCCCTGGGGCGCCACCGTGACCGGCCCGGAAGACAGTGAGGATTCATCAACTTGCCCGCTAAGCAGAGACAGCTGCGAGCCAATCTGCTCTTGCTAGTGGCCGCCATGTTATGGGGGCTGGCGTTCACGGCCCAGAAGGTGGGCTCCGAGCACGTTGGTCCCTTCACCTTCAATGCGATCCGCTTCGCCTTGGGGGCGGCGATGATCGGCGTGGTGGTCATGATCTTGGATCGCCGGCGCTCCATTCCGCGGGTCGACCGACGGCGACTGAGCAAATCGGTCCTTTGGCCCGGACTGTTGTGTGGCACCATGCTGACCGGGGCAGTCGGACCGCAGCAAGCCGCTATCCCAGATTCCACGGCCGGAAACGTGGCCTTCGTGACGGGCTTGTATCTGGTCCTCGTGCCGGTCTTTGGGATTGTCTTGGGGCACCGTATCCGGTGGCTGACGGTGGCCGGGATTGTCCTGGCGATGGGCGGTCTCTACCTCATAGCGGTTACTGGCACTTTCAGCCTGGCCCGGGGCGATGGGTTAGCGACGGCCGCGGCGGTTTGTTTCGCCGCCCAAATCTTGGCCGTGGATCATTGGGCGGGCCGCTTGCCAGCCCTGCGGTTCGCCTGCGCTCAGTTCTGGTTCTGCGCGTTGACCTCGGCTATGCTCTCGCCCTTCTTCGACGAGCATCCATTCGCCGGCCTTGACCTGGCGCTGGTGCCGCTACTCTACGGTGGCCTGATCTCGGTTGGTCTGGCCTACACCTTCCAGATCATGGCGCAACGCGACGCCCGCCCGGCACCGGCCGCCTTGATAATGTCCTTGGAGACGGTCTTTGGCGCTTTGGGCGGCGCCCTAATCCTGCATGAAAACATGGGCGTCCGCGGATACTTGGGCGCCAGCTTGATGCTGGCCGGGATCATCCTGTCCCAGATGGGCCCGGCGCGGGGCGCCGCCAAAGCCGTCCGGTGAGACTCGGGATTCGGCCATCCGCCGGGGGCATGAATCCGCTGCAGTTCCTGAGCCCAGTCCTCTTCCAAGCATCTGTGGAGGTCGATTCGCCGCCACATCCACACTTTTGGCCTTTCTCAACCGCCCGCGGCGGTCGACTGTCACGTTTGGTGTCTTTCTGCCTTCATGACTCCATCTGACATCCATTGAAAGCCCAGGTCACTGCCGTGCCTTCCCGAGGGCTTCAATCCAAAAAGACACCGACTGCGACAACGGCCGCCTCCCTCGCGGCGGAAAAGACACCAGCCGTGACACCCGAAGCCTAGCCGCGCCCCAAACGCCCTGGCCCACAAATTCCAGATCGTGGCGCGAAGCGCGGGCCGTCATCAGCCCAGGTGGCGTCGGCTCATGATTCTGCGGGAGCGGGTCGCGAAACCCGCGATCTTGCCGTAGCTGATTCCCAGGTCTAGGGTTTGAACGCCACCGGTCGGGTGGGCCAGGCGGGGCTTGAACCCG
Organism: Bifidobacteriaceae bacterium; assembly: GCA_031268215.1. GTDB lineage: Bacteria > Actinomycetota > Actinomycetes > Actinomycetales > WQXJ01 > JAIRTF01. Next base: position 23,542 of record JAIRXP010000072.1, on the reverse strand, counting down.
CGACCGTCGGATTATGAGTCCGATGCTCTGACCGGCTGAGCTACTGGCCCTTGGCTCCCGCCACTGGACTCGAACCAGTAACCCTCTGATTAACAGTCAGATGCTCTGCCGATTGAGCTAGGCGGGATTAGCGCCGTCCAGCCTACCAGGCGCTGCTGGGTAAGCCAGCGGCCTCGCCCAATTCGTTGCGAACGGCTTGCACCAATGGACCGCACTCGGCCAGATCAACTCCTGGATCCGGCAACTCTTGGAGGTACAAGCTCTGGTCACTTGGCCGGCGGCGCAAGGCCACCGCCACCAAGCCGCCGGGGACTGAGACGTGTTCGACTTCTACCACCGAAGCCTTGATGCGCTCATTGACAATCGAAGCGAACCTCTTGTCGCGGGGCTGGATGGTGAAGTCTTCGGTCAGGCGGCCATCCGCGTAGGTCAATGAGAGCACACCGCCTTCGCGTTTCAGCTTGGCTCGCTCGATCAAGTCCCAAGGATGGAATTCATGCCGGTCCTCGCCGAGGACGCCAAAGCCGAGGTCAGCGGCGACCAGCCAAGTGTCCTGACCAGCTAGGGCGGCGACCGCCAGAATCCGGGACCGCTTGGGCAGTCCGAGCGCCGCGATGAGATGGCCGGGCGGCTTGTCGGCGTGAATGAAGACCACTAAGCCAGGCTACAGTCCGCCACGCCAACCCGGGCCCCATTCCTAGAACCGGCCCTGACCGTGCCTCCAGGATCACCCATCAACCCGCTAGCCCGGATAGGATTTGCCAATGGCACCTGAGCAGCGCATCCAGATTAAACTCCCCACCGAACTTGAGGGCGGGGTATACGCGGACTTCGTCCGCGCCTGGCACACCAATGACGCCTTCGTGCTGGATTTCGCCGGTTTGCTGGAGCCGCCCCGCCGCGAGGCCAACAATGTGATCCTGAACGCCACTGTCGTTTCGCGCGTGCGCATCCCGCCAGCCCAGGTGTTTGAACTGATGAAAGCCCTTGAACAACAACTCAGTAGCTGGGAGAAGCAGCATGGCAAGCGGCCGGTCGAACCCGGCTCGTTTCCGTCCGAGGAAGGGTAACGTCCCGCACCAGAAAACCCGTACCAGGAATCCCCGCCCAGGCCCGGGCACCCCGAGTCAATCCCCCGGGCAAGCCCTCAGCGGTAGTCTCCCCACACCGGCGGTCAGGGGTCGCGTCGCAACTCGTCTCGCCGGCGCATCAGATCGTTGATTTCCATCAAAGTCGCTGCCTTGCCCTCTGAATCCCCAGCCGCGTCCTGTTGTCCCAACCGCGAACGGAGTTCGCCCAGCCGCCGGGTGATCCCGAGCTGAAGCAACCCGCCAACCACCCCGGCCACGTAATCGGCCTCGCCGCCTTCCCGGACCGGCAGAGCCTCGACCGCCAGGGCCGTCACCACCCGGGCAACCGGTGGCGCCGCGAGTTCACGCACTTCCGCCATCCAGGTCGTGGGATTGGCGCCATCCGCCTGAGCGGCCTGGACACCGCCGGCCGCCCGGACGGCATCGTGTACGGCACGGAGTTCTGGGACCTGGAAAACGTCCCCGCTCAGGCCGTCGAACTGGGCTGGGACCAGCCACGGTAGTTGCAGGACCGCAGCCAGGGCGTCGTGTTCCGAGCGGCCAACGGTGTCCCGTGGTGCCCGCCACCCCTCCCCGGGCGCCATCACCGCCCGGCCTGACCCACCGCCCGAGCCTTCCCCTGGCCCACCGTGCCCGCCCGAACCGCTGCCCGGTCCTCGCCGCGCCCGCGCCACCTCCCGGCGCACCATGGATTCATCCTGGCCTACCCAACCGGCCAACAAGCGCACGTAATCGCGACGCAAAGCGTCATCCCTGATGCCCGCCACCATGGGCGCGGCCATGCGCATCCCGGCCACCCGGCCCTCCGCGGTCTCCAGGTCGACCGAGCGCAGGGCGGTCCGGACTGCCCAAAGGAACATGGGTTCGGCTTGCTCGACCAGCGAGCGCACGGCGTCTGCCCCGCCCTTGACCCACAGTTCGCAGGGGTCCTGGCCGTCCGGCGCGACGGCCACGAACGTCCCGGCGTAGAAGCGTTGCTCCTCGCCGAAGGCCCGCATGGCGGCCTTCTGGCCAGCCTGGTCGCCGTCGAACGTGAACACAACCTTTCCCCCGATCGATGCGCCATCCGACATTTGGACGCCGGATGAGGGCGAGCCGACGTCTCCGAGCAGGCGCCGCACCACCCGGATATGGTCGTTGCCAAACGCTGTCCCGCAGGTCGCGACCGTTTCCTCGACTCCGGACAGGTGGGCCGCCATCACGTCCGTATACCCTTCCACAACAACCACCCGCCGATGCCGTGCGATCGCCTTTTTCGCCAGGTCAACGCCATAAAGTAGTTGCGATTTGTGATAGAGGGCCGTCTCTGGGGTGTTGAGATACTTGGCTGATTGCTCCGAGTCTTCCAAGCGCCGGGCACCGAAGCCCACCACCGCCCCGGTCAGATCGCGGATGGGCCACATGATGCGGCCTCGGAAGCGGTCGACTGGTCCTTGGCGGCCTGGTGCGGTCAATCCGGCGGCTGCCAGTTCCGATTCGGCGAAGCCGCTGGCGCGCAAATGCCGGGTCAGGTCATCCCAGGCAGGAGGTGCGAACCCGACTCCAAATTGGTCCGCTGCCAACCGGTCGAAGCCGCGGGTACGCAGGAAATCGCGGGCCGGACGCCCGTTGGGTGACCCCAATTGCTCGGTGTAATATTCGGCGGCCAAGCGGTTGGCTTCCAGCATGCGGGCCCGGGTGGGCGCGGAAGAATCGCGTCCGGCGCCGGATCTGGCTTCCTCATAGTGCAAGGTGATGCCGTAACGGCCGGCCAAATATTCGATTGTCTCGGCGAAGGACAGGGCGTCGGCTTTCATCAGAAAGGCGATTGTGTCGCCACCCTCGCCGCAGCCGAAGCAGTGCCACAGCCCCAGGGCGGGGCGGACTTGGAAGGAGGCCGTCCGTTCATCGTGGAAGGGGCAGAGCCCCTTGAGAGATCCAACGCCAGCCTTCGTCAGGTTGACGCGCTCACCAACTATCTGGTCAACCTGGGCGGCCGCGCGGACGGCTTCGACGTCTTGATTGACAATTAGCCCGGCCACGAAGGCCAAGTCTAGATGAGCGGCCGGCCTGGCGCCGAGGGTTCGCTGCTGGCCTGGGGACGGCCGGTGAAACGGCGGTGCTCGATCACTGCCGAGGAATCCGTCAACGACGCCAGTTGATCAACGATCACTCGGATCCTCTCCTGGTCACCGGGCGCCTCAGTGAAATCGGCCTGGAATTCCGGCTGGAGGGAATTGGGCGCGGAATCCATCAGGTAGCCGAACAGTTCCTTTAGCAGCGTCCGCTGCTCCACATAGACCGGATCCTCCAGGCGTGGCTCCATCACGAAGACCGCGGCCAGGGCCTTGAGCACGGCGATCTCAGCGCCGGTTGCCGGCGGCAGCACCACCTGCGCCGCGTAGCGAGTCAATGGCCCGGGGCCGTAGACCTCGCAGGTGGCGGCCCGCGCCGCCAACACGAACCGCCCAATCAGCCCCGAAGTCATGTCCTTCAGGCCCGCCAGGGACTGGCGGGAACCGTCCCATTGACGCGGCCAGAAAGGCAGGGCGTTGAGCCTGACGGCGGCGTCCTCCAGGGCGGCGGTCCCGCCGGGCCAGTAACGCTCCGCTGCCAGGACAGTGACGGCCCGGCGCTCCGGGCCGGCGGCGAGCGCATCAGGGGGCACCGAGCCGCCCACTATGCCGTCCTCGACATCATGTACCGAGTAGGCCACGTCATCGGCCAGATCCATGACCTGAGCCTCTACGCACTTGGCCAACGCCGGGGCGCCTCGCCTGACCCACTCAAAGGCTGCCAGCTCCGGTTCGTAGACCCCGAACTTGGCCGGATCGGAACCAGCCGGGCCCTCGCCAAGCCGCCACGGATACTTGATCGAAGCGTCCAGCGACGCGCGCGACAGGTTGAGGCCCCAAGACCGACCGCGGGCGTAGACCTTCGATTCCAACCGGGTGAGCAGCCTCAAAGTCTGGGCATTGCCTTCAAATCCCCCAGCCTGGCTAGCCAGTTCCGCCAGGGCGCGTTCGCCGTTGTGGCCGAAGGGCGGGTGGCCCAGATCATGGGCCAGACACGCCGTGTCAACTATTTCTGGGTCACAGCCCAGAGCTTTGCCAAGCTCGCGGCCAACCTGCGCCACCTCGAGCGAATGGGTCAACCGAGTCCGAATAAAGTCATCCCCAACCGGGTGGTCAGACCGCCGCCACGGCGTCCTGACCTGCGTCTTCGCACCTAGGCGCCGCAGCGCCGCGCAGTGCAGCAGGCGGGCCCGGTCGCGCTCGAATTCGGAGCGGTTCGAGGTCTTGTCTGTCTCTTCGATCAGACGCGCCGAATCGTCCAGACCGTAACCTGCCATGCAGGCACGCTATCAGGCCAGATAACCTTAAGAGCGTGGACCAAGCCCCAAACACTTCTGACCTTTCTGACACTTCCGTCGGCACCGGTGCTTCTGGCGCTGACGGCACGACCGGCGCCACTGACAGCGCCGTCCCGGTAGACCCCGCCACGGATGACCTCCAGGTAACCGACAATGACCGTCCCACCAGCGACGGGACCGGTTCCGGCAGGGCGGGCCGCGCGGGCATCCCCGGTTCGGCCGGGGCCGCACCCAGCACGAACCAAACCGTTCTCAGCGCCCACAAGATCTCAAAGGTCTTCTGGATCAAGGGCGCCAAGCATCCGCTGCATGTTTTCTCCGGCGTGTCGCTGACTCTGCGCGCCGGAGAGATGCTGGCCTTGGTTGGGCCATCCGGTTCTGGCAAGTCAACGCTGCTGCGCTGCCTGGCGGGCCTTGAGCACGTCAATGAGGGCCATGTGGTGCTGTTGGAGACCAACCTGGCCCGGGCCTCGCGAGCCACCCTGGCCGCGATGCTCCGGGAGAACGTGGGCCTGCTGCTGATTAACCCGCCGCTGGTGCCGTCCTTGACGGCCTTGCAGAATGTTGAGTTGCCGGGCCAACTGGCTGGGCGTTCGGCCTGGTCAAACCATCAGCTAGCATTACGCACACTCGATGAACTGGGGGCCCGTGACCTGGCCAAGAAATCTCCCGAGCAACTTACGCCGCCGCAGGCGGCCAAGGTGTCATTGGCGAGGCTGCTGACCCAGCATCCCAAGATCATCTTCGCGGACGAACCAACCGGTCGGTTGTCTACCACCGACTCCAAACTAGTTTTGTCTTCGCTGAAGAAGCTCGCGGCGACAGGAACGGCGGTGGTCCTGGCGACCCACGACTTGCACTTAGCTTCCAAGGCGGACCACGTCATCACGGTGGTGGATGGCGCACTGGGCGCTACCCTGGAGCACCCCAGCGCTGAGGAGATCCTTCAGGCCTTGGACCAGACCGCTTACGGAGACGACTGATGATTCCCCTGGCTGTTCGCGAGTTGTTGGCGAACCTGCGCCTGTGGCTGGCGGCCGGGCCATTGCTCGGCTTGACCGCGGCACTGCTGACCATCGCCTTCTCAATGCGTTCCTTGAAGGAATCGCTGGGCGAAGAAGAAGTTGGCCTAATGGACCAGTACGATGCCACCTTGCTGGCGCTGGTGCTACTGGCAGGCCTAGGCGCGACTACCGTCGCGGTCTACCAGGCCGCATTGCGTACCCGCCGCCGAGTGGCCTACCAGGCGATCGCCGGGCTGACCCCTTCCGCCGCCTCCAGCCAGTTCTCCCATCAAGTGGTTGGGATCGCCGCCGCCTCGGCGGCCGTTGGGATAGTAATTGGCTGGGCTTGTGCGCCCCGAGCGATCCGCTTTATCGCTTGGGCCGGTTCCGGCCACGGCGACTTGGTTGGCCACACGGAGGCCCACGCCTTGCTCGGATCATTCGTGATCACGCTAGGCATAGCCCTGATCGCCAGCACCCAAGGTGCTGCTCAGGCCCGCTCAGTGGAGCCAATTGAGGCCATCAAACCGTTGCCGTTCAAGCCGCACGCGCAATCACGCAAGCGCACCTGGTTGGCCGTCGCCTGTGGCCTGGCCGCCTGTCTCGCCTTGGCTCTGGCGGTGATTCTGCCGGGGCTGGATTCGCTGCGTTTCCGGCCCATCGAAGCCGCCAACATAGGCGCCACCTGCTCTGGGCTGGCCACGGTTCTGCTGGCGGTCTTTCTAGCCCTGGCCGCTCCGGTCTACTGCCCTTTCCTGATCCGGTCATGGACGGTGTTCCTGCCCAAACACCGGCTGCCGGCGCTGTCGCTGGGACGCTTTGGCGCGGCCTTCCAGGCCCGCCGGTCCCTCGAATCGTTCAACTTGATTCTGGTCGGGGCGTTGCTGGCCGGAGCGACCTTGTCAATTTACTTCTCCCGCAGCGCTCTGGACCCCGCCGGACGCGGCTGGGTGGCTGCCCGTGACGTGTCCGGGGTTGTACTGGCTGGAGTGCCAGTCCTGGTGGCGCTGACTGGTTCGGTCCTGACGGTGATCGCCACATCCCGTGGCCGCGAAGGCGATGCCCAAGTATTGCGTTTGACCGGCGCCACATCCTGCCAGATTCTATTGGCCGGGTTCGCTGAGGCCTTCATCGTGGCGGTGACCGCCACGGCGGTGGCACTATTCGGCGTGGCGCTGGTGGGCCTGTCAAGTGGGATCGGTCTGAGCCAGGTGGCCGGTTCGCCCGGGCTGGGCGCCACTTTGGGATTCGACCCAGTTGTGTGGCTAGCGCCGCTGGCGGTAATGGTTCTGGGCATGGCCTTGGTCACGGCGGTGGCTCTGCCTTCGCTGATCAAAGGTATCCGCCGCTCGCTGTCTTGAACGCTGGCGGTAGTAGAAACAAGCGGCGCGGCGCCAAGAGCACAAAGGGAGGTGCCGGGCGGCCTTCCGGCCGTCCGGCACCTCCCGGCACCTCCCAGAATCGCCCTGTGGCGTCAGGACCGCTTGGGCCGCCGCCTGGCCATTAGCCACAGGCAGAGACCGCCGCTGACCAGGCCCATCCCTAAGGCCACCGGCCAGACGGCGTTCGAGCCTGTCATGGGCAGGGTCTTCAAGACGGATGGACGAACCACCGGCGTGGTGGTGCAAGTACCGGAAGGCAGGCCGGCACAATCAGGCCTTTCTTCTGGCACAGCCCCAAGGCCGGCAGGCTCCAGCCACAAGGCCGACATCGCCACCACATTAGTCATGACATCATCACCGTCCTCGGCCTCGAAAACCTTCATTTGGTAGGTGATGGTGGCCTCATCACCGGGCGTCAATTCTCCTTCCAGCCCGAAGGCATTGACTCCCGGTTCGTGGTCTATCCCAATCACTTCATTGTCGCTGGTTGGCTCGTCAATCAAACGGGCGTCATCGGCCGCCCAAGACAGATTGTCGATGTAATCGAGTTCGGCCGGGGCGCTGCCAACCGATTCGATTTCGATCTCATAACTGACCTCATCGCCCGGTTTCGCCACGGCCGGCCGGGCGGTCTTGAGCAGTCTCAGTTCACTGATTTCGGTCGTGGTGATAACCCCGGACGGCATGACCCGGTTGATCAAGACCGAGTCGCCGCGCTCCTCGAAGGGCAGCACTAAGACCTGATAAGAGATCACCGCGGTCGTATCTACTCCCAGGCTGCCGGTGACAACCAAATGACCGTCCTCGAACCGTGCCGTCAGCCCTTCAGCGGCAGTCAGATCGACCTGCCCCAAGGTGGCGTCATCAAGTACGCCGCTCAGGTCATCGCGTTCCTCAATCTCAATTGGCAAGGAGCCAACATTGCGGAACATCAACTGGTATGTCACCGTTTCCCCTGGCCAGGGTGCCCGTCCAGGCTCCGGAAGAATCGCCTCCTTGGACACCTCGTATCCCACCACTGGTGTGCAGGTCGTCAAGGGGTCATCCGGTCGGCACTCTTCTGGCGGCGGGCACTGGCCGCCATCGCATTCACCCAGCAAGGTGTTGCGGAGCAGCCGGTCGCCGCCAGATTGGGTCACCGTGAGCGCGTATCGGATGGTGACCTTCTCTCCCGGGCCCACCTGGCCGCTGAACTCAAAGGCCAAGTCCTGGCGGCTGACCGTTACACCCCGCCCGGTGACGGCCGGTTCGCCAACCAAGCTGGCGTCATCGAGCACCCCGGAGAGGTCATCTGTCCAAGCGACCGGCGCCGCCACCTTGCCACGCGAGTTGTCCAGGGTGACTGTGTAGGCCACCTGGTCCCCCGCTTTGGCTTGGTCTACGCTGGCCGCCTTGCTAACGTGCAGGTCACTGCCCGGAGTGGAAGTTTCGGCTCGCAATCCAGGCGTCTGGTCAATCGCGTCAACAGCGTTGATCGATGCCGTGTTGTCCAGACTTAGATCAGACAAGCCAGGAGCGTAGACCACCTGGTAGGTGATGTCCTGACTGCGTCCAACCGCCAGTGGACCGGCCCAGGAAATGGTCTGCCTCAAAGCGTCCCATTTGGCCTCAGCTGGTTCAATGGAACTGACGTCCAAGACGGAGTCATCTAAGACGCCGGACAGGTCATCCACCACCCGGGCCGGATCCGCCGCGGTGTACGCGGCTTTGCCAATGTTGGTCAGCGTGACGGTGTAAGCGGCGGTGTGTCCCGCTTTGTGCAGACCATCAGTGGCGACCCGCTTGGCGACCTCTAGCCCCGGGAGGGGCACAGTCGCGGTGGCGGGATCATCATCACAACTCGACACGATCACCTGGGTTCCATCTTGGGTCAGCTCCGGGCAGGTGCCGGACCCGGCCGTGTTGACCCGGTTGGGTGTGAACCCCGGCTCCACGGCCCCCGAGTAACGGATTCGGACAGTTTCGCCGCTCTTCAGCGGCGAACTCCAAGTCAATTTGCCGTCCGCGATCACGGTCCGCATTCCAATGCTTGTAGTGCCGGAATCGAATTCGACGCCGTCCATCCGCCAATCGGTCATGTGAGCCGGCAACAGATCCACTATTTCCGCTGGGCTGCCGCTAGTGAACGCGGTGTTTCCGGTGTTCTTGGCTGTTACCTCGTAAGCGATCCGGCGGGCTCCTTCGCTGGGCGTCCCCAAACGGCCGGTTTTAGCGGTGATATCAAGATGCCGGGCGGCGAGTGACCTGCTAGCGGAAAGGGAAGCGTCGCCGGAAAGATCGTTCCAGACATCCAGCGAGATATCCGCCCAATCACCCCACGCGGGAGTATCTCCCTCGCGCCAACCGTGGACAAAGGCACCAGTCTGGGCGATCCCTTCCGGAGGCGTCGCCAGCAACTTGGGTTCGGTTGTCAGGGTGGTGCGCCAATCGTTCGGATCTGAGCGGTGCGCGGCCACGTCTGTGTCATCCCAATGCACCCGTGGCCAGGCCGCCTCCCCGCCGTTCTTAGACACCAGGTAGCCAGCCAGTTGCTGGATCCGGGCGCCGCCCGCCAGGATCTCCACGTCATGCAAGACCAGGTGGTACTGGTTGCCTTTGATTAGACGTACCGTCATCACGGGCTGGGGCCCAGAACCGGGAACCGCCTGGCCACGGCCGTCAACGCCGTCCCACGTCCAGACGGCCGGCTGGTCCGGCGCCGCCCGTTCATAGCGCTCCACTACATCGACCGGATCGCTAGTGTCGCCGTCGCCGTTCACGTCTACGGCGACTTCGTATTCGCCTTTGAACCGTGCCAGATCAAGGGCGGCCGTCAAGGCGTAGGGCCGGTTCGGGTTGACCGGCGATGCCGCCGTTACCAGACCAATCTCAGGCTGCGTTGGCATCTGGTAGCGCGGGTAAATGGGCCCGTCCCAGCCGTCCTTGGCGGTCAGCGCTTCGGGAAGGTCCGTTGATGGCTGGTCAGGGAAGAGCAAGAAGCTGCGCCCACAGCCGTTCTTGGCCAGGTCTCCCTGCGAGTAGAGGGGAGCCGTGTAAACGCCGAAGTCCGACACTGACCGGTTGATTGGAAGGCATGTCGCGGTCTCATATACACCCAACGCGTCGGCGTAGAAGGCGGAGCTGACGCCCATGTATTCAGCCAGGTCAACTTTCAGGAGGGTGCCGTCATCCCCCAGCACGTAGACGGTGGCGGTGCTGATGGTGCCGCGTTCACCGAATATCTCCGGGTCGAATCTTTGCCAGGATCCGTTCTGCTCAACGTGAATCGAAGTCCCGAATACTCGGCCAATCTTGTCGACTGCATTGGCCGTCACCCAAAGGTCCTGGCGTAGGTAGATCTGGGCTCCGTTTTCAACCAGTCCGGGCGCGTCCCAGACCACTTTGAACACGGCAGTGGAGGCCGCAGTCGCGGTGGTAGAGCACTCATCTCCGGCCCCAACGGCGGTGCAGGTGCCGATTGTGTTTCCGGCCGGATCGATTATCCGCACCCGGACGCGCGGCACGTCCGGCAGGTTGGCTTTGTCCGGATTGGGTGCGCCCCAAGGGTATTTGAAGGCGGCCAGGCTGGTGGCATGAATGACCTCTCCGGCCTTCGCGTAGGCGTAAAAGGTGCTGTCCAAGCGGACCGATTTGATCGCGGTCCAGTTGAGGAGTTTGGTCACTCCTTCAAAGCCGGGGCGATGATGTGATTCGCTGGCCGCCGCTGTTGGCGGTGGTGGCACCGCCAACATGGCGATCAGAATCAGCAAGACCCCAATGGCGGACAGCAAACGGTTATGGGTGTGTTGTTTGGACACGGTTATCCCTTCGACAGACTTTTTGATCTGCCGATCCTGGGCCAGAGCGCAGCCCTTTCCGCCCCAGATGGCCGGAGTCCTGTGAATCAGTACTTTTACGCGGCGCCCCAACGCCGTCGCGCGTGCGGCTCCATCAACCGCCAGAAACCGCCACTTCCGCGGCGGCCAGGGCCGCCTGGTGAGCTGGGGTCAGATCTCGAGAGTCCAGCCATCCATCCGGCAGGCGCGGCCGTTTGGCGCCTCCGCCACGCCCGCGTGAGGCCTCCGCCACACTCCCTGGATAAGGGGCGTCTGAGTCGAGCCGCCCAGCCAGCTCTTCGAGGTCCGCCCATGACGACAGGCGGTGGGCGGCCGCCCTTTCGGCGCCGCCCACCGGATAGCCCTTCAGGTACCAGCTCATGTGGCGGCGCAAGTCACGCATTCCTCGTTCCTCGGAGCCAGTGAAATCGATCAGGCCTTGGGCGTGGCTCCGGATCACGTCTAGGACAAAACCCAAAGATGGTGCCAGCCGGTCAGGGCTGCCCTCAAACAATGCCTGGAGGTCCGCGAAGAGCCACGGACGGCCCAGGGCGCCCCGGCCAACCACAACCCCATCGCAACCGGTCTGGCGGAGCATGGCGGCGGCATCGGCGGCTTTGAAAATGTCACCGTTGCCCAATACGGGGATGGTCTTGACCTCCTGCTTTAGTTGGGCGATCACGGACCAATCGGCCGCCCCGGAGTAGTGCTGGGCGGCGGTGCGGGCGTGCAAGGTGAGACCGGCTGCGCCCTCCGATTCGGCGGCCAGTCCGGCCTCAATGAAGGTCAGATGGGATTCGTCAATGCCCAGCCGGAGCTTGACTGTCACTGGGATGGGTCCGGCATGGGCCACCGCCCGCCCCACGATCCGCCGGAATAACTCTCGCTTCCAAGGCAGCGCCGCTCCCCCGCCTTGACGGGTCACCTTGGGGGCCGGACAGCCAAAGTTGAGGTCAATATGGTCCGCCAAGCCGTCCCGGCGGATGAGTTGGACCGCCGCCCCCACCACTGCCGGGTCAACGCCGTAAAGCTGGATTGAACGTGGCCGCTCCGAGGGATCATGGCGGAGCAACCCTAGGCTGGCGGAGTTACCTTCCACCAAGGACCGGCTGGTCACCATCTCAGTTACGAACAGCCCACGCCCAAACGAACGGCAGAGCAGCCGGAAAGGCAGATTGGTCACCCCGGCCATAGGCGCCAGAACCACCGGCAATGGTGCTGCCACCTTGCCAAACCTTAGGGCTGTCAGCGCCGGGACCAGTGGATCGGGCGGGCTTGTCATGCCCCCGTGAGCAGGGCGGCGACGCGCGATCCAACCTGGCTGAGGGCGACCCGTTCCTGCTCCATCGAATCGCGCTGCCGGATAGTGGCGGCGTCATCGTCCAAAGTGTCAAAGTCGATCGTCACGCACAGCGGTGTGCCAATCTCATCCTGACGGCGGTACCGGCGCCCAATCTGGCCGGCGTCATCAAATTCGATGTTCCAATTGCGGCGCAATTCAGCCGCCAACCCGCGGGCCTTGGGCGACAGATCGGCGTGGCGGGACAGCGGCAGAACCGCCGCCTTGACGGGCGCCAGGCGGGGGTCAAGGCGCAAGACCGTCCGCTGATCCACGCCGCCTTTGGTGTTGGGCGCCTCATCCACGGCGTAGGCATCCACCAGGAAAGCCATCACCGAGCGAGACAGACCAGCCGCCGGTTCAATGACGTACGGCACGTAGCGGTCGCCGCTGGCCTGGTCAAAGACTGAGAGATCCTGCCCAGAGTGCTGCGAATGGGTGGTCAGGTCGAAGTCCGTCCGGTTGGCGATCCCTTCCAGTTCACCCCATTCGCTGCCTTTGAATTGGAAACGGTATTCGATGTCGACCGTGCGCTTGGAATAGTGTGACAGCTTCTCGACGGGGTGCTCATAATGCCGGAGGTTCTGCGGATCAATTCCCAGGCCGGTGTACCAGGCCGTGCGCTGATCAATCCAGTACTGATGCCATTCTTCGTCGGTGCCGGGGACCACGAAGAACTCCATTTCCATCTGCTCGAATTCACGTGTCCGGAAAATGAAGTTGCCGGGCGTGATCTCGTTGCGAAATGACTTACCAACCTGGCCTATTCCGAATGGCGGCTTCTTACGAGCCGTCAGCGCGACGTTGGCAAAGTTGACAAAGATTCCCTGGGCCGTCTCTGGCCTGAGGTAATGCATACCCTTCTCATCTTCTACCGGACCTAAGAAGGTCCGGAGCAGCCCAGAGAACTGCTTCGGTTCGGTCCACTGGCCCCGGGCACCGCAATTGGGGCAGGGCAATCCTGCCAGCCCCCCTTCCGGGGCACGGCCCTTGCGCTCCTCGAACTCCTCCAGCAGGGTGTCCTCCCGGAAGCGCTTGTGACAGTTAGTGCATTCGATCAGCGGATCCGTGAACACGTCCACGTGCCCGGAGGCCTCCCAAACTTGGCGCGGCAGGATCACCGATGAATCCAGTCCTACCACGTCCTCCCGTGAGGTGATCATGGACTGCCACCACTGACGCTTGATGTTCTCTTTCAACTCGACGCCGAGCGGGCCGTAATCCCAGGCTGACCTAGTGCCACCGTAAATCTCGCCGCACGGGAACACGAAACCGCGGCGCTTGGCGAGAGAGATAACCGCGTCAATGTTCGAGGAAGCAGAAGCCATGGCGTGTAAGCCTAGTCCAGACGTGATCGCATCCGTCCCAGGTGGCCCGTAGCCGCGCCAACCTGGTGTCTGTGGCCAGAAGTGAGACTCTCGGTCTGGGCATTTGACTTTCACCGTGCCACATAATGATAATCATTCCCATGCAACAAACCGACGACCCTCTGCTCTCATCAGTATCTGCGCCACTCCTCACATCAGGCGGCCCGACCGGGCACCGGTTCCGGCCTTGGGGAAGGGGGCGGGGACGGCCGGCCAGGAGCCGGCGGCGTCGCGTGGTCCCGCTGGTCAGCGCCGCGTTGGCGACGCTCACGGCGGTCACCGCCTGCGGCGCTCCCGCTGGTTCGGGCGATGGCGGCAAAGGTTCCGGGACCGGACCAGACGGCATCGGGCAGCCCATCGTTATGGCCTCCTTCTATCCGTTGCAATGGCTGGCCCAAGAGATCGCCGGACCTGACGTGAAGATCGGCAGCCTGACCCCCAAAGGCGCTGAACCGCACGATTCGGAACTCGAACTGTCGCAAGTCTCCGCTTTGGGTGAGGCCGACCTCCTGGTTACTCTGGGTGGCTTCCAGGCGGCAGTTGACCAGGCGATCACGGCCAACCCGCCAAAGGAGACGCTTGATGTAGCCCCCCTCGTTGGACTCGAAAACGAAGACCCACATTTTTGGCTTGATCCAGTCAAGCTGGCGGCCCTGGCGACCCCAATCGCGCAAGCCTTAGGTAAAGCAGACCCGGACGGCGCCAGCGGCTATGACAACCGCGCCGCCACCGTCGCCAGCAACCTGGCAGCCCTTGACGAGGAACTAGCCACGGGGCTGGCCGAGTTCAAAGGTGCCGCCCTCATCACCACCCATGCCGCATTCAACTACTTCGCCCAACGCTACGAATTGGACGCCGTATCAATCTCCGGAGTGGACCCAGAAGCCGAGCCCTCACCCGCACGCATTTCCAACGCCGCGCGCCAAATCGAGGGGCTGGCAGTCAAGACGATCTACTTTGAAGACCAAGCCTCCCCCAAGACCGCTGAAGTGTTGGCCGGCAAGCTCGGGCTGACCACCAGCGTCCTCAGCCCAATTGAGAATGACAACTCAGGGGACTATCTTGAGGCTATGCGCACCAATCTTGAGGCCCTGCGGACCGGCTTGGTCGCTCCTTGACTCCGCTCGCCCAAACCGTCCACCTAGACGTCAATTTGGGTGGTAACCGTGTCTTGCACGATGCCGCTCTGGCCGTTCACGCTGGGGAAGCGGTTGGGCTGTTGGGCGCCAACGGATCTGGCAAGTCAACCCTCGTCAAAGCTCTGCTGGGGCTGGTTCCGGTGGCTTCCGGGGAAGTCCGGCTGTTCGGTAAGACGCCAGGGCGCGGTGTCCCCTGGGGCCGGGTAGCCTACGTCCCGCAAGTCTCACCGGCCGGATCAGGCGTGCCGACTTCGGCCTTGGACGTGGTGCGGGCCGGATTACTGACCGGCTGGCGGCCCTGGCCGCCCCGCGGCGCTAAGACTCGCGCCGCCCAGGCTCTGGCCGCGGTTGGATTGGAAGACCAGGCCAAAGTCTCTTTGGCAGCCCTGTCCGGTGGGCAGCGCCACCGTGTCCTGCTGGCCCGAGCCCTGGTTCGCCAGCCGGACCTGCTAATCATGGACGAACCACTGGCCGGGGTGGACGCCGCTTCAGCCAACCAACTAGTCAAGGCCCTCGAAGAGCGCGAGGGGTTGACCTGTTTGGTAGTACTCCATGACCTGGGACCGTTCGAGCGCTATTTGGGGCGCGGAATAGTCCTCAGCCAGGGAGAAGTCGTAGCCGACGGACCGCTGAAGAAAGTCCTGCCCACTGACCATCACCACCACCACGAACCGCCCCGTCCAGTCCACTCGCACACTCCAGAGCTGGATGTGCTGCCGTGAGCGAATACCTTGAATACTGGTCCGCCATGCTGTCAGATCCGCTGGTCCAAAGGGCCCTCGCGGTGGCCATAATCGTGGGTGGGGCAGCGCCGGTGGTGGGCACCTACCTGGTTCAGCGGCGCCTGGCTCTGTTGGGCGACGGGATTGGGCATGTGGCGTTAACTGGCGTGGCGCTGGGCTGGCTGATTGGCGCCGGCATGGGGTTGGCCCCAGGCGCGCTCGCCATCCCTGGTGCGGTAGTGGCGGCCGTGGTAGGCGCGGTGGTGATTGAGCTAGTCCGTAGTTCGGGACGGACCTCTGGGGATCTAGCACTGGCGCTGATGTTCTACGGCGGGATAGCCGGCGGAGCGGCACTGATCAAAGTCGCTGGGGGAACCTCCGCCACGCTGGTGGCGTACCTATTCGGCTCTTTGTCAACGCTGTCCAGGGCGGATGTGGCCACCGGTGTGATCCTGGCCGGACTGATCTTGGCGATTGGACTGGCCGGCCGGTGGGCCTTGTTCGCCGCCGCCTCAGACGAGGACTTTGCCAAGGCCAGTGGCTTGCCAACGGGCTTCTGGAACGTTGTCAGCGCTGCCTTGGCCGCCCTGACAGTTACCGTGGCCATGCGAGTGGTGGGTTTACTCCTTGTCAGTGCCCTGATGATCGTGCCGGTTGCCATTACGCAACTGTGGGCTCGGTCATTCTGGCGGACCATGGGCTGGGCGGCCCTGGTCGGGGCCGTGACTGGAGCCGCCGGCCTGGTGGCCTCGTATTGGTACGGCTTGCCACCGGGTGCGACAATCGTGGTACTGGCGATCGCACTCTACGCTCTAGCGGCGATCAGCCGGCCGGTATTTGAACGAGTTAGGAGTTCACGGCGATGACCACACGGCGCTCGTCCAAGGCGCGCCAAGCGGTACTTGAGGCCCTGCGCCAGGCCGGCGCCTTCCGCTCCGCCCAATCGCTGCACCACGATTTGCTGGCGGCCGGTGAGAAGATCGGTTTGGCGACCGTATACCGTAACCTCCAGGCCCTGGTTGAGGACGGAGAAGTCGATCAAGTCCGGGTTGAGGGCGCTGAGGCGCTCTACCGTCTGTGCGAACAGGACGGCCACCACCATCACGTCATTTGCCGCTCCTGCGGCCGGTCCTCTGCCGTCACCGGGCCCGACTTCGAGGTCTGGGCGGACAAGGTGGCCGCCGCGGCCGGTTTCACAGACATCCGGCATTCGCTGGAGATCAGCGGCGTCTGCCGAGCCTGCGCCGCTTGACGGCGTTGCCGCCGCTGGCGGTGCCAACGCTTGTACACGGGCGGGCGGGCGGGCCGTCCCACGCTACCGCGGAGCCTGAGACGCTGGGCCGTTACGCTGGGCCGTTAGGCCAGGCCATCACCGGCGGCCCGTCGCGCTGAGCCATCGCCGGCGGCCTCAGGATGAGCCAGCCGGACGGCCGCCAAAGCGGCGTTCACGCCGGGAATAGTCCTCAATCGCCGCCCACAAATCCCGGCGGTCAACATCTGGCCAGAGCTTGTCGGTGAACACGAACTCGGCGTAGGCCGCCTGCCAGATCAGGAAATTCGACAGGCGGGCTTCGCCGGAGGTGCGCCAGAACAAATCGACGTCTGGCGTTGCTAGCGCAGCGCCCAGGGCCGCCTCGGTGACATCCGCGCCTGAAGCGGCCAGTCGGCTGGCGGCCGCCGCGATCTCCGCCCGGCCGCCGTAGTTGACACACAAGGCCAGTGTTAGGCCGGTGTTGTCCTGGGTTAGCTGTTCCGCCTCGGTGAGTTCCTTGATGACAGATGGCCACAGGCGGCCCCGCTCTCCGGACCATTTCACTCGCACCCCCCAGGAACTGAACAGGTCGCGCCGGGCGCGGAGCACCCGGCGCGAATAGCCCATCAAAAAGCGCACTTCAGATGGTGAACGCCGCCAATTCTCAGTCGAAAAAGCATAGACGGATAGCCAGCTAACGCCCGCCTCAACCGCCCCCGCCACCACTTCCACGAGAGCATCTTCACCGGCGCGGTGACCCTCGCTGCGTGGCAGACCGCGCTGAGCCGCCCAGCGGCCGTTGCCGTCCATCACCACCGCGACGTGGCGCGGGATCCGCTTGGGGCCAGCCGGCGGCGGCGTGGCTCCAGATGGGTGTGGCGGCGGCTTGATGGACACCAGTTGACCCTACCAACCGCAGCCGCCCAGTCAGCGGTCCATCAGGCGTAGCGAGCCGATCGCCCGCTCCAGGTGGAATTCGGCGAAAGACCGAGCCAGGCCGGCGGATTCGGCCGCGGCTTGCGGTGGGGCGGCGGCCACCGCCGGCCAATCGCCCTCCAGCAACGCTCCCAGTAGGGCGACCGTGGCGCCGGTGGGCGCCGCCGAACCGGGCGGCCGGCAGCGCTGGCAGACCACTCCCCCGGCGGCGGGTGAAAACGCTCGGTGCGGGCCTTGGGCACCGCACCGAGCACAGTCAGTCAAGGCTGGGGCATAACCGGCCAAGGCCAGCGCTCGCAACAGGTAAGAATCCGCCACCGAGCCAGGCCCGGGCGTGGGCGCGTTACCCTCCGGATCTGGCGGCGCCACCGACCGCGCCAGAGCCGCCACGGCCCCCACGGTCAGCCGGAACAAGAGCCTGGCCGGGACATGCTCAACCGGGCTGAGTTTGTCCGCCACCTCAGCTACCGCATTGGCGGCAGTGAAGGCCGGATAACTAGCGGTGATTGGGCCGCCATAGGCGGCCAGCGTAACCGCTTGAGTGACCGTATCGAGTGACCGGCCCTCATAGAACTGGAGGTCCGCGTACATGAAAGGCTCCAGGCGCCCACCAAAGCGTGACTTTGGGCGCCGCACGCCCTTGGCGACGGCCCGGACCTTGCCATGGTCGCGGGTCAACAGAGTGATAATACGGTCCGCCTCGGCCAGTTTGTGGGTCCGCAGCACAATGCCCGCGTCCCGGAAAGTGACCATGGCGACAATTGTCGCAGGCCAATGACAACCGGTCACCTACGGCGGCGTAAGTTGACCGCTAAACTCGGCCACGTGGATACCATTGCGATGCCGGCAAGTGTCGACGTTGACCCCACGTTGAACATCATCTCCATGCTTCTGCGCCGGCTGGGAAAAGAACCTGACGACACGGCCTTCGAAGTCCAGCGGAAGGAGGGCACCTGGGAACCGGTCAGCGTCCGCCAATTCGACCAAGACGTCGTATCCGTAGCCAAAGGGCTGATCGCCTTGGGCGTCGGAATTGGTGATCGAGTCGCCATCATGTCGCGGACGTCATATGACTGGGCCGTGCTGGATTACGCCATCTGGTCCGCCGGGGCCGTATCGGTGCCGATCTACGAAACCAGCTCGGTTGAACAGGCCCAGTGGATTTGTTCGGACGCCGGTGTCAGCGCCGCATTCGCCGAAACCGCTGCCCATGGGCTGATTCTTGAGGCTGTCCGCGGCCAGGCCCCAGAGCTGCGCCAAATCTGGCAACTGAATCAAGGCGCCATCGACGCCCTGCGGGAGGTCGGAGCGGCGGTGACGGACGCGGAAGTAACTGACCGCCGTCAGGCCGCTCAGGGCAAGGACCTCGCCACCATCATCTACACCTCCGGGACCACCGGAAAACCCAAGGGAACAGAGCTGACCCACGGGCACTTTGTCCGCCTGACTGACAACACCCAGTTCGACGAATCAGCCACATCGCTGGTGCCAGTGATTGCCCAGAAGGGCTGCCGGACACTCCTGTTCCTGCCGTTGGCCCATGTGTTCGCGCGCTTCATCCAGGTTGTTGGCGTCAGTTCCAGCACCATCATTGGGCACTGCCCGGACGTCAAGAACCTGGTGCCTGCCTTGGGTACCTTCAAGCCAACCTACTTGCTGGCCGTGCCCAGGGTCTTGGAGAAGGTTTACAACGCCGCTGAGCAGAAGGCCAGTTCAGGACTGAAGCTGAAGATCTTCCGCTGGTCCGCCAAAGTCGCCATTGTCTATTCCCGGGCCCTGGACACCAAACGCGGCCCGTCCTGGTGGCTCAAGGCACAGCATCGGATAGCAGGCAAGCTGGTCTACGGCTCGCTGCGGGAAGCCATGGGCGGCCAGACCAAGTACGCCGTGTCCGGCGGTGCCCCGCTGGGCGAACGCTTGGGTCATTTCTACCGCGGTATTGGTCTGATGGTGTTGGAGGGCTACGGCCTGACGGAAACCACGGCGCCGATCATTGTCAACCGCCTCAACCGACAGAAGATCGGTTCAGTAGGCTTGCCTTTCCCGGGTTGTTCGGCGAAGATCGCTGAAGACGGCGAAATCCTCCTCAAAGGAATCAATGTCTTTGACCAGTATCACAACAATCCCGCGGCTACAGCTGAAGCCTTGCGCGGCGGCTGGTTCCACACCGGGGACATGGGCTATCTCGATGACGACGGCTACCTCTTCATCACCGGGCGCAAGAAAGAACTGATCGTGACCGCCGGTGGCAAGAATGTAGCCCCGGCTATCCTGGAGGACCGCCTGCGCGGCCATCCGCTGGTTTCGCAGGTAGTCGTGGTTGGTGACGGAAGGCCGTTCATTGGCGCTTTGGTTACCCTCGACGAGGAGATGCTGCCCGGCTGGTTGACGAACCACGGCAAGACCCCGATGCCGTTGGCCCAGGCCCGCGAAGACCCGGACGTTTGGGCATCGCTGGAGCGGGCCGTAACTAGAACCAACCAGGCGGTCTCAAGGGCCGAATCGATCCGCAAGTTCGTCATTTTGGAAACCGACTTCACCGAGCTGAACGGCTATTTGACTCCGTCGCTGAAGGTCAAGCGGGGCCAAGTGCTACGGGACTTCGCTGGCCAGATCGATGATCTGTACGGGACCCACGGCGATACCGGCGAGCTGCGGATCCGCGACAAGAAGCGACGCCGCTAGTATCCCGAACCAGAAACTCAGGCTATCTGCGCACGTTTCAACGGCAAAGGCCACTGGCGTGCGTCAACCGCGGTGCGTGGCGTGGGTGAAGCTTGGGACGGCATCGGCCATGCGGTGCTAACCTGGGTGGCCTGGACGTTGATGCGGAGGACGGCGTCTTGCCCAGCCAATGCGCCGTCCGCAGCGGGCCGGGCTAAGACCAGTAACCACGAGACTCTTCAAGGACCAAATCATGGCGAACATATCGGTCGCAAAAGTCACGATCATCGCAGAGAAGGTTGGTCCCGAGCTGGAGGCCTACATCGAATCGGCCGGAGGTTCGGATTACACGATCCTCGACGCTGACTCATACACCGTCGAGAAGCAGGGCGACACCTGGGTGTTCCGGGGCGCGGCGCGCGGGCGATGGAACTACGGAAACAATCTGGCGGACTACTTCTCGCAAGCGGGCGACGAAGCCCTCCCCCTGTTGGCGGACGAGTGGAACGACACAGAAGCCAGTGCGTTTGTCGAGGCGCTGAGGGCGCGGGGCGGCACCGTCCGGTTTGTGGTCGCCGACTCGGAAGAAGGAGCCGGCTGGGTCGAGACCTCGACCGCGATCTGCCGGGTGGACAATTCCGGTCGCCTCTGCTGCGAGACGAAAGGCGCCGGCCGCGTGCCCTACACCACGGCGAATGTGATGGCGGCCTACGATTGCACGCTGCGGGAAGCCGCCTACCTCAGGCTCGAGGAAGACGCCGAGGAGTTCTTCGAGGAGTGGGACGCTGAGCACCCCGGCCAAGAGCCGCGTCCCGAGGACTTCGACGAGTGGGCCGAGGCCTGGTAAAAGGCTTGAACCCAAACTCACAAGACGGGCTCGCCAGAAGTCAGGCTTCGCTAGAGTTGACTCCATGCGTAAGAGTCCCTTGATCGCCCTGACCTGTCTCCTCGCTCTTGGCGTCCTCACCGCCTGCGGCGGCGAAGGTGGCAAGACCGGCAAAGAAGAAACTGATGACGGCACCATTCCCCAGATGTTGCTCCCCGAGCTGGCCGCGCCGGACGACCCAATTCCCGGGATTGACGAGGATCTGGGGGTGTCAGACAAGGCTGAGAAGGACTGGATCTCCGCCCCTTGGGCAGACATGGTCAAACAGGACACCGCGGCCTCCGACTTGAAGATCATCTATGTCGATGGCGATACCCGTTGCTACCAGCATGCTGGATTCACGGTCAAAGAATCGAAGTCGAAGGTAACCGTGGCGGCATACGTCAAGACGGTCGAGGGAGGCAAGGATTGCCCCAAGGAACCAGCCAAGGCTTTCAAATGGGGAACCCTGAAGCTGGCGGAGCCGCTCGGTTCGCGTGAACTAATCCACGCCGGCGTGAGCGAGATTTTCAATGGCTTCACCTGGGATCAATTCACCAAAGCACCAGACAGTCCGGCCGAACCCCCGGCCGAGGGTTAGAGCCCAGGACCAAGGAGCGAAGACCGAGGAGGAACGCCATGATCACCGCAGTTGTCATGATCAACACTGACGCACATCTGATTCCCGAGGCCGCCCAGGCCATCGCCAATATCCCCGGCATAGCCGAGGTCTACTCGGTTACCGGCGAGGTCGACCTGATCGCCATCGCCAAGGTACGCCGGCACGAGGAGTTGGCCGGAGTAATAGCGGACCAGGTATCTAAGACGGTCGGCGTGGTGTCTACCCAGACGTTCATCGCCTTCCAAACCTATTCAACTGGTGACTTAGACCAGGCCTTCGACTTGGGCTTGGGCGACTGACCGGCGTTGCCCCGAACCAACAGTTCGGGAAGCTAAGCGCTGGCTTCGATCCAGCGGTCCAGTAACCTGCCTGCGGCGCCGGAATCAATCGCTGTGGCCGCCAGGTCCATGCCTGCCGCCAGGCGTTCCTTTAGCGGGCCACCGGCCAGGCCAGCCCTTTCGCCACCCGCGGCCAATCCGGCGGCGGCGTTGAGGAGAACGGTTTGGCGGATCGGTCCAGTTTCCCCGTCCAGGACCCGGCGGACCACAGTGGCGTTGTGATCAGGACCCGCCCCGCGCAGGTCGTCAAGGGTCACGGGGTCTAAGCCCAGGTCCGCGACCGGATTCAAGACCATTGATTCGACCGCTCCCTCGCGGGCCTCCCAGACCTGGACTGGGCCGGTGGCCGCCATCTCATCGAGCCCATCACGTTGGCCACGGAAGACCAAGGCGCTGCCGCCCCTGGCCGCCAGCACCCCCGCCATCAGCGGTGCCATCGCCTCATCCGCGCAGCCAATAGCGGAGGCCCGGGGACGGGCCGGATTGGTCAATGGACCCAAGAAATTGAAGACGGTGGCAACCCCAAGCTCGCGCCGGGCCACGGCCGCGTGGCGCATCGAGGGGTGAAAAGCTTGGGCGAAGAGGAAGGCCACGCCGACTTCGTTGAAAACCTCTTCGATACGCCCGGCCGGCAAGTCCAGGTTGACGCCTAGGGCCTCCAGTACGTCCGCTGATCCAGACTTGGACGATGCCGCCCGGTTGCCATGCTTAACCACCTTCGCCCCGGTCCCGGCTATAACTATGGCCGCCATAGTTGAAACGTTGACGGTGAAGGCGCGGTCCCCGCCGGTACCAACAATGTCGATGGCGTCGCGGGGAAGGCTGATGGGACGGGCGTGCCTCAGCATTGACTCGGCCAGCCCGCCCAGTTCGGTGACGGTTTCGCCTTTGGCCCGTAGCGCGATTAGCAGCCCCGCGAGCTGAACTGGCGATGCGTTGCCACCCATGACCTCATCCATGGCCCAGGTGGCTTGATCCGCCGTCAGGTCGCTGCCCCGCAGAAGCGCGGAGATTAGGTCCGGCCAGGTGAATTCAGGGGCGTTGGCGGTCACGGAGTCAGGCCTGTGTTTCACCCACCAGGTCCGCCACGGTGGCGGCCAGCTTGAACGGGTCGACCGGCCGCAGCAACGCGGCGTCCGCCCCAGACCAGGCCGCCAGCCAAGCGTCTTGTTGGCGGGCCAAGAGCAACAAAATGACCGGCTCCCAGTGGAGTTCATTGCGCATTTGCTGGGTCAGCCCCACACCGCCTAGCCGGCTGGCGTCGTTATCCATCACCACCAAGTCGAAGGTTTGCTCATGGCAGGTGATCATGGCAATTTCGTGGGTGGCGACCTCGGTCCACTCGATGGGTCGGCCGGCGGCGCCCAAAGTGCCGCCAAGACTGCTCTTGACCTCATTGCGGGCGTCCGCGTTGTCTGAGTACAACAGGATTTTCACAGCAGTGGTCTGGCGGGCTTGGCCGCCCTGTTCGGAGGTCGGCGCGCTAACGGTCATGGTCTAAATGCTACCGGCAGCCAGACCCGCCCGGCACGCGCCGACTAGCCTCACGTAAAAGGTCCGGGAACGGGTGTGCTTGCCTCACGTAATAATGTCCGCGTGGTGCGGCGCGGCTGACACGCTAGTCGGCGCCGGTTCCGGTTCGCTCGGTTGTATG
>JAIRXP010000009.1 GCA_031268215.1 Bifidobacteriaceae bacterium | reverse complement strand
GAGGCGCCAGCGCCAGGCGAGGCCATCACGTCAATCCGGTCCCCGGCTGAAATCTTGGTGGCCAGGCCGGGATCAGTCAGCCGCAGCGCCACCGCGACATGTCCGGAAGGGAGATCGCTGAGCGAGCTCCCTGAGTTCAGGAGTGATTCGTCAAGCACCAGGCCGGACGGGAGATCAGTCCGTGGACGGTGATTGAGCGCCGAATCGATGCTGGTCAGAGCACCGCCCGGAAGAGCGGACTGCGGGATCCGAGCAAGGCGCAAGTCCTCCGGGATTAGTTCGGCGGACGCTTTGACATCCCGCGCTAAGACGACCACCAGCTCACCGCCGGTGGCGGCGCCGACTATCCCCGGCAGCGCGATCCGGACCACAACCGCCGCAAATAGCGCCCAGATGGCCCAACGGGCTCGCCACATGAAAGCTCGGACGGTCCGGTGTTCGGGCAGTTTGACCATCCGGTGAGGTTAGCGGCGCCAGCGGCAGCCCAAGCCACATAAACGATTTGCCCTGTGGACGGGCCCCAGGGCGAACCGCTGGTTCGTGAGGGTCACAAGACCCCGGAGAATCAAGCGTCAGTGAACGGCTGCTGGCTGCTTAGAGCTGGTGGTGTTGGAAGCACCGGAACTCTTGGAGGAGCCGGTGTCCTTGGCGGATCCGGAAGCGCCATCGCCACCGGAACCGGAGCCTGAACTGGCGGTGGCAGAAGAAGAAGATGCGGCCTTGTCTCGCGCGGCGGCCCCAGTCAACGCGCCGTTGGAAGATGCTCGTGAATCAGTCCGGTAGAAGCCCGATCCTTTGAAGACGATCCCAACCGAGTTCAGGACCTTACGCAGGGCGCCATCACAGGCCGGGCAGTCCGTCAGCGCCGGGTCAGTGAAGCTCTGGCGCTGGTCAAAACGATGGCCGCATTGTTTACAAGCGTAAGTGTAAGTGGGCATTTCAGGCTCTCCGTGGTTAGCACTCTGATTCTCCGAGTGCTAACAGTACTACCTCACCCCGTATTCCATGCAAGTCCCGGTTCCTGGGTTCCCGGGTTCCTGGCGCCGCCGGTCAACCGCCTCGCCCGGTCAACCGACCGGCCCTAGCCGGTGGCGGGCGGGCCGCTTTCAGCCGCCAAGCACCCCCGCCCGACCGGCCCTAGGCAGCTCAGAACAGGGACACTCCCTGGTTGGTCAGGGCGCCGTCTACCGGCCGGTCATGAAACTGGCGCGGCAACGCCCCGGCCGGGAGAACCTCCCAAGGGAAGCACACCGCCAGCACCAACGCGTCAGCCGAAGCATGCGCCAGGGCGCGGTCATACCAGCCGCCACCCCGTCCCAGGCGTGTGCCGGAGAAGTCAACCGCCAGCGCCGGCGCCAGAACCAAGCGACAGCGGGTTAGCAGCCCGGCGGAAGACAGGCTCCCAGCCCGCCTGCCGGCGCCTACCCGCCTGCCGGCGCCTACCCGCCCGCCGGCGCCTACCCGGCTGTCAGATCGCACGCCCACAGCCCGCCCAGCACTGCTTGTTCGCTGCGTTTCCGTTGAAGAAAGCCCCACCTTCGCCGCGTCAACACAGTCAGAGACCATTGCCCAACCCACTTCCGGTGCCTCAGGATCGCCTGGCGATCGAACCGCTGGCACCAGCACCCGGATTCCCTGGGCCACCATCAGACGCAGGACCGAGCGAGTTGAAGGTTCGTCGGCCAGCGACTCGAAAGCCGCGGCCCACTGCCCGGCGGCGGGCAAGATGCCCTCGAAACCAGGCGCCTGGGTGAGGTCCGGGTATGGCGAGTGGGCGGCATCGGGCACCAAGTCCCCGGCCAGGCCCAGCCGCGACCGGCGTTCGGATTTTAGGTGCTCGCGCCACCAAGTCTTGGGCTCTGGACGACCGCTCATGTGTTCACCCTAGTCAGCGATCCGGGACAGCTAGAATCAGAGGCTATGACCATCACCAAGGCGGTGATTCCCGCCGCCGGGCTCGGCACGCGGTTCTTGCCAGCCACCAAGTCAGTTCCCAAGGAGTTACTGCCGGTTGTGGACACGCCGGCCATTGAATACGTAGTCCGGGAGGCATCCGCCGCTGGGCTACACAACGTCTTGCTGATCACCGGCAAGACCAAAGGTGCCATCCTGGACCACTTCGACCGGTCCTGGGACCTCGAAACCGTGCTGGAAGAGAAGGGTGATTTCCAACGCCTGCGCGCCATCCAGGAATCGGCTGGGCTGGCCAAGATTCATGCGGTCCGCCAATCGGCGCCCCAGGGGCTGGGCCATGCGGTTTACTGCGCCAAGGAACACATTGGGCGTGACCCGTTCGCAGTGCTGCTGGGCGATGACCTGATAGACGCCCGCGACCCGCTGTTGTCCTCCATGATCGCCGTTCATGAAGAGTTCGGTGGGTCGGTGGTCGCACTGATGCGGGTGCCCAGGGACCAGATATCGCTTTACGGCTCCGCCGCGGCCCAACCAGTGGCCAGCGCGGTCCTGCCGGACGGCGTCTTCCGGCTGTCTGAGCTAGTCGAAAAGCCAAGACCAACGGAGGCGCCCTCAGACTTGGCGATCATTGGGCGCTACGTACTGGATCCAGCGGTGTTCGAGGTCTTGGAACGCACCCCGCCCGGTCGTGGCGGCGAAATCCAGCTAACCGATGCCTTAGCCGAATTAGCTGAGATGCCGCCCGGCGAGGGCGGTGGCCTGTACGGAGTGCTGTTCAACGGTCGCCGCTACGACACCGGTGATCGCCTCGATTATCTCAAGGCCGTGGTCCAGCTAGCGGCTGGCCACCCCGAACTGGGCGAGGATTTCAGTGATTGGCTGACCGGGTTCACTGAACAGCTAGAACGGCCGGCCGCGTCTGCTTCGGTTAGATGACCGGCGACCCATCTGCCGGTCAGCCGGTTTGGCCCGCCACACTGCGCGAAGGGCCGGTCCGTTTGCGTCCCATCCGGCGTTCAGACCAGCGGGCGTGGAGTGCCTTGCGGGACGCCAACATCGATTGGCTGTCTCCTTGGGACGCTACTTTGCCGCGTGGAGGTGAGTCCCGGCCACCCAATTTCGGGGCTTATGCGCGGCAGTCGTTGCGCCTGGCGCGCCACGGACAAATGTTCCCCTGGATGATCGAATACCAGGGAGTTCTGGTTGGACAAGTCAGCGTCAATAGTATTACCCGAGGGGCGGTCCAAAGCGGCACTGTGGGCTATTGGGTCGGCAAGAACGTGGCCGGCCGGGGGATAGCGCCGACAGCCGTGGCGCTGGCCTTTGACCACGCGATGGGCGCCGCTCAGCTACACCGCCTGGAAATCGCCATCCGGCCGGAGAACCGCCCGTCGTTGCGGGTAGCGGAAAAGCTTGGGTTCCGCGAGGAAGGGTCGCGCCTGAGATATTTGCATGTCGACGGCCAGTGGCGTAACCACCGCATCTTCGCTTTGACTCGCGAAGAGGTTCCAGAAGGCCTGCTTGCCCGATGGCGTGCTACCGGGCTTTCGCGCATCGGCTAGGCCCCGCTGGTCGCTGGTTGGGGCGGCATCGGACTTGGGGTTGGCCGTTTGGGCAAGCGCCCGTCACCGGTTGACTGGTGTTTCGCGTGCCGCACCGCCCAAGGGATGACATCACCGCGTACCCATTCGAACTGCCAGCGGGCCCACTCTTCGGCGGTCATGCGCGGCCGGTGCGGCGGCAGACGGTCAAAGTCTGGGTCATCGGGGCCAAGGCCCAGGCCTACCAAGGCCGCGTTGGCCACCCGCCGGTGGCCCTCGCTGGTCAAATGGATGCGGTCGCGAGCCCACATGTCCCAATCCTTGAGGGCTCCCAGGCCCCACAGATCCGCGACGTAAGCACCGTGGCGCCGGGCGATTGACCAGATGGATGTGTATAAGAGCGCGACCCGGCCGCGGGTCAGCCGAATCAGCGGTGACTCGACCGGATCTGCCGAATTGGCTAGCAGCACATCCGCTCCGGTGCGGCGGATGGCGGCAACGGCCCGGTCCAGCAGAGCCACGATCGCGTCAACGTCAGTCGCTACTCGTAAGGTGTCATTGCCGCCGCAGGCAATCGAGACCAGGTCCGGCTTCAGGGCCAGCGCCGGCCGTAACTGTTCGGTGACGATTGGCCGGGCCAGTTTGCCTCGGATGGCCAGGTTGGCGTACTCAATGGGCTCTTGCCCGGCCGCGACCCGGCGGGCGGAAAGGGCCGCGGCCAGCCGGTCTGTCCAGCCCACCAGACCGGATTGGTCGTCGCCGTCCCACAAACCCTCACTGAAGGAATCGCCGATGGCGACGTAGCGCTTCCACGGAACCGACACCGGCGCGTGTATGGGCTCGGGCGCCTCAGTTGGTGGGTCCGCGCAGACCGGGGTTGGCGGAGCGGGCTCGGCTGGCATGGCTGGGTTGGGTAGGGCTCGCGGCACTGGGCCACTCTACTGAAAAGTGTGGCGGCGTCCGCCACGCTGCGCGCGCATTTGACTTTGAGGCGCCTCGCGCCTCGCGCCTCGGCCATGGCGGCCCCACCTGCCTACTCGCTCACCCTGCGCCTCGGGAGGGCGCGACCTTCATGGCAGGCGCCAGTCCACTGGGCTGGCGCCTTGCTCGGCCAGCAGGGCGTTGGCGCGGGTGAATGGGCGCGAGCCGAAGAACCCGCGGCTGGCGGATAGGGGAGAAGGATGCGGCGACTCAATGCGCGGTACTTCGCCTAAGCGCGGGCCCAGCCCAATCGCGTCCCGCCCCCACAGCACCGCTACCAGCGGTTGGCTTCGCCGTACCAGAACGTCAATGGCGTGCCGGGTGATTTCCTCCCAGCCTTTGCCCCGGTGCGAACCGGGTTTGCCGGGCCGGACGCTCAGAACTCGGTTGAGCAGCATGACGCCTTGGTCGCACCACGGGGTCAAGTCACCGGTTGTGGGATGGGGGACGGCGGCATCGTGCGCTAACTCCTGAAAGATGTTGCGCAGCGAACCGGGCAAGGGGCGCACACTGGGCGCCACGGAGAAGCTCAATCCGACTGGATGGCCTGGCGTGGGGTACGGGTCTTGGCCCACGATCAGGACCTTGACTCGGTCCAGCGGGTAGGTAAAAACGCGCAAGATATTGGCGCCGGCGGGCAGGTAGCCGCGCCCGGCCGCGTTCTCAGCCCGTAAGAACTCGCCCATCGATCTGATTTGCGGTTCCACGGTCCGTAACGCCTCGGCCCAACCGGGGTCAACTATCTGGTCCAGGGGCGCGGGCTGGTTCATGCCGCAAGACGTTACCGTGCCAACGGCCCTGGCTGAGTCAGAATCGCGGGCGGGTGATCTAGCATGACAGCGGAAGCTGCACCCGCTACGGGTGTTTAGGGCAAATTGGGGAGGGTCCATGGGGCAGGCGGCCCGCGCCAGCCGGCGGTCGCGGTTGGAGGACGTTGAGCGCCGCATACTCATGTTCGAGCGCCAGCATTGGCGCTACGAGGGCTCCAAGGAGGCCGCCATTCGCGAACTGTTTGGCATGGAGCCCACTCGCTACTACGAATTGCTCAGTCGGCTGATCGGCACCGAGGAGGCATTGGCATTCGACCCACAGCTAGTCAAGCGGTTGCGGCGCCAGCGCCAGGAACGGTACCGGG
This sequence comes from Bifidobacteriaceae bacterium, assembly GCA_031268215.1. Classification (GTDB taxonomy): domain Bacteria; phylum Actinomycetota; class Actinomycetes; order Actinomycetales; family WQXJ01; genus JAIRTF01. The sequence continues at coordinate 21,936 of JAIRXP010000009.1, read as the reverse complement.
CCCGCTCCGCCCGTCGTCTGGACCCCCCTGTTTGAGGGGCCCCACCTATTAGGCTTGGAGATCGTGAGTAAGAACGCGTACCCGTACCCGCTCGATGAATTCGACGAGGTCGACATCAATTCGAGGCCCAAAGAGGTACACGCCGCGCGTCGTGGCGCCTGGGGCCGGGTCTGGCCGTTCTTGCTAGTCATAATCCTGGTGCCGGCGATCGCGTTCCTGGCCGTGCATTTCCTGGCGGACAAGCTCCCTGGAGGGCCCGCCAGCCCTAGTCCTTCCGCTCCGCCCGCCACCGTTGTGCCGGAATCCCCGCCTGTTAGTGGCGTACCCGAAGATCCGGTCCAGTCCCAAGAGCCCGTGCCGGAGACGCCGCCGCCGCCGGATAAGGCCGTCAAGGTCACTGTCTACAACGATGGCCGTCCCACCGGTGCGGCCGGCACCGCCTCGGACGCTCTCACCTCCGCCGGGTACACGAACGCTACCAAGTCTTACGACACGACTCCGGCATCTCCCACCCAATCGATCGTCTACTACTCCACTGCTGAGCAGGCAGCTACCGCTAGCGATGTGGCAGCTACCTTGGAGATCACCATGACCGAGTTGAACGCTCAGGCCGCCGGCGGGAACATCGTTGTGATCCTGAAGTAGCCGGCTGCCTGGCGCTTCTGGCCGGGTCCGCCGGGATGGTTCGGTTGGGTCCGTCCAGGCTGAGACGCGGTGTCACGGAGCTTGCACTCTCTGCGGTAGAGTGCTAACCATGAATTAGCACTCTCGCCATGAGAGTGATAACGAACTTGGTGAGGTTCTGGCCGGTCCGCGTGACGTGAACGGGGGCTGGCGGGGCCGTCCGTCGCGGGCACCGGTTCACCCTTGGCAACTAAGCAAAGGAAACGAAAAGACGAATGGCTAAGATCATTGCCTTCGATGAAGATGCCCGTCGTGGCATGGAGCGTGGCCTGAACGAACTGGCCGATACGGTCAAGGTCACCCTTGGGCCCAAGGGCCGCAACGTGGTCCTTGAGAAGAAGTGGGGAGCTCCCACCATCACCAACGATGGCGTGTCCATCGCGAAAGAGATCGAACTCGAAGAGCCCTTCGAGAAGATCGGCGCCGAACTGGTTAAAGAAGTCGCCAAGAAGACAGATGATGTCGCTGGCGACGGCACCACCACGGCAACCGTCCTGGCCCAGGCCCTGGTGCGCGAAGGTTTGCGCAACGTGGCCGCCGGCGCCAACCCAATCGCCCTGAAGCGGGGAATTGACAAGGCCGTCGATGCCGTCGTCAAGACTTTGCTGAAGCAGGCGAAGGAAGTGGAGGGCAAGGAGGAGGTCGCGGCAACCGCCTCGATTTCCGCCGGTGACCCGGCGATTGGCTCGCTGATCGCTGAGGCCATGGACAAGGTTGGCAACGAGGGCGTCATCACCGTCGAAGAGTCTCAGACCTTTGGGCTGGAACTGGAGCTGACGGAAGGTATGCGCTTCGACAAGGGCTACCTGTCGATGTACTTCCAGACCGACACTGAGCGTCAGGAGGCTGTCCTGGAGGATTCTTATGTTCTTCTGGTGGAGTCAAAGATCTCTTCGGTCAAGGACCTGATCCCGTTGTTGGAGAAAGTTTCGCAGGCGTCCAAGCCGTTGACGGTCATCGCTGAGGACGTGGATGGCGAGGCGTTGGCGTTGCTGGTGGTCAACAAGGTCCGTGGCGCGTTCAAGTCGGTCGCTGTCAAGGCTCCTGGCTTTGGCGATCGCCGCAAGGCCATGTTGCAGGACATCGCTGTGTTGACGGGTGCTCAAGTCATCTCTGAGACGGTGGGTCTGAAACTGGAGAATGCCACTTTGGATGAATTGGGCACGGCCCGCAAGGTGGTTGTGACCAAGGATGAGACCACCATCGTTGAAGGTGGCGGTGACGCCGAGGCGATCGCCGGGCGGGTCGCGCAGATCCGGGCGGAGATCGAATCGACTGACTCGGATTACGACCGGGAGAAGTTGCAGGAGCGTCTGGCGAAACTGGCCGGCGGCGTGGCCGTCATCAAGGCCGGTGCCGCTACGGAAGTGGAGTTGAAGGAGCGCAAGCACCGGATCGAGGACGCTGTCCGTAACGCTAAGGCCGCCGTGGAAGAGGGCATCGTGGCGGGCGGTGGCGTTTCGCTGCTGCAAGCCGGCAAGGAAGCCTTCAAGAAGCTGAAGCTGACCGGTGATGAGGCCATTGGCGCGAACATCGTCAGGGTGGCTCTGTCGGCGCCGCTGAAGCAGATCGCGGTCAACGCTGGTCTGGAAGGCGGCGTGGTGGTCGAGCGGGTCTCGAATTCCGAGACCGGTGTTGGCCTCAACGCTGAAACCGGCGAATACGAGGATCTCATGGCCGCCGGGATCGCCGACCCAGTCAAGGTGACTCGTTCAGCTCTGCAGAACGCCGCATCAATCGCTGGCCTGTTCTTGACCACCGAAGCGGTGGTCGCGGACAAGCCAGAGAAGTCTGCTCCGGCCGCGCCGGATGCGGGCATGGGCGGCATGGATTACTGATCCTTTCCGCCGAATGGCTGGTGCTGGGCGGGCGAAGCTCGCCAAGCACCAGCCGACGGCTCTTACAGGCCCAGGGTCAGTGTTTTCCGTGATGCTGATCCTGGGCCGTTTAGCGCCAGTGCCTGCTCAAACGGGAGAGTAGCGGCGAGATCGCCGCCAGTCGATGTGCAGATCGTAGGTAAAAGCGCTAGTTTGAGATCCATGAATTCCGCGTCATCCCCCGTGCGGGTCGGGATTGTCGAGGATGAAGACTTGCTCCGGTCAATGCTGACGGACCTGGCTTCGACTCACCCTGGCCTGGAAATAGTCGGGGCCGCCGGCGGGGCGGCTGACGCCAGGGTCAAGTTCCCTCCAGGCTCGATCGACTTGGTCTTGATGGACGTGGTCCTGGGGGACGGCAACGGGGTAGCTCTGGGCGTGTCAATGCAGCGGGCTGATCCCAATCTCTTGGTCATGCTGCTATCCAGCCATGACGTGATGGACCTGGTGGTGTCAATAGGGTCTAACGTGCCACGGCCTTGGTCCTATTTGTCGAAGCGCTCCTCGGTCACCAAAGAAGTGCTCTTCCGGGCGATTGACTCCGCCGCCCGCGGTGAGGTGATCCTTGACCCGGAGCTGACCGAGCGGTCGGCTGCGCGCGAGGGAAGCGCCGTTTCCCAGTTGTCTGGGGCGCAATTGCAGGTCCTGCGGCTGGTGGCACAGGGATTCTCCAACGCCACCGCCGCCGAGCTGCTGGGCCTATCCAGGCGGTCGGTGGAGAACCACTTGCAGGCGATCTACCGGGCTCTGGGCATAACATCGCAGGACGCGTCCCCCCGGGTCGCGGCGGTGCTGCGGTTCCTGCAGCAGACTTCGCGAAAATAGATGGTCGTGGCTCGTTTGCCGCGGATCACCGGCGAATCGGGGGAACGGTGGATATACCTGAGCTTCGCGGTCTCTATGTTGCTGGTTCTGTCGCTGGCGCTGGTCTTGCAGTGGTTCGGCGTGTGGGGCTGGGTGTCGCTGGTCTCCACTGACCTACCAATTTCCGGCGGTTACTTCTTCGGTATTTGGTCCTTCGCGTTCTTGCCGGCGCTGGTGGGCGCGGCAGCGGTGGTGCCGGTCTATCCCAGCGGTAAGTCACTGGCCTGGCGGTTGATCATCGCGTTGATCTTCTCTCTCATCGCCGGAGTGTTTCGGTTTGGCGTTGAGTACGCCGTGTGGGGGCCCGTCCTGCTAGTTGGCCCAGTGGTGCTGGAGGCGATGCTGGCCGTGGTGGTGCCGTTCTCCGCCATCACCTTGTCGATGTATTTGGCCAAGGCGCAGATACGGGCCGTCAAGGCCGAACGAGCCATCACCGAAATGGAGTTCGAGGCGCGCCACGCGGCTCTGGAACGCGAGAACGCCGAGTTGCGGGTCCGGCGTGAAATGTCCTCAATGCTGCATGACCACGTTCAGCAGCGGCTTGTCTTCATGGCCAGCCGCCTCCAAGCCGAAGCCATTCCAATGGCGGAGGTGAACGATGACCAGGCCGCCGTCGCCCTGCTGCGAGAGATAATCGCGGACCTGGACCGCCTGCGTGAGGACGACGTCCGTCAGCTATCGCATTCGCTTTTCCCGGTTGGGGCGGACATCGGCCTGCATCAGGCTGTCGCCCTGGCCATCGCCCGGGTTCCGGCCGGTGTTTCTGTCACCCTGGACACTTCTGAAGCGGCGGCGGAATTCGACACAGTCCTTGAACCGGCCCTGGACGTGGCTTCCCGGGCAGTCTTGGTGTCAGTCCTGGACGAGGCGATCACCAATGCCATCAAGCATGCCGGCGCTAAGTCCATCGTGGTAGCCCTGGACTTCAAGGCCGGCGCCCGCCCTCCCAAAGTGACTCTAGAAGTGACCAACGACGGTAAACCGCTGGCGACCGGAGCTCAGCCGTCCGGTGGCCTGGCCGCACAGCGGCTGCGCCTTGAAGCCCGGGGGGGCGGCCTGGCTCTGCTGGCCTCAGAATCCGGCCACGCCGAGGTGGTGGCCTGGCTGCCGGCGCCGGACTTGGAACTTGTCCCGGAAGACGGCAGCGCGGCCGCTGCCTTGCGCCGTCCCTGACCCGGTTGATACCTGGGGCGGGTCGACGGGCCGCGCAAGGGTCTCAAGCCGCTGCCTTGCGCCGTCCCTGACCCGGTTGATCCCAGTCGCGGCGCCGGTGTGCTTACTAGCGGGCGAATAGTGAAGTGTTGGCCTGCTCCACTTCGGCGTAGCCCTGGCTGGCGGCGACCAGCGATTGGCTGAGTGACCCGAGGGCCTCTTCGACTACGCGCTGGGCGGCCCGCCACTGCTCCATGGCGCCAGTGAAGGCGTTGGAAGCGGAGCCGGTCCAGGCGCTGGCTAGCTCGGCGCAGTGCCCGTTGAGGGCAGCGATCTCACCCTGGATCACGCCGATTGATCCGTTGGCCGCACTGGCCACGACTGACAGGGTCTCTGAATTGACTTGGAATACGCTCATTGGTACCACTCCTTGAAATCTGGTCGAGCCGTCTGATGACGGCGTGGAGAAGCCAGACTATGTAGGGCGGCTAGCGCCGCCGGGGCGGAAACAGAATGCCTGTGGACGGCTCCGCCGCCGGTCCCCAACGCAACGGCTCCGCCGCGCCGCGGAGCGCCGAGTGACGGAACAGCCCCCCGGCGCTCAACCCAAAGGGCCGGGGCCACCGGCGGCGAAGGATCCGGTCAGCGGGCCGTGAGCGGCCACGGCGCTGGACAAACCGGCCGAGGGATGCCTAGCGGGCGCGTTGAGCGAGTCCAGTTCCGTAAGCGACCGGGCCAGTTCAGCTTCAATGTTGTTGTGCGCGGCGTTTTCCCAAGCGGTGGTGGAAGCGGTCAGGAACAGACGCTCCTTACCCAGCCAGCCGCGCAGTACGGCGATCCGGGCTTCGAGCACGGCCGCCACCGGCTCATCGCCGCATTCTGCCCGGAGGGCCTGGCTGTAAGCACGGTAGGTCCGTGGGTCGGCCGCCAGTATGGCTCGTTCCGAATCGCACAGGACCGCCAAGTCGGGGTCTTTGACTGTGTTAGGAGGATGTTGGACAACACCCCCCGTGACCCGTGTTGACGCGGTGAGAGCGAAGCTCTCACCCGGGGAAACGCGGCAAGAAGGCGCTGCCTGACGGCCTGGGAGCCGGCTCCCAGGCCGATTACCGAGGGCGGTGATTAGTTGGTGTACCCGCGCGACCTTGGCTGCGGGCAGACCCAGGTGGGCAAGTTGGCCCCGTGCCAAATCGGCTGAGAGCGCCTTGTCTTCGCTCCAGACGCGGTTGCCCAGCGGACCAGAACCACTAGACAGGATCGCTCCATGGTAGAACGCCGCCAGCCGGATAAGACCGGGGCAGGAGGCCTCCCGTGACAGTTCGTCGATCTTTTCCAGCACCGTGATCAGATGGCCTATGCCGTGGAAGCGCCGGGCCGGGTTGGACCAGCGCTCAAGCAGCTTGTCGCCCATCCGGTCGGCCTCGTTCACTGGGGCCGGCGAGCCGGCCTCAGTCAAGGCCCTCGACCAAACTGTCGTGAGCCAGGCCGGCGGTTCGGTTTGAGCCATAGTGCCGGTCACCTCGTTGGATAGAAGGAAACTTCCAGGTGGCCCGGCCAACGCCAACAGCCAGACTCCACCCGGATTAGGCCGGTTCGCCGGCCCGAAAGAGATACTAACTCCTTGGCCGGCCCGTCCGCCCCGTCCGTTGGCTGACGCCTTCGGCTGGCCCGCTGGGCCGCCCACCTAACGGGGTGTGGCCGGCAACGTGACCCGGAATGTGGCGCCGCCGCCGGCGGTGTCGAAGATCTCCACTGAGCCGCCGTGGGCGCCTACCAGTCCGGCCACAATCGCCAAGCCCAGTCCGCTGCCGCCCAAGTCGCGCGAGCGTGACTCGTCCAGCCGGAAGAACCTGTCGAAGATCTGCGCTCGCTTGTCAGGCGGGATGCCGTCACCGTGGTCCCGGACTTCGATTACGGCATCGCCGGTTGGCGAAGTGGCGACCGCCAGTTCAATTGGCGATCCCAGCGGAGTGTAGGCGACGGCATTGGCGGTTAGATTCGCCAGGACGCGGCGCAGAGCGGACTCGTCTCCCATGACCGATGGCGCCGAGCCGGGCTTCCCAACCAAGGTCACCGGCCGGGTCGGGTCGAGGGCCTTAACGTCGGCGACGGCATCGGCGGCTAGCACCAACGGATCGACCGGTGCCAGCTTCAACGCGGGGCTCTCCGCCAGACGTGCCAGGACTGACAGATCGCCAACCATCCCTCCCATCCGGGCCGCTTCCGCTTCGATCCGGCGCATTGCCCCAGCTAGTGAACCAGGCTGATCCAGGCCACCTAACCGGTGCAGTTCAGCGTAGCCGCGGATGGTGGCCAACGGGGTGCGCAGTTCGTGGGAGGCGTCGGAGACGAATGTCCGCATCCGGGATTCGGAGGCGGACTGGGTGGCGAACGCGGCCTCGATTTGGGTCAGCATCGCGTTGAGCGAATCGGTGAGGTGGCCCACTTCGGTGCCAGGGCGGGCTGGTGGCATGCGGGTCGCCAAGTCACCGGCCGCGATCTGGGCGGCCGCCAACTCGACCCGGCGCAGGGGACGCAGCGAGTGGCGGACCATCAGGTAACCGGCGGTCGTGGCGCCCACCGCCACCGCCAGGGTCAACCAGAGCACCAGCGATGCCATCTGCCTGGTCGTGGCGTTAACCGAATCGAGGGGCAGGGCCAGGATTACGGGCTGAGGGCCGAATGGCCCCGGCGTGAGCGCCGCCACGCAACGCCATTTCCCGCCTCCGGAATGTGAAGCCACGGTGAACGGCTGGCCCTGGTGTTGGCGGGTCTCAGATTCGGTGAACTGGCTGATCGCGGGCTGGTTCGCCATGTCATGGCCGTCTCCCACGAGCGTTCCTTGGGCCTCGCCATCAGCTGAGAAGACCATCAACACGTAATCCGATGGCCCAGACATAGCGGCGTCAAGCTGGTTCCGCGCGGTTAACGGGGACAGCGTTTGGGTTAGCTGCCGGTCGAGTTCGCCCACCAGGGTGACCCGCAGCACCACCGTCGTGACAGTGCCGGTTACCGAGAGCCCCAAGATCACCAGGGCGGCGATGATTCCCGCCAGTTTGACGGGCAACGGCTTACCGGCCCGCTGGTCTGGGATCGCCATTAGGTCTCACCCCGAGGGGCCCGGATGAGGTATCCAAACCCCCACTTCGTCTGGATCAGCCCAGGCAACTCCCGCCCATCCGGCCGGACATCCAGCTTCCGGCGCAAGTAGGAAACGTAGCTTTCCACCACGCCCGCATCCCCGGACCAGCCGTAGTCCCAAACGTGGTCTAGGATCTGGGCTTTCGACAGCACACGGCCGGCATTCACCATCAGGTACCGGAGCAGTTTGAACTCCGTCGGGGACAAGCTCAGTTCCACACCGGCCCGGCGCACCTCATGTGAATCCTCGTCCAGCTCCAGATCACCTACGCGGATGACGGCGTCTTGCGGATCCCCCTGGCCGTGGGTGCGCCGGAGGATCGTCTTGATCCGGACTATCACTTCTTCCAGGCTGAACGGCTTGGTTACGTAATCATCCCCGCCAATGGTCAGGCCATGAAGCTTGTCTTCAATCTGGTCGCGTGCGGTCAGAAACAGGACCGGTATGTCGTTGCCCTGTTCGCGCAGTCGCCGTGTCACCGTGAACCCGTCCATGTCCGGCAGCATCACGTCCAGCACCAGAAGGTCGGGTTCGTGTTCAATCACTCCGGCCACGGCATCGCCGCCGGTAGCCGCGGTTTGGACCGCGAATCCGGCGAACTTCAGCGAGGTCGCTAACAGGTCGCGGATGTTCGGCTCGTCATCTACCACTAGCAGTTTGGCAATGGGTACCGGTTCCATACACTCAGTTTGTCCTACCGGGCTGGCAGGTGTCTGCGAGCTTTCTGCGAGAAAGCTGTGAATCCGTTGAGGATCCTGGCGGGCGGTCCCATCTGGCCGAGCGCCGCGGCGGTTTGACCAGGGAACCGGCCCCGGATCCGGCCGCAAATTGGTTCGTGATCGCCTCATCGCAGGGTCCAACCTGGTCGGTGGCCGGCCGCGGGCCCCTTACCCTTGTGGGCAGGCGCTGCCCTGGTTGAGCGGGTAGCCTTGGAGAAAGCAAGTCTGTCTAGCGTTTTTGTAGGAGGTCCGTGTGCCCACCGGCAAGGTCAGGTTCTTTGACGAGAGCCGGGGTTTCGGTTTCATCACTGGCGAAGATGGCAGCGATGTGTTTCTGCACTCTACTGCGTTGCCAGCGGATGTGACAGCGTTGCGCCCTGGTTCCAAGGTTGAGTACGACGTGGCGGACGGTAAGAGAGGGCCCTCGGCGTTAGCCGTGCGGCTGCTGTCAACGCCGCCGTCAGTCGCTAAAGTCCACCGGAAGAGTCCCGAGGACATGGTGGTGATCATGGAAGACTTGATCAAAGTCCTCGACGACACTTCCAATACCCTGCGCCGGGGGCGCTATCCAGACAGGCGTTCGGCCTCGAAGGTCGCCGGACTGCTGCGGGCTGTAGCGGGAGACTTGGAAGCGTGAGTCTTGGTACGGAATCGGGCACGGCGTCCGCACCGGTGAGGGTGCGGCGTCCCAAGGCCGACCCTTACCTCTCCTCCGCCGAAGCGCAAGACCTGGCCCGCGAAGCCCTTGATGAGGTCGCCAACGCCGCGGACGTGGGTGAATACCTCGGTTTGACAATGGAAGGCGAACGAGTGGCGACTCTTCGTTTCGCTTGCGAACTGCCCGGATACGTGGGCTGGAACTGGGTTGTGACCATGGCGCGCATTCCCCGGGCCCGTCACGCGACGGTGGCGGAAACGGAGTTGTTGCCCGGCGAGGGCGCACTGTTGGCGCCGCCTTTTGTGCCCTGGGCGGACCGGCTTCAGCCTGGCGACATCCGGCCAGGAGACATACTGCCGCACATCATGGATGATCCGCGCCTCGAACTTGGCTACGCTGCCACCGGCGAAGAAGACGTGGACCAACTGGCGACCTGGGAATTGGGCCTGGGGCGTTCCCGGGTGTTGTCACCTGAGGGGCGTGCCCAGGCTGCTCAGCGCTGGTATGAAGGAGCACATGGGCCCAGCGCACCGGAAGCCATCAGGGCCCCAGCTAGCTGCTCCACGTGCGGTTTCGTGACGCCATTGGCGGGGAGTTTGCGGACCGTGTTTGGCGTGTGCGCTAATCAGTGGTCGCCCCGGGACGGTTCGGTGGTCGCCTATGATCACGGTTGCGGCGCCCATTCGGAGACCGATGTCGCCCGTACCGGTACCCAGTGGCCCGCCAACAGTCCAATGGTGGATGATTCGTCAATCGTGCCGCTTTCGCTGGACAGGTCGGAAGAGCCCGCCCAGGCAGGCGAGCCGGGCCCGCTGTAGTCCCTGGTTGGGTCAGCGCTCTTAGTCGTCTTCCCCGGGCGGTTCGCGGCGGGCGCGCCAGGAGAACTTGGTGTAAATGATGCCGGCTATGCCCAACAGGACGCCAACAGCGCACACCAAGATCCAGACGCGGGCCTGGTACACCCCGGCCAGATCCAACACCACGATCACTCCTAGGGCTACGGCCCACAGGCCGGTGACTATCCCAAACAGCAGCGGATGGTTGATTACGACCGGTGGTGGCAAATTGGTCACAGCCGAATCCTAACAACGGTGGGGGACCGCGGGGGTGTGCCCCGGGGACGACGCGTGCGGTCCCCAGGCACGGAGGCGCGACCTCTACGCGGGCCAGGACCGGTGAGCTTCATTCAGGGGACAGCGGTCTGAGAGAATCTCTGTCATGCCGAAGAGCCAGCCACCTTCCGAGTCCCCCAAGTCCTCTAGGTCCTCTAGGTCCTCTAGGTCCTCGCAGCCCCCTAGGCCACGCCAGGGGCAGCCCAAGGGGCGCATTGACCGCTTCTTCAAGATCACTGAACGCGGCTCGACTGTGGGCCAGGAGATACGCGGCGGCCTGGTCACGTTCTTCGCCATGAGCTACATCATTGTGCTGAATCCTATGATCCTGGCGGGAGCGCCATCCGCTTCCGGGACCTTCATCGGCGGGGGCGCGGAGGCTAACCTGACCTCGGTGGCCGCCGCGACCGCCCTGATCGCGGGCGTTATGACCATCGCCATGGGTCTGGTGGCCAATTTCCCTATGGCGATCGCGGCCGGACTGGGGATCAACGCCATAGTCACATTCACCTTGGCTCAGCTACCCAAGATGAGCTTCGCGGACGCGATGGGTGTTGTGGTGCTGGAAGGCATCATCATCTTGATTCTGGTGCTGACCGGCTTCCGCGAAGCCGTGTTCAAGGCCGTACCGGCCCAACTGAAGATCGCGATCTCGGTTGGGATTGGGCTGTTCATAGCGCTGATTGGGCTGATTGACGCACGCTTCGTCACGCCGGCCGCTGGCACCCCGCTGCAACTGGGCGGATCCGGCACGCTTGGGACTTGGCCGGTGTTGGTGTTCGTGATTGGCTTGGTGATCGCCATTGTGCTGCTGGTTCGCAAAGTCCGGGGGGCGCTGCTGATCGCAATTGTCTCCGGGACGGTCTTGGCGGTAATTGTCGAGATGATTGGCAACTTAGGGGTTGCCGCGGACAACCCCGGTGGCTGGAACCTCAACGTGCCCAAGTTCGACGGCGTCTTCAAGTTGCCTGACTTTTCGGTCCTGGGCCAGTTCTCCATCATTGGCGCCTTTGAGAAGCTCGGGCCGTTGACCTTGGCCCTGATGGTCTTCTCACTGCTGTTGGCTGACTTCTTCGACACCATGGGAACAATGGTGGCGATTGGCGCCGAGGGAAAACTGCTGGACAAGCAGGGTAACCCGCCCAACACGAAGCAGATTCTGATTGTCGATTCGGTCGCCGCGATCGCTGGTGGCGCTGGCGGCGTGTCTTCCAACACGGCTTATATCGAGTCCGCTGCCGGGGTGGGCGATGGCGCCCGCACTGGCTTGGCGAACATTGTCACCGGAGGGCTGTTCCTGCTGGCCACCTTCCTGTCGCCGCTGGTCAACGTGGTCCCTTACGAGGCCGCCACACCGGCCCTAGTGGTGGTTGGTTTCTTGATGATGATGCAGGTCTCAGGCATTTCTTGGAAGGACTATGAGATCGCCATTCCGGCCTTCCTGACCATCATCTTGATGCCGTTCGCGTACTCGATCACGGCCGGGATCGGTGCCGGCTTCGTGTCCTTCGTGATTTTGAAGGTGGCCGCTGGCAAAGCTAAGCAGGTTCATCCGCTGATGTGGGTGGCTTCGGTGCTGTTCGTGATCTATTTCGCGCTGGAGCCAATCCGATCACTCTTGGGCTAGTGGCCCGCGCCGAAGACAGGCCGCGGGCTTAGCGGTCTAGACTGGGCAGCAGCAAGTCGCTCAAGGGCCAGTGCTGACCCCGCCGTACCGGACGTCGCCGCCGCTTAGACAAGTGGATGGCAGGCGGCGTGACACCACCAGTCCGTATCCGGCCAGCGCGTTCAGGCACGCGGTCAGCTTGGCCCTGAGCCGTTCAAGGGACGCCTCCGGCAGCCCCGCGGTTACCGGCCCCGCATTCGCGGCCTACCGGTCAGGCCGGACTCGGGGTGTCTGCGTTAGGAGATTATGCGCGGGACGTTCGCGTCATTCACGGTCCGGAACTATCGCCTCTGGTTTATCGGGGCGCTGTTCGGCAACACTGGCACCTGGATGCAGCGGGTTGCCCAAGACTGGATTGTGTTGACGGTGTTCAGCGATGACAATGGCCTGGCGGTGGGCGTTGTGACGGCCCTGCAGTTCGGCCCAACGCTGTTGATTTCGCCGGTGGCGGGACTGTTGGCTGATCGTTGGGACCGTCGCCGGGTCTATATGGTTACCCAGGCCACCCAGGCGGTACTGTCCGCCGCGCTGGGCGGGTTGCTTCTGGCGGGACACATGAACTTGCACGGCATTTGTGTCTTCGCCGTTCTGTCTGGGCTGGTGGCTGGTTTTGAGGGGCCGTTCTTTCAGACATTCGTGGGGCAACTGGTCGGGGCCAGTCTGCTGTCAAATGCGGTGGGCCTGAACTCAGCCAATTTCAACGCGGCGCGGATGGTCGGGCCAGCGGTGGCTGGGCTGGCCTTGGCGGTGTGGCCGGCCGGTTGGGTGTTCTTCGCCAATTCCCTTAGTTTCGTCGCCACGGTAGGGGCGGTCGGCCTGATGCGGCCCGGCGAGTTGAGGCCGATGCCGTCCGCGCCCCGCGCCAAAGGACAGTTACGAGCCGGACTTGATTACGTTCGTCGGCGCTCCGACATCCAAGTCATCTTGGTGGTGATCGGGGTGGTGTCCTGCTTTGGTTTGAACACGCAGCTAACCATGGGCGTGATGGCGCGTAACGTCTTTGATCGCCAGGCTGGCGAATACGGTCTGCTGGGTTCCCTGTTTGCCGTCGGGGCGGTGTTTGGCGCTTTGGTGGCGGCCCGCCGCCGCCGTCCCAGGGTCCGTCTGGTGATCGGGGCGACCATCGCCTTTGGATTCGCCGCGGGTCTTTCGGCGCTGACGCCGAACTACTGGTCCTACGCCTTTTGCGGGATTTTGGTTGGGGCCTGCACGTTAACCCTGATCACAGCCGCCAACTCGACGTTGCAGCTATCTGTCGAGCCGGAGATCCGGGGCCGCGTCATGTCCATTTACATGATGGTGTTCATGGGCGCTACGCCGGTTGGTTCACCGGTGGTGGGTTGGATCGCGGACACCTGGGGACCGCGCTGGTCGATAGGGGTTGGCTCGATCGCCGCGTTAGCGGTCGGTGCCGGAGCCATGATCTGGGCCAAGGCCCGCTGGAAGGTGGAGGTCAAATTCGACCACCTGCTGCCGCCCCATCTGCTGGTGGCTAATCCGGCTGCCGGCGAGTACCTGGATGGCCCGCCGGTCAGCGGCGGTCGAGCAGGTAGCTGATCGAGGCCGTCAAGGCTTCGCAGTCGGCCGGGTCGCGGCTGGCGAAGGTCGCCACCCGGAGCTGGTTGCGGCCTAGTTTGCGGTACGGCTCCACGTCCAGGATCCCGTTCCGCCGTAACACTTTGGCCAGCCCGGCGGCATCGACCTCCTTGTCAAAGTCGATCGTGACCACCACGGGTGAACGGGCTTCCGGTTCGTCCACAAATGGCCGCGCTTCGGTCCGAGTTTCCGCCCACCGGTACAAGATGCTCGATGCCGTGCGCGTGCGTTGGTCAGCCCAGTCCAGCCCGCCTTGGGCCAAGATCCAGTCGGTTTGGACCGTCGCCATGATCGCGGTAGCCAAGGCCGGTGTGTTGAGAGTCTGGTTGGCTCGCGAATTGTCGAGCGCCAGTTTCAGCGACAGCGAATCCGGAATCCAGCGCCCGCTGGCCGCGATTCGTTCGATCCTTTCGATGGCCGCAGGTGAGGCCAAGGCCAGCCAGAGGCCGCCATCGGAGCCGAAGTTCTTTTGCGGCGAGAAATAGTAGAGATCGGTTTGGCTGGAACGGAACTGGATTCCACCGGCGGCGGAGGTGGCGTCGATCACCGTTAGCTGGTCTTCCCGCGATCCGGCAGGTCGTTCAGCGGGAGTCACCACGCCGGTCGAGGTTTCGTTGTGTGGCCAAGCCAGGACATCGGCGCGGGCGGAGGTGGCGTCAGTCAGCGGCCAGGCTCGCTGGCCGGGTTCCGCCCGCACGGTCACTGGTTCCTCCAAGAATGGGGCGCGGGAGGCCGCGGCGGCGAACTTAGCGCCGAATTCGCCCGCCACGCCGTGCAGCGAACGGCGTTCCACCAGGCCTAAAGCAATTGCGTCCCACAGGGCTGTGGAACCGCCATTGCCAATCAGTACCTCGTATCCGGCCGGGGCGCCAAACAGCTCCAGCAGCCCAGCCCGCAAGTGGCCAACCATCTCCTTGACCGGGGCTTGTCGGTGTGAGGTGCCCATCAGATGGCCCCAGGGGCCGCCTGAGAGGGCGGCCAACTGGTCCGGGCGGACCAGCGAGGGCCCGCAGCCGAACCGGCCGTCCGCTGGCTTGAGCGATTCAGGGATGATCGGTTCGGTCATTCGGCACTCCGGTTCGTTGATCAATGGTGGTCCCGCCGCTGTTTACCGAGCGGGCACTTGGGCCGTCGTCAAGTCTAGGGTTGTTTGAATGCCCAGTATCTTCGCCGACATCACGCCGCTGCGCGAATCACCTAACTATCGGCGGCTGTGGCTAGGCCAAGCGCTGGCCAACGTCGGCACTATGCTGACCGCGACGGCCGTAGGCCTGCAAGTTTACGATCTGACCGGATCAACCCTGGCCGTCGGACTGCTGGGCGGGTTCGCCCTAGTGCCGGTAGTGCTTCTGGGCTTGTATGGCGGGGCGCTGGTAGACGCGCACGACAGACGCAAAGTGGCCCTGGCGGCATCGTCCATCATGTGGTTGGCGACCTGCGGGATAGTGTTGCAGGCCTACCTTCGGGCGGATAGCGTCTGGCTCTTATACGTGCTGGTGGCGGTCCAATCTGGGGCCACCTCGGTGTCCTCGCCGGCACGCAGTGCCATCATCCCGCGCCTGGTGCCGGTCCACCAGCTTCCGGCCGCCAACGCTCTGAGCACTATGACTTTCTCAATCGCGACGCTTTGTGGACCCATGTTGGGGGCCTGGCTGGTCGGATGGGTGGGCTATGGGCCGGCCTACCTGATTGACGCGGTCACTTTCAGTGCCGCGTTCTACGCCCTGCTCCGGCTGCCGCCCATGCCCCCGCTGAGGACCGCTAAAGGTGACGCCAGGCCAGCGGCGGGCTGGCGGTCGGTCTGGGAAGGATTGCGGTTCCTGGCTGCCCGGCGCAACCTGTTGATGACATTCCTGAGCGACATGTGCGCCATGATCCTGGCTTTCCCAAGGTCCGCCTTCCCGGCCATCGCGGCGGTCATCATAGGCGGCGGCAAGGCTACCGCCGGCCTGCTGGCGGCCTGTATGGCCTTGGGTACGTTGCTGGCGTCTGTGCTTTCCGGCCCGGTGGGTCGGGTTCGATGGCAGGGCCGGGGGGTTGTTGTGTCAGTGGCTATCTGGGGTGGTGGAATCGCTCTGACAGGTTTAGTGCTGGTGGCGGCCGGAAGGTCTCATCCCAGTCAGGTGGTCTGGTGGGCGTTGATCGGTGCTGGCCTTGGTCTGGGAATAGCTGGTGCCGCGGACACCGTCTCCGCGGTCTTCAGGGGAACGATCCTCCAGGCCGCGACCCCAGACCACCTGCGCGGCCGGCTGCAGGGTGTCTTCATTGTGGTGGTG
This sequence comes from Bifidobacteriaceae bacterium, assembly GCA_031268215.1. Lineage (GTDB taxonomy): Bacteria > Actinomycetota > Actinomycetes > Actinomycetales > WQXJ01 > JAIRTF01. The sequence goes on along the minus strand of JAIRXP010000009.1, from coordinate 6,190 downwards.
ACTGGTGGCCCGCGGCTGGGCGATCTAGTCACCGGCTTGGATTCTGACCTGTTGGGTGAAGGCCTAGCGATCTTGGCAGGCGGGCTGGCTTGCATGGTGGGGGTCGTGATTCTGTCGCGCTGGCACCGCCCGTTCTGGCATTACGACGCCCGCGACCCGGTTCCGTAGGAATGACCGAGCACATGGGCGCGAACAGTAGGCTGGAGCAACTACCCTTGATTCACATCAGCCTTGATAAGGGCCGATGTGGCGATGGCCCGAACGGGAGGGATCTGAAGCGTTGACGGACTTAATCGACACCACCGAGATGTACCTCAGGACCATTTTTGAGCTGGAAGAAGAGGGCCTGACACCTTTGCGCGCGCGCATCGCGGAGCGGATTGGGCATTCCGGGCCCACGGTGTCCCAGACGGTGGCCAGGATGGAACGGGACCGGCTGCTAGTGGTCGAAGAGGACCGCCACCTGCGCCTGACCGAGGAAGGCCGGGCCCGCGCCACCCGCGTAATGCGTAAGCATCGTTTGGCCGAGCGTCTGCTCATAGACGTGATTGGGCTTGACTGGCCGCGAGTGCATGACGAAGCTTGCCGGTGGGAGCATGTCATGAGCGAGGAAGTGGAGCGGCGCCTGTTGGTGATTCTGGATCACCCAGCGTTATCTCCCTACGGGAATCCGATCCCGGGCCTCGAAGAGCTGGGTGACCCCCGTGCCGTTGAAGGCTTCATGGAAGGCGTTTCCCGGCTGCCACAAGTCTTGCTGGAGGGTCCAGCGGCTAGTTTCGTGGTGGTCCGGCTGGGGGAGAGCCTCCAAACCCAGATTGACCAGCTAGTGGCGCTCGATGCCGCCGGGGTCCGCCCGGGCGCGACCATCCAGGCCAAACGGGACCGGGAACAGATAGGCGTGGGTGTGGGCCCGGAGCTGGTTTGGCTTGACGGTGACCTCGCCAAGCACATTTTCGTGGATGCCTTAGGTCCCCGGTCGTTCGCTGAGTTGGCGTACTGAGCGGCCGGGCGGCATCGGGAACCTCAGCGGTAGTTGACGAACTGCAAAGCGGCGTCGAAGTCTTGGCCCTTGACCAGGGCGATAACCTCTTGCAGGTCGTCGCGAGACTTTGAGGTGACCCGTAGCTCCTCGCCCTGGATCTGGGTCTTGACCCCCTTTGGTCCCTCGTCGCGGATGGCCTTGGCGATCTTCTTGGCCAGCTCGGAAGTGAGGCCTTCTTTCAGCCGGGCCTCAATCTTGACTTCCCGGCCGGATTGGCGGGGCTCACTGGTCTCGATCGCCTTGAGTGAGACGCCGCGTTTAACCAGCTTGGTTTCCAGCACGTCAAGGACCGCCTTGACGCGGTCCTCGGCGTTGGCGGACATCACGATCATGTCCTGGCCGCTCCAGGCGATTGAGGCGCCGGTGCCTTTGAAGTCGTAGCGTTGGTGGATTTCCTTGGCGGCCTGGTTGAGTGCGTTGTCGACCTCTTGGCGGTCGATCTTGGAAACAATGTCGAACGAAGAATCTTGAGCCATGCCGACCATTTTGGCATTGGTGCCGTTGGCTTCCCAACTGGCGGCGAATCCCGGAGGGGTCGCGGCGGGGGGAGTGGGCGGCGCCGCAGACTGTGGGCGGAGGTCGAGGCTGACATCCGGTGGCCTAGCGGGCTGGTATCGTGGTTTGGCGCTGGTCCGTTCAGGCGGGCCGGCCAATCCGGCGGGTTGCCCGAGAGGCCAATGGGATCTGACTGTAAATCAGACGCGGAATCGCTACGGGAGTTCGAATCTCTCACCCGCCACCAGTGTGAACGGCCAGGCCAGGCCGTCTGTTGCGGGTTCGAGGTGTTCTTGTTCGTCTAATCTTGGGGCGCCTTGACGCTGTCAAGCACACCAATAAACAGAGGGTCGTCAAAGACTTGGCGGGCGTCGAAGGTGTCCTCGTCCGCTGTAATCGTGATCCGGCCTGGCGGCGAGCCGGCCGGGCCGAGGCTGGGAAAGATGATGATGACCGTCCCGCAATCTCCCGATGCGCTCACCGCGTCGTACCGGTAACCGCTCGCCGCGCCCACCGTGAACGGTACGGCTTCGCCAGTGCTGATTGCCTCGCCAAGTGTCCAACCGCCCAAACCGCTATCCTCGAGAGCCGCAGGGTTATACGGGTCCGCGCCGAGGTTCGCCGTCCAGTCGACGGCCTGGTAACCGATCTGGAGGCGGTCACCCAATTCGTACGGTGTCAACTCCTCCGGTACCCGCACGGCAAATGAGTCCCCGATTCGATAATCATCCGCAGCCGGGTTCCCAGAGTCTGGAATACTGGCGGAAGGGGCCTCAGCGGACCCTTCTCGTACGGTTGCAGGCGGATTCACGGCACTGTCCGTGCTGGTGCTGTCTGCATCGAATGGACCATCTTCCGCACAACCTCCCAGGACCAGGACCAGGACCAGGACCGACAGTGCGCATGAAGGAAGGAAGCCCGTGACTCTGCCCATATTTCGTTATCTCCTTCCCAGTAGAAGCGAATCGGTCAGCAACTGTACCTCCGCATCGATGGCCGCCGTCATCATTCCGCCGCCAACCACCCTAACGCCACCGCACCACCGGCTAACCAAATGACCCCGACACCCCAACCAACACGACGGCCGACACGTGGCCGGGTCCGCTGGGCCGTCGAACGGTTCACCGGCCGTCGCCTGAACGCTCTCGCGGAGCACGTCACGCGGTCGTCGCCGGCTCCGTCGCGGCTGCATCCGTCCCTGCCGTTGACCGGCGGCGTTGACCACCGGTGGAACCTGCGCCTGAACACATCAGCGGAGGTTGACTGAGAGGCCATGTTATCCGTCAACGACATCGCCGCCTGGGGCGGGTCCCATCCGTGGGCCAGCCCCGACCAAGTCGAGCAGGACCTTCTGTTGTCGCGGGCGATCTGCGCGATCGCCGCTGATAGCTACCTCGGCCGGGAACTTGTGTTCCGGGGCGGGACGGCCCTGCATAAACTCCACCTGCCGTGTCCCCTGCGGTACAGCGAGGACTTGGACTACGTGCGCTCGACCGGCGGCGGCATCGGCCAACTGACCGGCGTGCTGCTGGACCTTGGACGTGACCTGGGCTTCGATGTGAAGTCAAGGCTCACCGGGCACCCGAAGGTCTACTGGCGCGCCACCGACTTGGAGCCCGATGCCGTGCTGGCCGGGTTCGGCCCGTACCGTCTCGCCGGATACACGTCCAAAGCCGCCATTGCGAACCTTCAGGCCAAGCTGGCCGCCCCGGACTTCCGTGATGACTTGGACCAACTGGCAGCCCAGCCTCCCGCGCCTTACGATGCCGACGAAGCGGCGGCGGTCGTCACCGGTCGCCTGCTTCACCATTTGCAGCCGGTAACCGCCCGGAGCGGTTTTGAGGGGTCAAGCGAAGTGACGCCATGGGCTTGGACAATGGGCCGTCTGCGACTGATCAAGGACCAAGCGCCCTTGGCAGACGCGGCCGTACTGGTGCCAGTGCAGGGGGTGGTGTGATGATCCAGATCGACATCGACGCCGATCTGAATATGGTGGACGATGACGACCGCAACCTCGCGCGGCCGCCGGCAGACGTTTCGGGGTTGCGTGTCGGGGGCGTGGCCGCGGCTGGGCGCCCCGGGTTCTGGTCTTGGGTTGTCATCGAAGAGATCACTGAAGCTTCAGTCGCTTTCCGCCAAGTCACCGCCCACGAAGCGGCGCTATCTGGCGATCTGGTGATCGCCGCTCCCGCGTGAGGACGGTCAGCAGGAAGCGCCCCGTCGCCCGCCGTGTAGGTTGACTGATAGACCATGCTACGGTGATCCGATCTGGGCTGGTCTGATGACCCGGGCCCACACCAAGGCGGGGGGGCAGCCCCCGCCGTTTCTTTACTCCGAGATGCGGGTGTCGCAGCCAGCGTCTTCATTGACGAAGGCGGACGGAGTTCGACATCGGGCTCTTTATAGCTTGTTATAGGTGACACCAGTTATAACAACCTATAAAATCACTGCTGTGGAGACCAACCCTTACCGCCCTGGTGACAGGCCCCAGGTATTCGTGGGCAGACGGGCCGAGCGAGCCAAATTGCGCGAACGGTTGGCACGAGTCATCGCGTACGGCGAGATGATGGGGCCGCTGACGGTGGTAACCGGTCCCAGGGGACTGGGCAAAACCTCACTGCTGCGGGATGTGGCCGATCAAGCGGCAAGCGACGGCTTCGTGGTGTGCTGGACGGTCGGCTTGAAACGCAAGCCGTTCCTTGACGAGTTGTTGGGCCAAGTGGCCCGAGCCATGGCACGCACCGATTCCGTGCCTACGCCCGCCTCCCGGCGGCACCTCGAAGAACTGGCCGTGCAGTTGAACGTCGGTCTGGTCAAGGTTGAGGCCAGAGCCAACCCAAGCGGTCCGGGCCCGGCAGCGCTCGACCGCAGGTCAGTTGGTCAGGTCGAGGAATTCCTCGGCGAAGCCGCCAGATTGATCCGGGCTGGTGGCGGGGCAGGGTTGCTGGTGATGATTGATGAGTTGCACGCGCCTCTTGAGCCTGCCAGTGACAGGGATTCCAGTCAAGACCAGGAAGCGGTGAACGATGCCGCAGTGTTGCTCAATGCCGTCCAGGACATGGCGGCCGAGAAGGAGCGCTTCCCGCTGGGCGTGGTAGGCGCTGGACTTCCCCAAACCAAGACGCTGCTGACGCGGGTGGCGACCTTTGCGGAGCGGACTCGCGAGATCGCGTTACCGAAACTCGACGGCGCGACGTCGCGCGCGCTGTTGACGGAACCGGCGGGACCGTTCGGAGTGGCCTGGAGCGGTGACGCCCTGAATTGGGCGATTCGGCAAGGCGATGGCTATCCACAGTCGCTGCAGATTGAACTGGTGGGGGTTTGGTGCCGTTCTTGTTCTGGAAGGATTGGTGTCATGTCGAAGCGTTACCCGCCCGAGTTCAAGGATCGGGCTGTGAAGATGGTGCTGTCGCACCTGGATGAGTATCCGTCGGTGTACGCGGCCGCGAGGGCGATCGCCCCGTCGTTGGGCTGCTCGTGGGAGTCAGTGCGGCGTTGGGTGGTGGCCGACCGGGCCCCTGCTCGGGACGGGGCCGGCGAGGTCGAGGAGGCCCGCAGGGTCCGGGAGCTGGAACGGGAGGTCCGCGACCTGCGCGAGGCGAATGAGATCTTGAAGGCGGCCTCGATTTTCTTCGCCGGGGAGCTCGACCCCCGTCGCAGGTGAGAGTGGTTTGCTTCATCGATCTGATGAGGGGTAGGGGCTGCCGGGTCGAGTCGATCTGCCGTGTCCTTCGGGACTACGGGGTAAAGATCGCCGCACGCACCTACCGCGCCGCCAAGCGCCGCGCGCCCAGCGCGAGGGATGTGTCCGACGCCCACCTGGTCGAACAGATGCGACGTCTGCGCCAGACGCCAGACGCCCGCGGGGCGCTGCCCCGGGAGCGGTTCTACGGGCGGCGCAAGATGACCCGGCTCCTGGCCCGGGAGGGGATCACGGCCGGGGAGGAGCGGGTGGGCCGGCTGATGCGCCAGGAGAAGATGCGCGGCCTGGTGCGGGGCCGTCGTGTGAAGACCACGGTGCGCGCTGGCGCGCGTCCACCCGGGTCGCGCGACTTGCTGAACCGCAACTTCACCGCCCCCGCCCCGAACCGGCGCTGGGTGACCGACCTGACCTACGTGCGCACCGCCAGCGGCTGGGTGTACGTCACGTTCATGACCGACTTGTTCTCCCACAAGATCGTGGCCTGGTCCGCCGCCGCCACAATGACCGCCAAAATGGTGTCCCAAACCCTGAAGCTGGCCATCTGGGCCCGCAAAGCCGAAGGCCACCCCGTCGGCGCCGGGAAACTCATCCACCACTCCGACCACGGATCCCAGTACACCTCGGTCCACTACGGGGAACAGCTCGCCCACGCCGGCATCACCCCATCCTTCGGGTCCATCGGGGACGCCCTCGACAACGCCCTGGCCGAGTCCATCAACGGCCTATACAAGGCCGAATGCGTCGAACAAGACGGCCCGTTCCGGGACCTAGGCGACGTCGAACTGGCCACCGCCGGATGGGTCGGCTGGTACAACAAAGACCGCCTCCACTCCGCCCTGGACTACGCCACACCCAACCAATACGAGCAAACCCACTATGATCACTCGTGAGCCGCCGGAACCCCGGCAAACCACACAACAAAACGGCGGCACCAAACCCACACCGCTTCA